>CAJMOS010000121.1 GCA_905215015.1 uncultured bacterium | reverse complement strand
GACCGCCTTGATCGCCTCCTCCTGTCCGACCACCTGCTTGGAAAGAATCGACTCAAGCTGCAGGTACTTCTGCTTTTCGCTGGAGCGCATCTTCGTCACAGGCACACCGGTCCACGAACTGACGATACGGGCGATATCGTCCTCATCGACTTCCTCACGAAGCAACTGCCGGCCATCCTTCTGCACGGAGTTCAGCTTGTCCTCCGCCTCCTTGATCTGCTGCATCAGGGCAGGAATCTCTCCATGCTGGATACGCGCTGCGCGCCCAAGGTCTCCCGAACGCTCGGCGTCCTTTTCCTGGACGCGGAGCTGTTCCAGCTGGGTCTTCTTCTCTTTGATGCCGACGATGGCGTCACGCTCGTTCTGCCACTGCAGCCGCATCGAGCCCGCCTGGTTGTTCAAGTCGGCAAGCTCGCCCTTGATCTTCTCGAGCCGTTCCTTGCTGGAAGGATCGGTCTCGTTCTCCAAGGACTTCTGCTCGATCTTCAGCTGCAGGATCTTCCGCTCGAGCCTGTCCAGCTCGACAGGCTGACTTTCGATTTCCATCTTCAGCTGGCTTGCCGCCTCATCAATCAGGTCGATTGCCTTATCGGGCAGGAACCGGTTGGTGATGTACCGGTTGGAAAGGGTCGCCGCGGCCACCAGTGCGTCATCCTTGATGCGGACACCATGATGCACCTCGTACTTCTCTTTCAGGCCGCGCAGGATGGCAATGGTGTCCTCCACGCTCGGCTCCTTGCAGTAGACTGGCTGGAAGCGACGCTCCAAGGCCTTGTCGGTCTCGATGTACTTGCGGTACTCGTCGAGCGTCGTTGCGCCAATGGTATGCAGCTCGCCACGGGCGAGAGCCGGCTTGATCAGCTGGCTGGCGTCGGTATGGCTGTTTCCACCCTGTCCCGCGCCGATGATGGTGTGAAGCTCATCGATGAAGAGGATGATCTTGCCTTCGGAACGGACCACCTCGTTGATGACCCCCTTCATACGTTGCTCGAACTGGCCGACGTAGGAAGCTCCCGCCACCAGCTGGCCGACATCCAGGCTCAGGATCCGTTTGCCCTTCAGACTTTCCGGAACATCCCCGTTAGCGATTCTCTGGGCCAAACCTTCGACGATGGCGGTCTTGCCGACACCGGGCTCGCCGATCAGCACGGGGTTGTTCTTCGTGCGGCGCGAGAGCACCTGCATCACTCTTCTGATTTCCTCGTCACGGCCGATGACCGGGTCGAGCTTGCCCGACTTGGCCGCCGCGGTCATGTCGATGGTGTACTTCTCAAGGGTCTGGTACTGCGCCTCCGGATCATCATTGGTGATGGTCTGGCCTCCGCGCAGTTCCTTCAGCGCTGCCTGGACCTCGGTCTTGGTCACGCCGAGCTTTTGCAACGCGTCGTTGCACCGCGTGTGCGTGTCATCCAGAACGGCCAGAAGAAAATGTTCGGCCGAAAGGTATTCGTCCTTCATCGAACCGGCGATGCGCTGGGCGCCCTCCAGTTCGTCGTTCAGGATTGTGGAGAAATTGACCTGGGCATGGTCGCCATAGGCCTTCGGGGCGCTATCGACCATCTGCCTGAAGGTCTGCTCGAACTGACCGCTGGACACACCGATCTTCTCGAGAAGCGGCGCGATTACTCCGCTTTGCTGGCGGACCATGGCGAGCAACAAGTGCTCGGTGCCCACCTCGCTGTTGTGGTTGTCCTTGGCGAGCTGGACGGCCTCCTTCAAGGCTTCTTTCATCCGTAATGTCAGTTTATCAGTATCCATATTCCGTTCTCCCTCCGGAATCATCTCGTACGGAGGAAATATACTCACGCTGACGGGAATCGGCTACTTCTTGAAGGAGACGAGGAAGGTCCGGATAATGTCCTTGTCCTGGCTGGTATCGTATTTCTTGAAGAAGGCGATCCGCAGGCAAGCCCCCTCCAACAGCACCATCAGCTGCTCGGCGACCTTGTCGACATCGCAGCTCTTCACCACCCCGCTTGCCATCCCGGAGCGGATCAGCCGCTTGAAGAGGATGGAGAGCTTTGCGGTACGGTGCATGATCATTCCCTCGAAATCCCGGCCCTCGTGCTTGACCTGGATCATCACTCCGACCAGGTTGCTGATTTCGGTGTTGTTGGCGTCGGCTGTGTCGATGATATCCTCGCAGATCCGGATCAGCTTGTCGATCTCTCCGCTAGGATCCCGCCAGACGTAGGACACATACTTGGAGAACATGCGACCCGTGACCAGCTTCACCGCATAGTGGTAGATTTCCTCCTTGTCGGTGAAATACTGGTAAATGGTCGGCCGGGATAGGCTGCACTCGGCCGCAATCAGGCTCAGGTTCGAATTCCGGTATCCCTCACGGGCAAATACCTTCAGCGCGGCCTGCAGGATTTCCTGCTTGCGCGCTTCATGGTCTATTTTCTTTGGCATGGCAACACCTTGTTGTTGACACTATACCATGCTTTCGTCAGCCACACCACCCGAATCGGTTCATTTTTCTCCAAGAGTGTCACTCAGTGTGGCCACTTCCACAGCCTTGATGGTGTGCAACCGGTTTTCCGCCTCGTCGAAGACGACGGAGTGCGAAGAGCGGAAAACCTCGTCGGTCACCTCGAGCTCCTTCAAACCGTACTGCTCGTAGATCTGCTTGCCGATCTGGGTTCCAAGGTCATGGAACGAGGGCAGGCAGTGCTCGAAAAGCACCTTCTCGTTTCCACTGGCCTTCAGCAGATCCATCGTCACCTGATAAGGATGCAGCAGCTTGATGCGCTCGGCGGTCTTCGCCTCCTCGCCCATCGAAACCCAGACATCGGTGTAAACCACATCGGCGCCCTTCACGGCTTCGTTCGGGTCGGTAGTCACGTGGATGACGCTGCCGCTCTTCCTGGCCTCCGATTCCGCCCAGGCGAGCAGGTCGGCGTCCGGCCAGAGCTCCTTCGGAGTGGCGATGCTGAAGTCCATGCCGACTTTCACCGCACCCATCAACAAGGCGTTGGAGACGTTGTTCCGGCCATCGCCGACATAGGTGAATTTCAGCTGGCCGACCGGTTTGCCGGTATGCTCCACCGCGGTCAGGAAGTCTGCCAACGTCTGTGTCGGGTGATCGTCGTCGGTCAGTCCATTCCAGACAGGCACGCCGCTGAAGCGGACCAGGTCCTTCACCAGTTCCATCGAATATCCCCGATATTCAATCGCGTCATACATCCTGCCAAGGACCTTCGCCGTATCCTCGATCGACTCCTTCTTCCCCATCTGGCTTCCGGTCAGGTAGGTCACATGGGCGCCCTCGTCACTGGCGCCAAGCTCGAAGGCGCAGCGCGTTCTGGTGCTCGTCTTGTCGAAAATCAACACGACGTTCTTCCCTTCCAGAAGTTTGCCGTCCACGTAGGAAGGATGAGGTTTGCCTTTCTTCTTCGCCTTCAAGGCCGCGGCCAGGTCAAGAAGATAGAGGATTTCCTCTTTCGAATAATCCTTCAATGTCAGGAAGCTTCTTCCTTTCAGATTGCACTGCATACGTATCCTCCGGTACGGGGGGAATTATCACATAAATATGCATTATTGTCCAGTGTATATGTAAATTTATACAGAATCTTGCAACATGGTGGTGGCTTTGTCGCCTTCCATCATCTCCACCGAGCTGAGCTTCCTGTCCATCATCCTCGTCCGCTTGGATACTTCGTCGAATGACCTGGCAACCAGGCCGATCCGTTTCTGCGCGGTATCCAGTTCTTCCCCGAACCGGCCAAATTCAGTGCGGACCGCAGAAAGGACTTTCCAGACCTCCTCGCTACGCTTCTGGATCGCCAAGGTCCGGAACCCCATCTGCAGGCTGTTGAGGATCGCCGCCAAGGTCGTCGGTCCGCTGACCACCACCTTGTATGTGCGCTGCAGGTCGTCGACGATGCCTGGAATCCGGATCACCTCGGCGTACAGCCCCTCGCTCGGCAGGAACATAATCCCGAAGGCTGTGGTATGTGGCGGGTCGAGGTATTTGGCGGAGATATCCTTCGCCTCCCCCTTCACCCTCACCTCCAGCGCGCGTCGGGCCAGCTGCAGGGCATCCCGGTCACCCGCCTCCTGGGCGTTGAGGATCCGTTCGAAATCCTCCTTGGGGAACTTGCAGTCGATCGGAAGATAGACGACGTCGCTGCCAGTGCCAGGAAGACGGACGGCAAACTCGACCCGCAGTCCACTTTGAGGCTTGCATTCGACATTTTCCTCGTACTGGTTTGGCGCGAGGATGTCGTCCAGGATATTTTTCGCTTGGACTTCCCCCATGGTACCGCGGGTCTTGATGTTCCCCATCAACCTTTTCAGGTCATCGACCCCGCTGGTCAGCTCCTTGACCTGCCCCAGACCCTCATAGACCTTGTTCAGTTGGTCGCTGACGGCGGAGAACGAGGCGCTCAGGGAACTCTTCAGACGCATGTCGACGCTCTGCTGCAGGTTGATGATCCGTTTCTCGTTGTCGCTCCGGATGGTTTCCAAGCTGGAGGCAACCTGTTTTTCCAGCTGTCCTACAGACTGCCGGTACTGCTCCATCATCCCCAACAGCTCCTTCCGGCTCTGCCCAGAGGAAAGGTCAAGCCGGGACTTCAAGTCACGAAGGCTGAATTCCTCGCTCTGGCGGTATTGCTCGAGCATTTCCAGCAACTCTTTCCGGGTCTGGGAGCTCTCCCGGGAGACCGCCTCGATTTTGGCGGAAAGGACGGCACCATCCCGTCCACTTTCCGCTTTCCGCGTGAGGAGCACCACCAACAGGACAATGGCAAACGCCAACAAGGCGACAATCAGATATTCCATACTTCTACAAACACGAAACAAACGTACAGGTAACAAAGGGAAAGCACAAACGAAAGAAGGCCCCCTGGCGGGAGCCTCCTTGGAGGAAACCAATGGGAAAAGCGCGGTTACTTGACCAGGACGACCTCGCCGTTGGGATAGTGCTGGGCTACGTAGTCGGCAACCTTCTGGCTCTTCAGGGCAGCGACCAGCGCCTTGATGGCGGGATCGTTCTCATGGCCAGACTTGACGGCAACCACATTGACGTACGGAGAGGAGGAATCCTCGACGAACAGGCCGTCACGGGTGGCGATCAGGCCGGCGGGGATGGCGTAGTTGCCGTTGATGACGGCAGCATCGACATCATCAAGGACTCTTGGCAGCGAGGCGGCCTCGACTTCCTGGAACTTCAGGTTTTTCGGGTTCTCCTTCACATCGACAGGAGTGGCTTCCAGTCCGGCATTGTCATTCAGCTTCAGCAGACCGGCTGCCTGCAGGAGCAGGAGACCGCGGCCTTCGTTGGTCGGATCATTGGGGATTGCTACCGTAGCGCCACTGGGGATATCGGCAAGGCTCTTGTACTTCTTGGAGTAGAGGGCGAACGGCTCGACATGGATTCCGCCGGCGTTGACCAGATGGTAGCCCCTCTCCTTGTTGAAGGAATCAAGATACGGGATGTGCTGGAAGTAGTTGGCGTCAAGCTCGCCGTTCTCCAAAGCTTCGTTCGGGGTGACATAGTCGGTGAATTCGACAACCTGCAGGTTGATGTTCTGCTTGGCGAGGTCGTCAACGACCAAGTTCAGCAGGGCGGCATGCGGCTCAGGAGTGGCTCCGACCTTCAGCGTGACCGGTCCCTGTGCCTGCGCGGCGCCCTTCTCTTCCTTCGAGCCGTTGGCAAAAACGGCGGAAACCGACAACAAGACAGCAAAAGCAGCAATCAAAGTCTTTTTCATAATCAAATTTCTCCTCACCAGATAGGTGGATTGTAAACAGGTAATGTATGGAACAAACGAATACGGCATACGCCTTTCGTTACAAGAAACCCAAATTGACCGTTGAATGAATATGAATGATGTTATGCCCGCCAGGGCATCATGAGAGACATCATGCACATGCTGTCGATAGCGAAGAATTTGTCGTCCATCATGTCTCTCCTTCTCTTGATGGCTTCATACGATATCGAAACTCCGCATCAAATGCAAGGGGATTTTTCCCAAATTGTCATCAGAAACGGAAAATTAACAATGCAACTCATTTAGTAGTAAATAGTTAATAATTTGTAAAAAATTTCGATATATATGCATGTCTTGCATTAAAAAAAATACCCTCTCGCAAGGAGAGGGCGTAGCCTCAGGACAGACTCAGCGGCTTGCCAGCATTTTGGCGCTCAACTTGTTGCCAGCGAGCTGGATTGCCTGGACCAACACGAGGATCACGATGACGGCGACCGCCATGATCTCAGGCCGGAAGCGCTGGTACCCGTAACGGATGGCGAGGTCGCCAAGACCACCGCCGCCGATTGCGCCGGCCATGGCCGAGTAGCCGATCAGGTTGATGATGGTCAATGTCACACCGTCAATCAAGCTTGGAAGCGCCTCGGGGACCAGCACCTTCACGATGATCTGCCGGTTGGTCGAACCCATCGCCCTTGCTGCCTGGATGACTCCCGGATCGACCTCCTTCAACGCCGACTCGACGACACGAGCCACAAAGGGAGCGGCTGCGATCGAAAGCGGGACGATGGTCGCCTTGGTTCCGATAGCGGTATGAAGGATCAGGCGGGAAAGAGGGAAAAGCACAATCATCAGGATGATGAAGGGAAAGCTCCTCAGAATGTTGACAATCTTGTCCATCACTTCGTTCAGCACGCGATGCGGGATGATGCCACCTTGGTCCTCACGGCTGGTCGCCATCAGCAGGACACCCAACGGAAATCCCAGAATCAGGGAAAAAATCGTGGAAAAGAAGACCATGACCAGCGTCTGGCCGGTAGCAGGCAGAATCAGGCGGGAAAAGGTAGTCCAGTTCATTTCTTGACCTCCTCGACAATCAAGCCCTCACCGCGCAGGGCGCTGATGACCTCGGGCAGTTTCGCCGGGTCGGAGCAGATGATGTCGACGTACATCGTGCCGATTTCCTCCCCACCGACGGTCTGCACACCTCCGGCGCGCAGGTTGAAATCCACATCGAACTTCTTGCTGATCATGCTGATGACAGGCTTGTCGGTCACCTCGCCTGGAAAGCGGAGGATGTAGGATCCCTTGGTGCGGGACCATTGGTAGACGGTGTCGGTCTTCTTGCCCTGGTCCACGCCGACCAGGCGGGAAAGGAAGTCCTTGGTGACTGGATGCCGTGGCTTGCTGAAGATATCGCTCACCTTCCCCTCCTCGACGACGACGCCGTCATTCAGGACAGCGACCTCCTCGCATGCGTCACGGACGACCTCCATCTGGTGGGTGATCATCACCACCGTCAGGCTCATCTTCTTCTGCAACTCCTTGATCAGGTCGAGGATCGAACTGGTCGTCTGCGGGTCGAGGGCGCTCGTCGCTTCGTCGCAGAAGAGGATTCCGGGGTTGCAGGACAGGGCGCGGGCGATGGCGACACGTTGCTTCTGCCCGCCGGAAAGGGTACTGATACGAGCCTTCTCCCTTCCGTCAAGACCAACCACGTGCAGCAGTTCCTTGACCCGCTTGTCGATTACGTCGCGTTTATAGCCGTTGACTTCCATCGGATACGCAATGTTTCCAGCGCAATCGCGGCTGGAAAACAGGTTGAAGTTCTGGAAAATCATGCCGATATGGCGCCGATGCAGCATCAGCTCCTCGCTAGACAGATTGTCCACGCGTTTGTCGTCGTAATACACCTCCCCGGAATCCGGCTTCTCCAACAAGGAAATAAGCCTGACCAAGGTCGATTTGCCCGCGCCACTCTTGCCGATGATGCCGAAGATCTTGTTGGAAGGAATGGTGAGGCTGACATCATTGACAGCATGAAGATCACCATAGCTTCGCTTCAGGTGGTTCAACGTAATCTGCATGACCTGCTCCTCTCATTTGTACCAATGTACCTGAAAGAGCAACGACATTCAACCAGCAGGATACGGCCGTCAGGATACAAAAAAAGCGTGCCTGAGGCACGCCTTTCAAGGAAAAGGAAAAGGCCCGGCGGCTACCTACTCTCCCGCGGAAAGACCGCAGTACCATCGGCGTGGAG
>CAJMOS010000120.1 GCA_905215015.1 uncultured bacterium | reverse complement strand
GTCTTCCTTGACCAGGGGATTGAAGAGGTCAAGCAGGCTTTCATGCGTCTCGCCACGAGGGGAAACGATGGAGTCTTGCAGACGGGAGGCTTCTCCTCCCATCCAGACCTTGACGCCGAATACGTCATGCCGGAGGAGCAGAAGCAGCCGGAGGAGGAATAACACCATGGAGCATGCGGCAGTCATGCGCCTTGCCACCGCTATGGTGGGGGGCAGCTTCGATCCCGTCCATCTCGGGCACCTTCATCTGATTCATTCCGTTTTGACCTCCACCGGCTACCGGCGGTTCATCCTTGTTCCGGTGGCCAAAAACAATTTCAAGCAGGAGATGCATCTCGCCAGCGGGCTTGACCGCTTCGAGATGCTCCGCCTTGCAGTCAAAGCCTATCCTTCGCTCTATCCCGACGACCCCAAGTGCTCCCTGATTGTCGACCCGATGGAGCTGGAGCGTGGCGGCGTCTCCTACACCAGCGATACCGTCGCCGAGATTTATCAGAAATACCCGGTTGACGGAAAGCTTGGTGTCGTGATAGGTGACGACCTGCTTCCGGGGCTTCCCAAGTGGCACAACTTCGATGAACTTCGCAAGGTCGCCACCTTTGTGGTCGCCCGGAGGGAGATTGCCGAACCGGTCTGGAATGGACCGGACATCGATTTGAAATACATCCATGAGAGTCTGTTCAGCGACAGTTCCACGGAGATTCGTGATGCCATTGGCGCGCTGAGACGTCATAGCGCGATACCGGAAGCGATTCGGACTCTTATGCCAAAGGAAGTAGCTGACTATGTTGAAGCCCATCGATTGTACCGCCATTGAGGCAAGAATCCGGAGTTGCGAGAGCAACCACCGCTTTACCCACAGCGTGAGCGTGGCGCTGACCAACATCCGCCTGTCCCACATGTTCGGGGAGACGATGGAGGACGACGAGCTGTACGCATGCGGCCTGCTCCATGATGTCTGCCGTGAGTGGAGTGACGAACAGCTGTACGATTTCATCGATTCCCATCACGTGGAGCTCGAGCCGGAGGAGCTATCCCAGCCCCAGCTGTTGCATGGTCCTGTCGCTGCGGCGCTCCTGAGGGAAGAGGGATACGACGACAGTCTGGCCACTGCGGTCAGATGGCACACCCTCGGCTCGGTCGACATGGGACGCATGGGCCTGGTGCTTTTCGTCAGCGATTATCTGGAGCCGCTGCGCACCCATATCTCCGATGCGGAGAGAGGAGAACTGCTGAACCAGAAAACGCTGGATGACGTGGCGCTTGCCATCCTCCTGAAACAGGACCGGTATTTCCGGGATTTGGGACGGGAGAACGCCCATGCCACCATGGCCCTGGAGGCCTGTCTCAAGGAAGGAAAGCGGATTCGATGAGGGTTCGTTGGCTTCCTGTGGTGGGGATTGCCCTGTCGCTTCTGCTTTCCGGTTGCGCACGGAAGACCGAGGCGACGTACCTGACCTTTGGCAGCGATGCGGTGGCAATCATCCGCGAAGGTTCGGTATTGACGGTCATTGACATGCCGAGCCGGGTTGTGGAATCGTACGGGGCGTGGCGTGACATCTCTACCGAAGAGGCTGTGAGGGCGCTGGTTCCCGTCGATCAGGGAATGCTCTATGCGGCTCCCGTGGAGAACCTGAAACGCCTGAAGCTTTTGCTTTCGGCGCTCAGCCGGGAGACAGATGTGGAGGATGGGTGGGAGGCTCTTTCCGCCAGTCGCAAGCAGGTGAAAAAGAGCGCGTTTCCCGAGGTGCTGGAGTCGCTTGCCCAGGCTCCGGGCCTTTGGAAGGAATTGGGCAAGGCAAGCCGTTGGACGCACCTTGATCTTGGCCAGGTGTTGCCTGAGGCGATTGATTGGAATAAGACGGAACCCTGGTTGGACGTGTGGTTCCAAGGTGCCCTGAGGGCAGGGCGGAGGAGAGACTGATATGTTGACAAAGAAGATTCTTGAACAGGCGGAAAGCCTGAAACATTTTCTTGAGGATAGTCGTTGCGCGGATGTGGAGATCCTTGATGTGAATCCCGAGTGCAGCTGGGCCGATTGCTTTGTGATCGCCACGGTGAACAGCACCGGACACCTGAAAGGGGTCGTGCACGAGCTGTGGGGCGAGCTGGAGACGCTCGGACTGAAGGTGAACAACCGCCACAAGAGTCCCGCCGGTGATGGCTGGACCTTGGTGGACTGCGGCCCGATCGTCATCCACCTGATGAGCGCGGAGCTCAGGGAATTCTATTCCCTGGAAAAGCTCTGGGCCAAGAAGGTCGAAGGCTGAGCACGATACAAAGGAAGCTTTCCCGTCCCCTGCATCCAAGTGGTGTGGGGGACTTTCCATGAGGAAAGCTTGAAGATGCCTGCCGACAGCCGGATACCGGAACCTTCCCCTGCAGTGCGGCGTGATCCTTGCTGTCGGTTTCGATGTTTGCCATCGTCAGGAACCGCTCGGCGATCAGAAAAAAACAAGCGCCTCGGAAAGGCGCTTGAAAGGAATCTGAAGGAAAGCCGTGGTTCATCACTTGGTGAGCAATCCCTCGTCGTCGTCATACTCCTTGTTGCGTACGGTCCTGAAGAGCTTGACCAGCTTGGAGACAGTCAGCCGCTTCTTCTCCTCGCCGTGGATGTCCAGCACGATCTGCCCGTCATCCATCATGACCAGACGGTTGCCGTAGTTGATGGCGAACTCCATGTTGTGGGTGACCATCAGCGCGGTCAGGTTGTACTGGGTGATGTACTGGGTGGTCAGGTCCATGACGATTTGGGCGTTGCGAGGGTCAAGGGCCGCGGTGTGCTCGTCAAGCAGAATCAGCTGGGGTTTGCTCATGACCGTCATCAGCAACGTCAGCGCCTGTCTCTGTCCACCGGAGAGCAGCCCGACGTTGTCCTCCAGCCGCTTGGAAAGCCCGATCGGCTCGAGCAGTTTGGCGAATTCCTCCTTCTTCGCCTTGTTCAGGCTTCGGCGGAGCCCCTTCATTCCTTTGGTCGAAGCGGTAATCATGTTGTCCGCGATCGACATGCTTGCCGCCGTACCCTTGGTCGGGTCCTGGAAGATGCGGCCGATGGTGAAGGCCCTGCGGTACTCGGGCATGTGGGTGATGTTCTTGCCGTTCAGGAGAATCTCGCCGCTGGTCACCGGGTAGGTGCCGCTGATCAGGTTGAACAGCGTGCTCTTTCCGCTACCGTTGGAGCCGATGACGCAGATGACATCGCCGTCGTTGACCGTCAGGCTCACGTTCTCCAGGGCAGTCTTCTCGTTGACCGTGCCCGGATAGAAAACCTTTGTGAGGTGCTTGATTTCAAGCATTGTCGGCCTCCTTTTTCGCCTGGCGCTCGAGCGCCTTCTTCTTGGCTCCACTCTGGGAGGCGCGGCTCCGCATTTCGGCCACATAGAGGCTGACGATGACGAGGATTCCGGTCAACAGCTTGAAGTCGTTCGGAGTGATGTGGATCAGGTAGCCATACTTGCGCCCGAAGAACATCAACGCCTTGTAGATGATTCCTCCCAGCAGCGCGCGTAGCGTGATCAGCCCGATGCGGTTGCTGGAAAAGAGGAACTCGCCGAGCATGATGCCGGCCAGTCCCTGGACGACCATGCCCTGGCCAAGGTTCGCGTCAGCGAAGCCCTGGTATTGGGCGAGCATGGCGCCGGAAAGCCCGATCAGGCCGTTGGACAGGCAGAAGCCGATGTCTTTCAGCAAGGCTGGATTCATGCCCTGGCTGATGACCATCTGCTCGTTGCTCCCCATCGCTCCGATGGCGATGCCAAGGTCGGTGCGGAAGAAGAGATCGAACAGGCCCTTGACCAGCAGCACCAACAGGATGGTGCCAAGCAGCGAGGCATACTCGCTGGGCAGGAAGCTGAACCATTTGGGCAGGTAGGTGTAGAGCGTGTTGATCCGCAGGAGCGGCAGGTTTGCCTTGTTGCCCAAGACGCGCAGGTTGATCGAGTAGAGCATCGTCATGGTGAGGATGCTTGCGAGCAGGCCTGGGATGTGCAACCGGTTGTGGATTTCCGCGGTCACCAGACCGCAGAGCGCGCCGCCGACGAACGCGAGCAACATAGCGACGATGATGGGCATGCCCTTGGTGATGCAGACCGCGCAGATGGCGGCTCCCGTGGCGACACTGCCGTCGCAGGTCAGGTCCGCCATGTCCATGATGCGGAACGAGATGAGGATTCCCAGCACCATGACGCCAAAAATGAGCCCATCGACAAAAATACCTTCTACCATATGTACCTCATGAAAAATGCCGTCGGTATCGCCCGACGGCACAGTGTAGCATGTTTCGGTTATTTCTTGGATACCTGCTTGCCATCCTGGATGAGGACAGCGGCATCCTTGAGCACGTCGTCGCTGAAGGTGTAGCCGAGCTTCTTCGCCTGGTCCAGGTTGAGCCACAGCTCGATGTCGCTGGTGTTGGTCATGTAGACCGCGCCGTTGTCGCCGATGGTGCGGGGATCGGTTCCCTTCAGACACTGCTTGATCACCTTGCCGGTATTGATGCCGATGGCGTAGTAATCGCAGCCCCAGGCAATCAGGAAGTTCGAGTCAGGAGCGACGGACGGGTCGCTGGAGAAAAGTCCCTTTCCGGCCTTGTTGCAGACCTCGTCGATGGCAGGGAAAGCGCTGATGACGGCGTTGTCGGTGGCGATATAGATAGCGTCGACACGATCGATGATCGACTGGGCGGCCATCTTGACCTCGCTGGTGTTGTTGACGGCGACACCGACGAATGCCACGCCAAGCTTCTCGCAAGCGGCCTTTGCCTGCTCCATCTGCACGACGCCGTTGGCCTCGCTGGAGCAGTAGATGTTGCCGATCGTCTTCGCGTTGGTCACCTTGGCAAGCAGCTGGATCTGGCTCTCGACCGAGTTCATGTCGGAGACACCGCAGACCAGGCCGGTGTTGAGTCCAGCCTGGTTGGGGTCGGTGACGGCAGAGTAGACGACCGGGATGTCGCTGAAGGTGTTGGCAAGCGACTGGGCGCTCGGGGTGGCGATGCCGACCACCAGGTCGTCCTTGTCGCTCTTGAACTTCTGGGAGATGGAATTGACCGTGGAGATGTCGCCGTTCGCGTTCTGCAGGTCGAAGGAGACCTTCAGGTCGGTCGTGGCGAGATAATCCTGCAGGCCCTGCTCGACCTTGTCGAGCGCCGGATGGGGCAGCAACTTGGATACGCCGATCTTGTAGACTTTTTCTCCGGAACTCTGCTGGGCGGTTCCTTCGGACTGGCCGCCAGCGATAAGCGGAAGCGAGGCGAGAAGAGCCATCGCACACGCAAGCAACTGTTTTTTCATGATTCAAATGCCTCCATTGTGTTTGACAACAACAATATTGAGCGAAGTATAGCACAAAGAAACCGAGCGTGTATACAAAACTATGAATAAAAATCCACTAGTCATGCATACACGCCCGGAAAGAAGGAGGAAAGGATGTTTTGTCCCGGTCAGCGGTTCTCTATCGTCTTGCCATCCTTGACCACATAGTTGGCTTGTGCCAGAAGGTCTGCCGGAATCTCGATGCCGAGGTAGCTGGCGCTGTCCAGGTTGAAGATCAGGTCCATCAGCTTCATGTCGGTGAAGAAGACGGCGCCGATGTCCTTCGGTTTTTCGCCTCGCAGCACCCTCTCGACGATCTTGCCCGACTCATACCCATGGTTGTAGTAGTTGAAGGAGGAGCTCATGAAGAAATTGGTGCCCTCGCTGGAAGTGGTGTCGGAGTTGAACAACGGCTTCTTTGCGGCGTAGCAGACCTCGTCGACGCTGGCGATCGCGCTGACAACCGTGTTGTCGATGGCGACATACATGCCGTCGACACGGTCGATGATCGACTGCGCGGCCATCTTCACCTCGCTGCTGTTCTGCACCGCGGCGCCGACGAAGATGATGCCGTTTGCCTCGCAGACCTGCTTGGCGACCTCCATCTGGTAGACGCCGTTTGCCTCGCTGGCGGTGTAGACCATGCCCATCGTCTTGATGTTGGTCGCCTTGAAGAACATCTCGAGCTGTTCCTTCTGGGGGCTCTTGTCGCTGGCACCGCAGACATTGGTCTCGGTCTGGTGGTCGTAATCGGCGATCAGTCCGGCGGAGAGCGGGTCGGTGACGCCGCTGAACACCACAGGGATGTCCTTGAAGGTGGTGGCGAGGGCTTGGGCTGGAGGAGTGGCGATGCCGACGACGGCATCGCACTTGGAGTCCTTGAATTTCTGCGCGATGGAGATGGCGGTAGAGACATCCCCGTTGCAGTTCTGCCTGTCATAGGTGATGGAGAGGTCAGTCGTCGCAAGGTAGTCCATGATACCCTGCTCGATGGCGTCCAGAGCCGGATGGCTCATCATCTTCGAGATACCGACGACATACGTTTTCTGGGTGGCACCCGCTGCGGCGGTCTCCCTCGTTCCCTGGGCGAAGGCCATGGAAGCGATAGCAAAAAGCGCGAAACTCGCGATGAATGTTTTTTTCATTGGTGAACCTCTTGAGTGTTACTTTACGAAGAAACACAATCGTTGTCAAGATACTATTTGTAGAAACAATTGGCCAAATTGAAACCGTGAAGTCGGATACCACAACGTGGTTGCATATTCATGCATGCAATTCTCTATTTTTTGCATGGAAACTCTTCACTTTTTGATGTAAAGACTTTAATCTTTGAGAACTAGTGGTTCTTTCAAAGGGGTAACTGCATGAAAAAAAAGTATACCTATATGACATTCGCACTGTGCGTCGCCGCATTGCTTGCGGGCTGTGGGAAAAAGCAGGCCGCGACACCAGCGCCACAATCTGCCGCCCAACCCGCGCCGCAGCCGACCATTTCCTCTCTTCCGGCCCCTGCCCCGGCTCCAGCGCCTGAAGCTCCTGCGAAAAAGGAAGTCCAGGGCCCGGCGACCGTCTATCCGATTGCCAGCGCGCTCAAAGGCCAGGATGCCGTAGACCAGTGCTACAATGCCCGTGAGTGGAAGAAAGGTTTCAGCTTGAAGGAGATCGTCGAGGACAACTTCTGGTGGCAGCCGGAAGCCGACACGGTTTTTGCCACCGGCACCTTTGGAGACCCGTATCTGGACAGCGCTCCCTATGCGAAAGGGGCAAGCCGCCTGGTTGTCGACAAATACGTCACCTTCATGAAGGATGACGAAAGCCAGAAGTTTGACGTTTTCACCGGCAAGGGGCAGAGCGCGACCTATGACTGCAATTATAAAATATATATGGTCGATGGTCCCGAGGCGCTGATTTTCGTCCCCTTTGACGAGATTGCGCTAGAGAGCCTCTTCGACATGAACGAGAACATGTATCTCGCCGGCGCCAACAGCTATGACGTCTATGACGTCGACGGAACCAAGACCACCATCGACGAGAACGCTTTCTGTGAGGGCAAGTTGGTAAAAACCGCGCCTGACAAGATCGATGCGGTTTTCGGGCAGACGGTCGTCGAGAATGTCCGGGATATCGCCGCTGGAGGCATGAGTTCCACGCTCGGGCCGCTGGATGAGGGAATCGCCCACCTGGTGGTCGCCCAGAACGCCAAGGGCGTTTATGGAAACGAAGCCTCCCATCTCGGGAATGTGGCCGGCTCCTACTACAAAGGCTATGTCCTTGGTACGTTGGCTGCAAGCTATGGACTTGTTCCGGAGACTGTCACGGTTACCAGCGAGGCGGGAGATGAGACATTCGCCGCCAGCGAGATTGCCGACAGGCGCCTGATCTACCTGAAGAAGAGCGATTCCTACGCGTTGCTGAAGGAGCACCAGGTCAAAGGAGAGAGTGGGGACGCGCTCATGGGCGTATCCAAGGTTGTAGCCGGAGATGTCGCCTTTGTCGCAACTGCAGGGGACGCCTCGCTTGCAGACCTGCTTTCGGCTTCCGGTACCCAAGGCAACGATTTCCAGGTGACCGCCCTTGACGGGAGCACCAGGACCGTGGCCGATGGGGATCTGGCCTCTGTCAAAGCTTCGGATGTGAAATCGGTCACTGTGGTTGACTGAGACTTCTCTTCTTGCCGTGCCGCACCCAGCGATGGGTGCGGCGCATATGTCGGATGAGGTGATGTGATGAAACGGATGTGTGCGTTTGTCCTGGCGTCGGCTCTTGCCTTGCTTGCCGTCAGTTGTGGGAAAAAGGCGGATACGCAGGTGGGGAAAAGCGTCCCTGCAAGTCCGGTGGCCGAAGCGGTGGTTGCCCAAGCG
>CAJMOS010000119.1 GCA_905215015.1 uncultured bacterium | reverse complement strand
CCCATCTCATTGGCGATGATCGAGGCGAGCGTCGTCTTCCCCAGGCCCGGAGGTCCAATCAGGAAGGTGTGGTCAAGCGGCTCGCCACGCATTTTCGCGGCCTTGATGAAAATGGAAAGGTTTTCCTTCAGGGCGCTCTGCCCCTGGAAATCCTTCAGGTATTTGGGCCGAAGGATGTTTTCCTGCTCCTCTTCCTCATTCTGCGCAAGCTTTCCGGAAAGAAGCCCGGGCTCGGTCGGAGGCATACCCCCAAAGGCATCTTCCTGCGTGTCGGACGAGCCGCCAGAAAGCTCCTGCTCCACTTGGTCGATGTCGTCAAAGGGATTGTCCATCGTCTGCGAGATGCCGCTCTTCTTGCTATATCCTCGTTTCCCGTATGTTTTTGCCATGTTCCATCACCCCAGATATTTCAACGCAAGACGGAAAACCAGCTGTTCCTGCTCGTTCATCGTCAGGGTCTCCAGCTTTTCCTTCGCTTCATTCTCTACGTGGCTGACAGCCTCGTCGGCGCTCCGCCTGTCATACCCCATGGCGGCAAGGCTTTCCGCGACGGCGACAAAGCGCTTGCTCTTCTGGGGGCGGGACGCGCGCTCCTCTTCCTCGTCGATGACCAGTTTGCCACGCAGTTGCAGAATCATCTTCTGCGCGGTCTTGCTACCGACGCCGGGAACGGTGGAGAGCAACTTGACGTTGCCTTCGTCCAAGGCACGGGCAAGGTTGTCGACGGTGATGCCGCTGAGAATCTTCAATGCCTGGCGGGGACCGATGCCGTTGACGTTCTGCAGCTGGTTGAACGCCTCCCGCTCCAGCTCATCGGAAAAGCCGTAGAGCAGCATGCTGTCCTCGTGATGGCTCAGGACGGTCAGCAGCCTGACGTTCCGCTTCTCCTCTCCCCGCAGGGCGGCGATATGGCTTTCGGTCTGCCCGCTCACAATCATCGAGTACTCGACATACCCGGCACGGAGGACCACCACGCCCTCCTTGACCGAAACCACGTCACCGATTACCGCATTGATCATACATGCATCCTTTGGCCAGCAATATTGAAGGTAGCCAGCGTGAGCCCCACTGCCAAGGCGTCAGCCGCATGGTCCGGTTTCGGAATCTCTTTCAGGCCAAGCAGGAGCCGGACCATCTGCTGTACCTGGTTCTTGTCCGCCCTTCCCGTTCCTGTGACGGTCGATTTGATCGTCATGGGGGAAAAGAGCCTGACGGGGATCTGCTGCATCGCCAACTGGTGGCTGATGGCGCCAATGACCTTGGCTACCAGTATGGCGGATTGGCTGTTGGTGATATTCTTGTCCGCTTTGGAACGGGTGAAGTAAATATCCTCAATGCCACAATACTGGGTATGGTAATGGGCCGCAACCTGCCCAATCGCGGTCGCAACCGTGTGGATGCGCATCTGCTCCGTCATGTCAGGACTGGTCGTGATGACGCTATAAGAAACAGGCCGGTGACGCAGTCCGTTTGTATCGACTACGCCCCAGCCTGTATTCGCGAGTCCTGGATCGATTCCAAGAATCAGCATCTCTCAGTCTTCAGGATCCTCGTAATCATCCGGCAAGTCCAGGTTCGTGTAGACGTTCTGGACATCATCCAAGTCTTCCAAACGATCGACGATCTTCATGACTTTCTGGGCATGCTCCTTGTCCAAGGCGACACGGTTGTCGGAAACCATCTCGATAGAGCCGCTCTCCTGGGTGAAGCCGGCCTTCTCCATGGCATCGAGCACCTGCTGGAAGTTGCTCGGACTGGTGGTGACCTCGATCACGCCGTCATTGGTGACGACATCATCGGCACCGGCATCAAGGGCCGCTTCCATGATCTGGTCCTCGGTGTACTTGGTGGAGTCGTAGTCGATGATGCCCTTGGTGGTGAACATGTAGGAGACGCTGCCAGTCGCCCCGAGGGAGCCGCCATTCTTGGTCAAGGTGGAGCGGACATCGCTTGCGGTGCGGTTCTTGTTGTCGGTAAGGCACTGGATGATGATGGCGACCCCGCCTGGAGCGTAGCCTTCATACTGCAACTCCTCGAAAACGGCATTGCCAAGCTCGCCGGAACCCTTCTTGATGGCTCTCTCGATGTTGTCCTTCGGCATGTTCTCAAGACGAGCCTTCAGGATGGCGGTACGCAGTGCGGCATTGCTCTCCGGATCGCTTCCGTTCTTTGCCGCAACGGAAATCTCTTTAATCAGCTTAGTGAATTTCTGACCGCGCTTCGCGTCAGCAATTCCTTTCTTGTGTTTGATGGTAGACCACTTGCTATGGCCGGACATGTAGAGACCTCTTTCGAAAAAAGAATTTTAACTTGGTTACTGTACTATACGAACAGACAGATGGTCAAGGATGCTTACAGGGCTTGCGCCAGGCAAAGGAGCACCTGGTCGAGCACCATCATCCCCTTTTCGGTCAGGGCGAAACGGCTTGGGTCGTCGACAATGAGCTTCCCGTCGATCCCCGCCACCTGTCTGGAGAACAAGGAATCGAAGGAACAGCCGAAACGGGACTGGAAGCGCGCCTTGTCGATCCCCCATTTGATCCGCAGGCCGGTAAGCAGATACTCCTCACACTCCTCCTGGCGGGTCAGATGCTCGACGGCGTAGCCGCTTCCCTCGACTCCACCGGCATACTGGCGCAGGTCCTGGCTGTTCTCCGTGGCGTCCATTCCTCCGTCCGTCCTGGGCTCCCGCCCGGCCGCGTGGCTTCCTATTCCCACGTAGGGGTCAAGGTGCCAGTAGTGCAGGTTGTGGATGCAGTACGATCCGTCTTTTGCGAAATTGCTCACCTCGTAGTGCTCGTAGCGATGTTTCTCCAAGTAGTCCCACAGGGTATACAGGCAGTCCGCCTGCTCGTCCTCGCCGATCATCGCAAGCTGGCCTTTCCTCACTCTGCGCTCCAGAGCGGTATCCGGCTCAAGGGTCAGGCAGTAGAGGGAAATATGGTCGGGATCGCTCAAGGAAAGCAGCTGTCCGACATCTTCCACCGAGTCGGCGACGGTTTGCCCGGGAACGCAGGCAATCAGGTCGAAGTTGACGGCGATGTGGTACTTCTCCTGGAAACGGCCCAGGCGCGCGATTCCCTCAAGCGTCTGGGCCCGGGTACTGGTTCTTCCGAGGGTACGCAGGGTTCTCTCGTTCAGGCTCTGCACTCCCATGCTGACCCGGTCTACCAACCCCTCGCCGAACAATGGCTCGTACGCGTCGGTCAGGGACTCGGGGTTCATCTCCACCGTCGTTTCCCTGCCGCCGCCGGCTTCCTCGAGCAAGGTGGCAAGCGCCTCCGGGGGAAGCGAGCCCGGATTGCCTCCTCCGAGAAAGACCGTATCGAAACCGCCGTACTTCTCCCTCGCCCTCCGGATTTCCTTCCGCATCCGCCTTACATACGCAGGCCATATCCCTTTCCAGTGGGTCATCGGCTCGCTGTAGAAGGCGCAATAGGCACAGCTCGCGGTACAGAAAGGAAGGTGCAGATAGAGGGACGGAACCATCTTACTTGTCGGCAAGATAGGAAATGCGATGGAGAGGCCAGAAGCGGAAGAGCACCCTGCCGTTCACGTTCTTCTGCCAGACGGGACCGAAATACCGGCCGTCCCTGCTGTCATCGCGGTTGTCGCCAAGCGGCAGCACCTGGTCCGTGCCGACGTAGATGCCGTTGGCGTACTTGGCATAGGCGCTACGGGCCCCGCTATCGGCAGGGTTCAGCAGGGCCATGGTCCTGGTCCGGGATTCCTCGAACTGATAGAAGTCGTCCGGGTAATCCTTGCCCGCCATCGTCGACTGGTAAGCGTCCTTGATGTACTTCGGAGCCTGGTTGATGTCCAGGCCGCTGTCCCGATATCCGGCCAAAGTCCCCCAAGCCTTGATGCCTGGGTATTCGGCGGAATCGACCGAGCGGTGCGGCGCGGTGGAAAGACCGGCGTCGGAACGGAAGTCTTCCTCTGCCTCGTAGGTGGTGGAACCGGCCTTGCGGATGCCCACATTCCCCTCGTCGAAGCGGACCACCTCTCCGGGAAAGCCGACGGCACGCTTGACGAGCAGGCGCTCGGCGGGCGAACCATCCTCGTTGCGGTCGATGTTCACCAAGGTGAAGGTTCCGCTGTAGATGAACTGGGACAGGACGTTGAAGACCACTCCCTTGTTGGGGTACTCCGGGTTGTAGAAGGTGATGATGTCGTCACGGTGGACCTTGCGGTTGCCGGTGAAGATTTTCTTTCCCGCCGAGTACAGTTCGGTCCCGTAACTGTTTTTCCCGACGAAGACCCGGTCTCCGATCTCCAACGTATGGACCATGGAGGGGGACGGAATGACAAACAGCTGGAACAGGTACTGGTTGATCAGGATGACAACAACGATGGCGAAAAGCAAGGCGTCGACCCAGCCCCAAAGCTCGCCAAGGAACGTCCTGGGCTTTTTGTTGTCGGCCTCCCATTGCTTTACCGCCTTGCGGTGGGTCAGGAAGGCTTCCGTGCGCCTCTCTATGAAGGAAAGGAAATTTTCCATACCGACCAAGCTACCACAACAGCGCGCAGTTGACAAGTTGCAACGCAGAAAGTACCTTGAATGGGAATATGAAAAAGCGCCGTGAACTTCCGCAGGTGGAGCCTGTGCGTCTCAAACCGGTATTTGGGATTCGCCCAGGCGTCTATCTTCTTGTCTTGTATACCATAATCATTCTTCTGTGCATCTTTCTTGTCTGCTTCCTTCCCGGAATCGTCAAGGGCGGGAAATACGTCAGTTTCTCCTTTCCTGTCAGCGACGCGGGGCTGGAGATCGACGGTGTCTACCAAGGCGTCGCCGATTACCAGTACTTTGTTCCTAGCGGGACCCATACCGTCAAAGTCACCAAGGCGGACCAGACGCTTTCCGAGCAGAGCATCGCGGTGGGACATCCGCTTTTCCTGACCTGGCTGATCCATTACCACCAGGACGCGCCTATCGCGCTCGGCCCGGTAAGCGACCAAGCCAAGCAGGCGGTCCTCAGGTTCGACTTGCAGGAAATCGCCCGCTACAGCACGGTCACGGACTACGACCCGGTCACCGTCTACCCTCCCCTGTACGCCAACCTTTCCAGGGACATGCAGGCGCTTGGGATCGATGATGGCGACGCGCTTGACCTGGCGGCCCAGTTTATCGGCTCCAGGGAGATGCTTGACGAGGCAGGTTCCCTGCAGGTCTCCACGCCCCTTTTCACGGCGGCGCTTGATGCCGCAAAGGCTCGCGACGGGCAGGTGGGCCTTCGCTCCAGCAACATCGACGTTACCGGCAGGAGAACCACGCTCGACGCAGGCGTGTTCACCCAGAGCGGCATCGCCTACCCTGAGGCCACCTTCGTGATGGGCGACCGTTCTACCGACAAGAGCAGCGCCGGCATTCAGGTGACCACCGAGCCTTTCTCGATCGCCACGACACCGGTGACCCAGTATCAATGGGCGCTTTTCATGCAGGCGCATCCGGAATGGGCGAAGGGCGCGGCCGGTGATGACGCATACCTTGCGGGACAGAACCCCTCGGTCCTTGTTCCCAGCAGTACTGCGGTGACCGGAGTGAGCGCCAAGGCCGCCGACGCATTCTGCGCCTGGCTCTCCGAGATAACCGGCAAACAGGTCTTTCTTCCCAGCGAGGCGCAGTGGTCCCTTGCGGCCATGGCAAGCAGGAACCGTGCCAGCCAGAAGGATCTGGTGTACGTGGATGATGGCAGCGACACCGCCACCGGCATGTTGGGAACCATCTGGCAGATAACCTCCACGCCCTACATCCCTCTTGCCAGGCTGACCGACTACGAGAAGGTCCAGGCCTTGGCGGACCGTTACCAGATTTCCAACGACAGGGTGGTCAAGGGCGGATTGATGGCGGGCAAGCAGAGCAGCCGCAATACGGTGGGTACCATTCGCGTGGATGACGCGAGCGAACTGGTCGGGTTCCGCATCGCTTGGATGGATAGATAAATGGGCAAGATCGACAAAACAGCGTTCAAGCTGATCCAGAAAAACAAGAAGGCGTTCTTCAACTACGAAATCCTTGAGGACATGGAATGCGGCATCTCCCTTGCCGGCACCGAGGTCAAGTCAATCCGCCAGGGGAAAGTCTCCTTCGGCGACAGCTATATCACGGTGGATGACAAGGGGCTGCTGCTGATCGGCCTGACGATCCAGCCCTATACCTTCGGCAACCTGTACAACCATGACCCGAAGCGCAACCGCAGGCTTCTGGCCCACAAGATGGAAATCAAGCATCTGAGACGCAAGGTCGAGGAACGCGGTTTCACGTTGGTCCCGACCGAAATCTACCTGCGCGGCAATCTGGTCAAGGTGAAAGTCGCCCTCTGCCGCGGCAAGAACGTGCATGACAAGAAGGAGACGATCAAGGAGCGGGACCAGAACCGCGCCATGCGTCGCGAACTGAAGGAACTGCAGTACCGCTAGACCCAAGAACCCCTCCACGACGGAGGGGTTCCCGGCAGGAGCATAACGCTCGGTTCAGTCGGCAAAAAGTTCCTTGATTTCGAAGCGCTTCACCTTTGCCGTGGTGGTCAGCGGCAACGGCTTGTAGGTGACGGTCACGCGGGTGATTTTCTGGTAGGCATGGAGTTCCTTGTTCACCTCTTCCACCAGCGCTTCCATCCGCTTCTGGATCAGATCTCGATAATCGTCCGGATGTTCTTTCTGCATCTTCTCGGCGTATTTCGGCTCGGGATAGATGACCGCCCTGACTCCTTCGGTCTTCAGTGTCTTGTCGACCGTGTAGCCGATGATGGCGATGACGCCGATTTCGTCGAAGAGCTGGAACTTGTCCTCGATTTCCTCGGGGAATACGTTCTTGCCGCCTTCGGTGACGATGATCGAGCGCTCGCGTCCGGTAATCGTAAAGAAGTTGTTGGCATCCAGGTGTCCGACGTCGCCTGTGTTCAGCCAGCCGTCTTCGGTCAGGACCTCCTTGGTCGCTTCGGGGTTCTTGTAGTAGCCTTGCATGACGTTCGGTCCCTTGATGTACATGACGCCATTGCCGTTTTCGTCCGGATTGACGATCTTGATCTCCTCCTGGGGGAAGATGGTGCCGACCGCGTCGTATTTGTAGTGCCATGGCGGGTTCAGGTTGGTGATCGGGCTAGCTTCGGTCAGGCCGTATCCTTCCACGAAATCGATGCCCATCTGGTTCCAGAGACGGTAGGTGCTTTCCGGAAGCGGTCCCGCGCCACAGATGCAGATGCGGTTGGTGTCCATGGACACCTGGGCAAGGATGCCCTTGAACAGGTGCTTGCCGATATTGATTCCAGTCAGCTTCTTGAAAGCGCCCGAGAAGGTCATCAACCCCCGTACGACTGCGTAGACGACGATACCCTTCTTCCGAATGCCCTCCATCAGCGCCTTGATCATCTTGTTGTAGAGCATAGGCACGGCGAGCAGCATGGTCACCTTCCCTTCCTTCAGTTCCTTCAGCATCTGGGTGACGGCCAGACGCTTGCCGAAGACCGCTGACGCGCCGACGGAAAGAGTCTCCATCAGCACGGCTGTCATGGTGTACGCATGGTGGATCGGAAGGATGACGTAGAACACGTCGCTCTCAAACAGCGGCATGTAGTAGGTCACAAGGAAGGTGTCGCTGGTGATGTTGCGGTGGCTGAGCATGACACCCTTGGGCGTACCGGTGGTGCCGCTCGTGAAAAGGATTGCGGCAGTATCGTATTCGCTCGCGTGATAGCGCGGCACATCCTCTTTCTCCGCCAGGTCAAACAGGTAGGTATAGTCGGGATCCCCCTGTTCCAAGGAGAATTTACCTTTCAGGCCGACAGAACCATCGGCATCGATATTCCGTATCCTCTCCCTGTCGATGAACAGATAGGACACCTCGGCGAACTTGAGCAGACGCTCCATGTCGTTGTCATGGAGTCCGAAATCCAAGGGTACGACAATCGCCCCGCTCTCCAGGATCGCAAGATAGGCAATCGCCCATTGGGGACTGTTCTTTCCGCTGACAGCGATTTTGTCCCCTTTCCGGATACCGCACCGCTTCACCAGATAATTGCTGAGCACACGGACCCTTTCATGCACTTCCGCATACGTATAGTGTTCCCGTTCCGGGAAAATCGAGGTGAAACAGGCGTTGTTTGGAAATCTTTGACATGAGAGCTCGAACATTTCCACAACCGTGGGCCACTCTCCTGAGAATGCTTTTCCGCGATACTCGTCAAGGGGCGCCAACGGGTTTCCCTTGATAAAAGGATATGCTGGCATTGAATTCCTCTCCCTTTTCTTGCCACCCGACCAAAAGTCGGACACGTGTTACAAAAACTGGTTTATGACACTTATACAAGTATTGTCAATAAGTATTAGTGTTTTATATATTTTATTAACATAAAAAAATGTTATATCTATTTTTAGTTAAAATTTATTCTTTGTTTTTAATT
>CAJMOS010000118.1 GCA_905215015.1 uncultured bacterium | reverse complement strand
AGTTCTATTCCTGCGCATACCTGGCCGGCCGTCTCTATCCCGCCGCATATTTTTCCCGGGCTGAGATGAACGGAAGGGAGCTTTCGGCTTTCGGGGAAAAACTCCTGAGAGAGTGGCTTGATGACGTCGGGAAAAACGGTCTTGAGGAATTCACGAGCGCCTGCTACATGTGCATGACGGCCGCGTGCCTTCTCAACGTCGTCGATTTCGCTGCTCCTGATATTTCTGCCAAGGCGAGGGCAATCCTCGACAAGATTCTCCTCACCATGTCCCTCCATACGTTCCATGGTTCGATGATTGCGCCGATGGGACGGATTTACGGTGATGTGATTCTTCCGTATACCCAAGGCGTACAGACGCTGGTCCATCTGATTGATCCCTCATCCCCTGCCGGCAATGCTTCGGAGCCGTGGCTCAGCGCCTTTGCAACGACCTCCTATACCTTCCCTGCGGGAGCTATTGAAGCAATGCACACGCCGATTGAGACCTCCTATACCTCGGGCTCTGCGCTGATCCGGCTTGAGAAGACGAGAAGCCATATTCTCACGAGCGTCCAATCTCCACGTACGGATCCGGGTTACCGCCACTGGGAGAACACAACTCTCACCGAGCATCCGGACAAGGGATGTCATCAATGGACGAAGAGCCTCAACGAGAGGTTCCATGGCACGACCGATTTCAACCCTGGCTACTATGGCTACCAGCAACATATGTGGACCTTGGGGCTCGGTCCCGACACGGTGATTTTCGCCAACCATCCGGGCGGAACGTTCCAGGAGAGCAGCATGCGGCCCGGCTACTGGTACGGTAACGGCATCATGCCGGCAGTGCGCCAGGAGAAGGGAATCCTCGGGGCAATCTATGAGATACCGGAGAGCCATCCGATACCGTTCACACACCTGTACGTGCCTACAGACAAATGTGACGAAGTCCTTTTTTCCGAGGATCGAAGGACACTCACTGTCCGTAAGGCCGGTGCCTGCGTCTGGATCTGGTCGGCCAACCCGCTGGAACGATTCGATAACGATGCGCTTTCGGGATGCGAACTGCGCGTCCACAACCCGAAGAATGCCTACCTCCTTTGTGTGGAGGACACAAGCGATTTTGCCGCTTTCCGTGCAAAGTACACGGCTCGTCCGGTCGTGTTTGAAAACGATACGCTCTTTGTCGGTGGAACGCCGTTTCTCGTGTTCCGTGCGAAGAAAGACCAGACGCAGTACCTATGAGGAATGCCATGTACCAGTTCACCGAGAGAGAAATCGAAGGTTTTCGAAGAAGAAATGACCGTGGAGACATGGAACGCCTGCTCGAGAAAGAGTGTGAGGAGGTTCTCAGGCATGATACAGGGGATATTCCTGCGGAAGGAATAGCGAACTGGGGCCATTACTACACATGTCCGGAGTGCTCGGTGCAACTTGTCTTCAATCTGGCCTTGCCAACGGAACATGTCTGTCCTTCCTGTGGACGTGTCTTTAGGGGGGAACCTTACGATGGAGCATGGTATCGTCTTCTCAATGATTTCTACAGCAGAGGAGCCGACAGGCTTGCACTGCTCTGGCTCCTCTCGGATCGTGAGGACTGCCGACAAAAGGCGCAGGAGATTCTTCTGCGTTATGCCCGATATTATCCATCCTACAAAATCCATGGGGACATTCCGTACAATCATCCGGGCAAAGCCAACGCACAGACGCTCGACGAGGCTTTTTTCCTCGTCTACCTAGCCTATGCCTACGATATCATACGGGAGAGTCTCGGGGGAGAGGAGCGCTCGATCATTGAAAAGAACCTCTTTCGGGAGGGTCTTGATTTCCTCTGGTCCCAGCGAATGCCGGAAATCCACAACCACGAGGTGATTGTCGGTAGTGCGATTGGAGTCCTATCGTTACTCCTTGGAGATAAAGAATCGCTTGAGAGGATCATACACACCAAGTACGGGCTTCTTTGGCAACTCGACCACGGGACGCTGAGCGATGGCATGTGGTTCGAATGTTCGATAGGCTACCATTTCTATGCGATAGAGGCCTTCTTCCTTTACGAGAAATTTGCCTGCACGACGTCGTATGCACTGATTTCCCATCCCTCGTTCCGGCGGATGTTCGAATGCGTTTTCCGTTATTTGAAGGAGGACCTGTCGTTCCCACTGATCAACGACATGAAGCATGACCAAGGGAGCATCGGTGCCTACGACATCTTTGAATTCGCCTACGCCCGGCTCGGGGACAGCCGCATACTTGCTTTCCTCCAGAAAATCTACCAAACACGCCCGCGGCTTTCCGATGAGTCGTTCTTCCATGGCGTTCCTGTCCTTCCTGTCGATTCCACGCCGATTTCCTTTGCGCCGTACATCGCCAAGGGTGGTTGTGGCATGAGTGTGCTGCGTGGAGGAAAAGGAGAATATCTTCTTTTGCGTCATGGGCCATACGGGGGGGAGCACGACCACTACGACCGTCTCGGTATTTCCTACACCTTTGCAGGGATTCCGGTGAGCGAGGATTTTGGCACTTGTGCGTATGGCGGTCCATATCATTACGGGTGGTTCAAGCACACAGGTACCCACAACACGGTGACAGTGGGTGAAGAGAACCAAGCTCCGAACGAAGGGAGACTGGAGTATTACCGGAAGATGGGCGACTGGGAGGAGATAGCTGCCATCAGTGTTTGGGATGGAACATACACAATGCCTGACACCTACACGATTGTCCAATGGTCGGAGGAAGCTTACCGGGGTGTCGCGATGCGTCGTGTAATCCGCCACAAACCGGGAATCATCATCGATGTCTTTACGGTGAGAGGGGTGTCGAAAGGGGAGAGTGTCGATTTCGTCATGCATTTCCATGGAAAGGAGACAGGAGGACAAGGAGATACGAATCCAATCGGGTGCCTCTCGAAAAAGGAGCCATTCTCGTTCTTGGAGCATGTCCGTCTTTGCTCCCCCGTTCCCCATTGCCTTTCTTACCGGAACGGAAATGTCCTGTCGAATTATTTCTCCATGGACACGGGGAATTCTGTGTATCTCGCGACAGGAAAAGACAATCCGACGGATGGGTCGTGTCCGTTCTTCATCGAGCGGTGTAGAAAGGGCGATTCTCTTTTCATGCATGTACTCGCCTGTGGGAAGGGAAAATCACCCGTGGACGACGTGCTCTGGCATCTTGAAGGAAAGAAGCTATCGGTGATTCTCTGTCAAGACGAGAAGAAGGATATCGAGGTATTCTTCCTCTGAAAGAAGATTGTCCTTGGATGCGAACAGAATGGATTTCCCTGTCCCGAAACAGGCATAAACTCTTTAACAAACTCAACGTGGTTCCCGTCATGGCCTAACTCCGTCGTCGGTGAACAAAAACCTCGGCTATGGAAAGGGCGGACGCCGTACTAGCGATTCTGATTGGTTTCCAACGACTTGTAGTAATTGCCGAAATCGGCCATGGTATGCAGCACGTTGAGGAGTTCCTTTCCGAGGTCTGTCATGCCATACTCGACCTTCGGCGGATTGGTCCCGTAGTCCTTCCGATACACCAGGCCGTCGCTTTCCAGTTGCCGGAGGCTGTCCGTCAGCACTTTCTGGGAAATGCCGTCAAGCGCCTTCATCAGCGCGTTGAACCTCCACGGCCCGTTCATCAGGTTCCGGATAATCAGTAGTTTCCATTTGCTCCCGATCAGTGAAACCGTGGTCGCGATCGGGCAGTCCGGCAGGTCTTCCTTGCGTCGCATGCGTGTCCCTTCTCAGTACAAACATATCACATATGCAGAAAGAAGTACACAGTTACTTTTAAGTGCGTACTTTTCATTGCATGCGTATTTGGATAGATTGGTTGTTGGAACCGGGAAATATGGTTTCATGGAGGAAACACTATGGTAAATTATCAGAAAACAACAGTTGGCGATAGCCCGAGAACCGAGCTGCATGAGAAACTGGGTCTCACCGGAGCGGAGATCAGCGTCAACACCATGCCCGCCGGCGCCTGCGTCCCGTTCGTGCACAGCCACAAGCAGAACGAGGAGATCTACGGCATCCTCTCCGGGTCCGGCAAGGTAGTCATCGACGGCGAGGAGGTCCCGCTTCAGAAAGGGGACTGGCTCCGTGTCTCCCCCGCAGCGAAGCGCCAGTTCTTCGCCGGCAAGGATACGCCGATCACCTATATCTGCATCCAGACCAAGGAGCACTCGCTTGGCGGGTTCACCGCGGATGATGCCGTGATCGAGAAATAGCGGAAGATGCTGGAAGCATCCGCTTTTCTTTGCTGATACCATTTCTTTCTTTTCCCTTTTAGAAGAAAAGAATCGAAGACCCCGAAGGAAAACGGCCTTTCGGGGTCTTCTGCTTTTCTCCCGAAGCTTTCCGGCAGGAGCCAGGCCGTTTGCAGGACCAAGGAAAGAGCCGAAGGCCGGCCAGGGCCCACGGCAGCTATTGCCTTCCATAGTGCCAGTACCCTTCAGGCAACGCTTTCAGTCGAGGAAATCCCCATACTGTCTTACTGTGGAGAACCACACTTGTTTTCTTGACTCTTTTGGTAGGAGAGTATAGTATGGCGTGTGGTTAGTAAAACCTAACTAAAAGAATGTCATGGTCTGTCGGAAAAAATACGGACCGTGCGAAATGTTGCACAAGGGGAAGGGAAATTTGCGGCAGTGAACTATCCGGCGATGGTTTCGCGGGGTCGGCGCATGGCAGACTTCCGGGCGGTCTCAATGATTGTCTCTCCCCGAACGGAAAGATCTGGGTCCGGCGTTATTTGCCGGATGGGGCCCATAGACAACCAGAACCCAAGAGGGGCGTCTGGAAATGCACATGCATGAGGAGGAGACACATGCATACCTATCAGAGGGTCGTGGCTGCAGTACTGGCACTTGCCATGACGTTGCCGATGTTCGGCCAAGGAACCAAGGAACAGGTAAGGCAGACGGAGAGACAGGCGATTACGGTGGTCGACCATGATGGAGACAGCGTGACGCTCCCCAGGTCCATCGACCGCGTGGTTGTTGTCAATCCGTGGCCGCTTGCCGCGTTGGCGCCGATTTTCCTTGGTTCAAGCGAGAAGATTGTCGGCATGCCGCCAGCGGTACTGGGAGCGGCCAAAGCCGGCCTGCTGGGTGAGATTTTCCCGGACATGCTTACAGTCAGGACGGGATTCTCCCCCAGCGACAACGTGGTCAACGTCGAGGAGCTGCTTTCCCTGCGCCCTGATGTGGTGTTCACCTTGGCCGGCGACAAGAAGACCAAGCAGTCCATCGTGGATGCGGGAATCCCGTGCGTGAGTTTCTCCGTGAGCGCTTGGGATTACAATGTGCTGGACACCTATGATGCCTGGATCAAGCTGCTTGGCGAGGTGTTCCCGGATGAGGGAAAAGGTGACCGTATCTCTGCATACTCCCACCAGGTCGCCGACATGATCCAGGAGCGAGTCAAAGACATCCCGGATGCGGAGAGGAAAAAGGTACTGTTCCTTTTCCAGTACGGAGAGAAAACCATTGTCACCAGCGGCAAGCATTTCTTCGGCCAGTACTGGTGTGATGCCGTGGGCGCGAAGAACGTTGCGGAAGAGGTCGGAGCGGAACGGAACAATGCCGTGGTCAACATGGAGCAGATCTACCAGTGGGATCCGGACGTGATTCTGATTACCAATTTCACGCCGACCGTACCTGAGGACCTGTACAACAACACTGTCGGCAGCTATGACTGGTCGGACGTCAAGGCGGTCAAGAACAAGGAAGTGTACAAGATGCCGCTCGGTACCTACCGTTCCTACACGCCCGGCGCGGACATGCCGGTCACCCTGCAGTGGATTGCGAAGAACGTGTATCCGGATTTGTTCTCCGACATCGACCTGGAGAGCGTAGCCAAACAATATTTCCAGGAGATGTTCGGGCTTGCCCTGACCGACAAACAGGTCCATGACATGTTCAATCAGGATGCGAGAGGAGCGGAAGGTGTCCATCTGAACTGACTTGCACCGCATTGTTTTCCCCCAGGTCCGTCTGGGGGGGATTTTTAATTCTTTTATGTAGAAATACATATGATGTTTACATTGAACCAGCAGACCTCATTTTCAAGGTACCGCATGCATCGTGATTGACAGGGGTATTGACATATACCCCCAAGGGGTATATTGTCTGTGCTTGTAAGATACCCCCTAGGGGTATAAAGAAGGCGCAGAGATGCATGACAATATCTTGGAAGTGAAGGGACTGAAGAAAACCTTTCATATGAAGAATGGCACGACGGTCGAGGCGGTGAAGGGTATCTCCTTCAACGTCGTCCGGGGGGAGATCTTTGGGTTCCTCGGCCCCAACGGAGCTGGAAAGAGCACCACGATCAGCATGCTGACCACCCAGCTGAAGGCTGACGCGGGGGAAATCCTGCTTGACGGCAAGTCGGTCATCGCCGACCCGGTCGGAGCCAGAGCCCGCATCGGCGTAGTGACCCAGCACAACAACCTTGACCGGAGCTTGACCGCACGGGAAAACCTGCTCTTCCATGCCCGGTACTTCGGCATGGAAAAGGAAGAAGCCATAGAGAAGGCGGACGAGTATCTGGAGAAGTTCGGGCTGAAGGACCGGCAGGACGATTATGTCAGCACCTATTCGGGCGGCATGGCGCAGCGCCTGAAGATCGCCCGGGCCATGATGCACACGCCGGACATCCTGTTCCTCGACGAGCCGACCACCGGACTGGATCCCAACTACCGTGAGATCCTCTGGCAGAACATGCTGGAACTCAACAGGGCCGGCACCACGATTTTCCTGACGACCCACTACATGGAGGAGCCGGAACGGTTCTGCCAGCATATCGCCATCGTCAACCACGGCGAGGTGAAGGCAATGGGGACTTCGGAAGAACTGAAGGAGATGATCCCGTCGCGCAACATCCTGTCCCTGAAACTGGATACGATGGATGACGCATTGGCTTCCCGCGCCACGAAGCTGGCGCACGTGCAGCAGGCAAAGATCCAGAATGGATACCTCATGCTGTATATGGACGAGAAGCAGCCTGATTTCGACGCCATCATCCGCTGGACGGAAGAGGAGCGCCGCACGCTCAGGAACATCAGCCTCAGCACCAGCACGCTGGATGATGTGTTCGTCTATTTGACCGGCAACGGCATCAACGCCGCGCGGTAAGGGAGGGTATGGATATGATGCAGACAAGAGTGAGGCATCCGAATGCTTCGGCGTTCTGGGCCATGGTCCAGAGGGATTTGATCGCGCAGTGGAGGGACAAGGGCGAGTTCATCTTCCGCGTCGCCATGCTCCCGTTCGTGCTGATTGTCATCTACGGCTACGTCCTGCCGAAAATCGGCCTGCTTCCCCCGACGTTCCCGTCGCAGATGTTTGCCGGCATGATCGGCATGTCGATCCTGATTACCGGCATCCACGGTACCGCCATCCCGTTCACCATGGACTTCAACAACATGCATGAGATCGAGGACCGCCTCGAGGCGCCGGTCAACGCCGACCTCGTCGCTTTCGCGAAGATGGCGGTCGGCATCATCGAGGCCTTTATCGGAGGTCTCCTGGTCCTGCCGATTTCCCTGATCTTCATGGGCAGCCAGGCGGAGTTCGCCCTGAGTCCGGAGCGGATGCTGCTGCTTCTGCCGGTCCTGGTCCTGATCGCGCTTGCCTCCGCGACGCTCGGGCTTCTGGTCGGCACGATCGTCAAGCCAATGCAGATCGCCGCCATGTTCCCGGGATTCCTGATGCCGGTCGTCTTTACCGGAGCCATCTTCTTCAGCTGGAAAGCGCTCTCGCCGACCCCGATCTTCCAGATACTGGTCCTGGTCAACCCGCTGGTGTACGCCAATGAGGCGTTGCGCTACGTGATGACCCCGCAGTTCGACAGCATGCCGCTTGCCATGAGCGTCACAGGCCTGTTGGCCAGTACCGTTCTGATGGGGTACTTCGGCTTCCGGCGGTTCCACCGCATGGCTACCGGCAGCATGAAATGACTTCCATCCTGGAGCGGTCTTCCGTCTTTGGGACGGCTCGCATACCACGCTTTTGCCAATTGCCCATGGCTGTGGTATGCTTGAGGCATGCAAGGTACAGGACAGAAAATCACGACGTCGTACAGTTCCTTCGAGACGGTTAGGAAGGAAGGATACCTGTACGTGGACAAGACCGCGTATCTGTATGGCCTCGTGACGGGGGCGGACATGTATTTCCTCTCCCGTCCCCGAAGGTTCGGAAAGACGCTGACGGTATCCACCTTGGAGGCGATCTTCCAAGGCAGGAGGGAACTGTTCAAGGGCCTTGCCATCGACAAGACGGACTACGACTGGAAGACGTACCCGGTCATCCACATCGACTTCGGGGACTGCGGGAAAAGCACCCCCGAGGGGCTGGACGGGTGGCTGAAGGACCGGGTCGAGGAGGTCGCCGACACATATGGGGTCGGGCCGCTGGACAAGACCAAGACGAGCGACGACCTGTTCGCGAAGCTCATCCTGCTGCTTTCCAAGAAAGGCAAGGTGGTGGTCTTGATCGACGAGTACGACAAGGTGCTGTCGGACAACGTCTTCTCGGAGAAGGTGGA
>CAJMOS010000117.1 GCA_905215015.1 uncultured bacterium | reverse complement strand
AGCCGCCGGGGGTCTTGTATGGCGGTGGAAAACCGGTAGCGAAATCGCGGAAAGTACAGCAATCGCAGCGCAGAAACCACGATTTCGTCAACAAGGAGACCCAATACCATCTGAGCGCCCATGCGGTGAGCCTGCCGGAAGGCGAGAAGTTCAGGCTTTCCGTCCATAGCAAGCTGGCCTGGGTGACCAAGGAGGAAATGGCCACCATGCCGTTCGCCCCCAGCGACCGGGCGATCATCGCTCAGCTTGCCGGCTGAAACAGGCTGGTCAGGACGCTGTTCCAATAGTCCCAATCATGACCGCCTGCAGTTATATGGAGCTCGCTTCCCAAGAGGCGGGCTATGTCTTTGTTTTCGGCAAGCAACGGATCCTCGGCCCCGCATCCCAGATAGAGCGGGCAACAGGGATGGGGAACGGGGCGGCCCATGGTGGCGGTGGAAAGGGCGATGCATCGGCCGAAGGTGCCAGGATGGCTTGCCGCCAGGTGCAACGCTCCCCAACCCCCCATCGAGGCACCCATGATCCAGGTATCCTCTTGCCTGGGGGAGAGCGGGAAGGTGCGTCTGGCCGTCTCGACGAGCTCGCCTCCCACGTACTCGCCCCACTGCCCCTCGTAGAAGGAGGAGAGGCAGGAGGGAAGCACCACGCAGATTCCATTGCGCTTTGCAAGGTGGCTGAGGTTGGTGTGGGTGATCCAGTCGCTGTCGTCCCCGCCCATGCCGTGCAGCAGGTAGAGGGTCTTGTACGGACTCTGGTGGACCATGGGTTTCCCGTCCCCATAGTCCTGGCTGTCCGAAGGGAGCAACACGGTCAGGTGGGTCTTGCCCCCAAGCGTGGCGCTGTACATGCTTCCCGACAGCACCATCATAGCAGGCTCTCCTTGCCCCGAAGCTGCTCGTCCAGCCAGAATACCAGAAGGCTGGCGAGAATCAGGATGGTGCCCAATGCGCAGGCCCCTTGGTAGTTGTAGGAGCCGATCAGCTGGTACATGACCATCGGAAGCGTGCGGATGTTCCTTCCCGCCAGTGTCAGCGTGGCGTTCAGCTCGCCCAGGCTCATGGCGAAGGCGAAGGCGACTCCGGTGACCAGGCTGCTGCGAAGAAGCGGCAGCTCCACCGTCCAGAAACATTTCCAGGAACTGGCGCCCAGGGTATGGGCCGCGTCGATGTAGTGCTGGGGAAGGCTTCGGGCGCCCGGCAGCAGGGTGCGGATGCAGACCGGGACGGCGATGACCAGATGGGCGAGGACGACGACGGGGTAGCCGACAATCTTCAGCCTGGTGGCGATGAAGAGGTATCCGAGGCCGATGATCACGCTGCTCACGGCGAGCGGGAGCATGCAGAACAGCTCCAGAAGGCTGGTCGCCATGCTCTTCTTCCGCATGGCCACCACCAGCGAGAGCGAGGTGGGGATGCTGGCCAGCGCGCAGGCGAGAGCGATGGCGAGGCTGTGGAGCAGGGCGTCCTGGGCGATGCCCATGGTCCCGCTGCCTTGGGTGATGCCGAAGAGCTGCTTGTAGCATTTCAGGCTGAACGTGCCGCCTCCCGTCATGCTCGCCTTCGCGGTGAACGAGCGCCAAACCACGCTGACGATCGGACCGAGCACGAAGAGGATGGCGGCAAAGGCGAATGCGAAGACGAGGAAGGCCGCGAATCCGCGGGGGCGCTTGGCGCTTGTCCGCTCGCCGAAGGAGACCTCGTCCTGATGGGTGTAGTGGCGGCCGATGACAAGGTAGAGCAGCATGAAGGCCAGCGCGAACATCAGGCTGATCAGGGCCATGACCGCGGCCTTGTCCGGTTCGAGCGTGATCCGCGCGTAGCGGTAGATTTCCGTTTCCATGGTGGTGTACGCAGGACCGCCGCCGAGGATCAGGATGATGGAGAAGCTGTTGAAGCAGTACAGGAACACCAGGATCGCCGAGGAGACCACCATGCCACCCAGGTGGGGGAGCGTGATGGTCAGGAACGCGTGCCACCTGCTGGCGCCGAGGGTCAGGGCGGCCTGCTCGGGATGCGGGTTCATCTGGCTCCATGCGGTGGAGACCAGGTTCATGACCAGCGGAAAATTGTAGAACGCGTGGGCGAGGATGATCGCCTTCAAGGAATACAGGATGTGGAGCGGTGGTTCGGAAAGGTGGAAGACCGCCATCAGCCCCCGGTTCAGCACGCCGTTGTTCCCATAGAAGATGACGAACCCGAGGACGACGAGAATGGAGGGGAACACGTACGGTACGGTGCTGACCGCACGCACCAGCCGCTTGCCGGGGAACCTGAAGGACGCCATGATCCAAGCCCCGGGAAGGCCGATCGCGAGCGAGGCGAGCGTGGAGAGAAGGGCCTGCCAGACGGTGAAGCCCACCACTTTCCGCAGGTATGGATCCCCCAGCGAGGAGACGAAGATCCCGCTCGCAAGCGCGCCCTTCAGGGTCGCCAGGAGCGGGACGAAGAACAGCAGGGTGACCAGCAGGCTCGCCGGCATGGCCACCCAGAGCGGAGTATCGTAACCGTGCCGCCGCTGTCTCACTGCTTGCTCATCTCCTTTTCCCAAGCGTCGAGCCACTCGTTCTGCTTGCGCTCCAGAAGGTTGGCGTCGAGCTTCAGGTTCTTTGCCGGCTTCGGGGCGTACTGGTAGGCGTCAGGCAGCGCGAGGGAGCTGTTGACCGGGTACATCGAGTCGGCGACGGCGATCTTCAGCTGTTCGTCGGTCAGCACGAAGTCGATCAGTTCCTTTCCTGCAGCGGCATGCTTGGCGCCCTTGACCAGGCCGAGACCCTCGATCGTGGTGTTGTGCCCCTCGTCGAAGATCATCGTCTGGTAACGGGTGGTATGCTCGTTGATGACATGATACACCGGACTGGTCGTGTATGTAAGCACGATCGGCGCCTCCCCCTCGGTGAACAGGCCGTAGCCGGCGGACCAGCCGCTGGCCACCGTCAGGGTGTTCGGCTTCATCTTCCTCCACCAGTCAAGCCAGTGGTCCTCGCCATAGACCTCGATGGTCCATTCCAGAAGGCCCATGCCGGCGGAGCTGGTCCTCGGGTCCATCAGGATGACCTTCTTCTCGAACTTGGGGTCGGTGAGCCCGTCCAGCGAATGGGGGACGTCGGAGGCGGGGATCTTCTCGCTGTCGTAGACAAAGCCGAAGTTGCCGTAGTCGTAGGGAAGCAGGCGGTCCTGGCTGTCGAACTTGAGGAAGGAGGGGATGTCCTTCAGCGCCGGGCTGTCATACGGGGTAAGGATGCCGGCATCGTAGATGCGGGGCGCCAGATTGTCGGAGATGGCGATGACGACGTCGGCCACTGGGTCATCCTTCTCGGAGACCAGCTTGGTCAGCATCTCCCCGGTGCTGCCCGCGTCGACGAGGGTGACCTTGATGCCGGTCTTTTCCTCGAAATCCTTCGCGAGCTGGGGGCCGGGACCCCACTCGGCGCAGAACGAGCTGGTGGAATAGACGGTGACCGTCGACTCATCCTGCGCCTGCTTCGCCTTCGATTCTTCCTTGGTTCCATTCGCGAGCAGGCTGCCGCCCGCGACCAGCATGGCCAGAATGGCCATGACCATTGTCTTGTCGTGCATTTCGCACCTCCCAGAATGATGCTCCGGGGGTTTGTGTTTGGTGATTGGCTCCACTTCCTACGCTGGCATTATCCAGATCAGGTAACGGGTATCATCTCAGGCCTTGCGACCACCCCTAGGACCCTTTCATAGTATGGTTCGCCGCGCAGGGTGTCAATGGACGGCGGGCCGCTACGTGGTCCCGCAATCGGGATCCTTGAGCTGTTTCCCGATCTCATGGATTGTCTCGATGATCGCTTCCTTTTTTCTCGGACTATACAGGTCGCACAACCGTTTGAGGTGGAGAAGGAGCCTTGCCATGGCCTTGAACTGGTCCAGCGGAACCCGTTCTGGCTCGTACTCGATCAGGATGCTGCCGTTCACGGGATTGATCTGGATGTTTGTCACGTAACTTTGTTCCTTGCCGAAATCCAGCACGGCACGGGCGATATCGGGATCCTTCATCACCCGGTCGCGTATGCGGATATGGCCTGGAAAGAATGATGCGATGGTCATGGCGCGGGGATCTCCACCAGCGGGCGCATGCTCTCCATGCTGATCGCCACGGTCGAGCCGTTGTGCACCAGGGCGGCGGTGGCCGGAGCGATTGTCCCTGCGAGCTCGCCGGCAATCAAAGCCGAATTCAAGGCGACAATCAGGCGGTTGTTGCCGTCGATACGGTCTGCCAGCCTGAGCCCGATCTCGCGGAGAATGGGCAGCGACGCCAGCCCGTCGTCAGGAAGCAGGATGTCTGCCGTTTCCCGTGCGATGGAGGAGGCCTGGCCCATGGCGATTCCCACGTCGGCGGCAGACAGGGCGGGAGAGTCGTTGATTCCGTCTCCCACCATGACCACCTTGTGCCCTTCAGCCTGATAGCGCTTGATCAGCGCGATCTTCTGGTCGGGAAGGGCCTGGCTGATATACTCGTCGATTCCCGCACTCCAGGCGATGGCACGGGCAGTAGCCTCTCCGTCGCCGGTGATCATGACCACGTGGGTGGCTCCCAGGGATTTGAGCTTTGCGATGGTGGAAGGACTTTCCTTCCTCAGCGGATCTTTGATGGCGATGATGCCGGCAAGTTCTCCCCCTTGGGCGAAGAACAGTTCGGAGCATCCATCCTTTTCCAATCGGTCCATTTCTTTCCTGATTTCCCGGGTCATTGGAATTTTCTCGTCTTCAAAAATGAAATGGGCCGAACCGATTCTCAATTCCTCCCCATCCAGCGTGCTGGCGATGCCATGGGCGACCACATACTGCACCTTGGTGTGCTTTTCCTTGTGGTCCAGCTTTCGCTCGACCGCGGCCTTGACCACGGCCCGGGCAAGCGAGTGGGGGAAGTGTTCCTCCAGGCATGCCGCATTGCGCAGCACTTCGTTCTCGTCCCTGCCTCCGAAAGTGACAATCTCGGCGAGATGGGGCATGCTCTCCGTCAGCGTTCCTGTCTTGTCGAAGACGAACACGTCGGCATGCGCCAGGTCCTCGAGATATTTTCCCCCTTTGACCATGATGCCAAGCTGCGCGCTGTCCCGCATGGCTGCCAGCACGGAAATCGGAGCTGAAAGTTTCATGGCGCAGGAATAATCCACCAAAAGGGTCGAGGCGGCCTTTGTGGGGTTCCTCGTCACAAGGTAGGTGACGAGGGCAAGCAGGAAATTGTATGGGACGATCCTGTCCGCGGCCTGTTCGGCTCGAACCTGGCTGGTTGCTTTCAGGTCTTGGGACCGATCGATCATGTCGGCAATCCGGCTGACCCTTGTCTCGCCACCCGCGGCACGAACCTTGATGTGGAGTTCACCTTCCTCGAGAATGGTGGAGGCATACACCGAGTCTCCCTTTTCCTTTTTGACAGGGAGCGATTCTCCTGTCATGGCGGCTTGGTTCACCGCCCCTTCGCCACTCTCGACGGTGCCATCGGCGCTTATTGCGCTACCCGCACGTACGACAATCACGTCCCCGGCCTTCAGCATACGGCTGGAGATGGACTTCTCCTCTCCGTCGACCAGCACTTGGACGTTCTCATCCCTGAGAAGCAGCGACTGGGCGAGGTTGTCGTAGGATTTCCGTCTGGTGTAATCCTCCATCACGTCACCCATGTTGAGCAGGAGGTTGATGGAGGAAGTGGTGGAGATATCTCCGCTGGCGAACGACAGGCCAAGCGCCGTCGCATCCAACGTGTTCGCGCAGAAAGGCTTGCCAGCCATCACGCTTTCGATCCCTTTCCCGATTCTAGGCGCGACATTCAGCAACAACAGGGAGCGCCTGATGGGGAGAGGAAGCAATTTCTTCAGCAGGAAACGGAGCACCATGGAGGATAGGGAGATAAAAAGGTTTTCCTGAGCCTCGGGGACGGTCACGCTGGCAAGGAGCTCTTCGTCGTCCAGATATTTCGGCCCGAGCGCCTTGATAAAAGCAAGAGCCGACGTGAGGGGGATTCCTGTATAGACCAGCAGGATGCTGCCCGTTTCGGGATTGACGGTGACCGAGTCGATTCCTTCCTGCAACGAAAGCAGCATCTGCATCAACATGGCCTGTCTCCGGGAATATCCGTAGCGGTTGTAGCGGAGACGGATTCTTCCCGGAATCTGGTGGACGATGGTGAATTCCATCGCAGATCAGGCCTTGGCAGGAGCGGCAGCCGGTTTCCCCGATTCGGCTTTCTGGCTACGGTTGTATTTCGTTTCCGCCATCACGTCCTCGGCGTCTTCCTTGATTGTTTCGGAAAAAGCCCGGGCGTCCTCTTTCAGCATCATTCCCGCTCCCACGACCTTGGCGCAGGCCTTGCGGAACGCAGCGGTGCGTGCGATGGTGACTACGGCTCCCCCTGCGACCATTCCAAGAAGAAAAGCTCCTGTTTTTGTCATATGCGACTCCTTTCAGTTTTTTTGATTATATGGACGGGGACGCAGGAGAATCAAGAAAAGTTCGATAGCAAGAACTTGTATTGCAAAGAAATAAGTACGCCTTGTCGAACTTTTTCCTCAGGGCGGACCGTCTCGCCAAGTGCAAGGTTTCCGTCACAGGACATCTGCGAGGTCGCCGATTCTGTTTGCCGGACATCTCCTGCATGGGCTCGGCAGAAGGCAGTGGTGATGTCGGAAGTGCGCAGGGAGCAGCCAGGTGGCCCCTGGGTTGGGGAACGCAGCAGTGGAGTGGCGGTCACCCATCCCCATGTGTTGTGGACTTTTTTGTTTCCGCACTGGGCGCACTTGGTTTGCAAACTCGCCAGAAAAGAAAACCGGGCTGCGGAGCAACCCGCAACCCGGCATTCGAAACAGGTTTTCCTTACATCACCGTACCGTTCTTGATGACGGCGTTCTTGTTGATGACGATGATGCCGTCATGGTAGGAGTACATCTCGAAATCGCCTTCCTGGCGCGGGATGTCGTCGATGCCGATACGGCAACCATCGCCGATACGCACGTTCTGGTCTATGATGGCGCGGCGGATGATCGTGCCCTTGCCGATACCGATGTTCGGCCTGCCGATGCGGGCGTTCTCCTGCTTCTCCTCCTCGGTCTCGTAGAAGTTGGCGCCCATGCAGTAGACGCCGTCCAGCGAGGCGCCGCTCTCGATGATGGTACGGACGCCGATGATCGAGTTGACGATGTAGGCGTTGGTGATGATCGACCCTTCGCTTGCCAGCGAGCAGCTGATGTTGCAGAAGTTCATCTTCGTGGCCGGCAGGTGGCGGCGATGGGTGTAGATCGGCATGTCCTCATCATAGAAGTTGAACGACGGGTTGATCGAGGCAAGGTCGAGGTTGCACTCGTAGAAGGCCTTGATGGTTCCGATGTCCTCCCAGAAGCCGTTGAACAGGAAGGTGGAGACCTTGCGGGTCTTGATGATATCCGGAATGATCTCCTTGCCGAAGTCGGTCTTGTCGTTGTTCAGCGCCTCTTCCATCGTCTTTGCGTTGAAGATGTAGATACCCATGCTGGCGATGTACTCGTTGGAGGCGTCCTCCTTGATGTGCAGCTGGTTTTCCAAAAGCTGCGGAGGGCACTTGTAGTCGGAGATGTCCAGCTCGGCTGCCGGCTTCTCGTAGAACTTCTTGATGTACCCTTCCTTGTCCGCGCCGATGATGCCCAGCCCGGTAGCCTGTTTGCGGCTGATCGGTTTGCCGGCGATGGTCAGCTCGGCGCCGCTATTGATGTGCTGCTTCAGCATTTCCCTGAAGTCCATGCGGTAGAGCTGGTCGCCTGCCAGAATCAGGTAGTAGTCCGCCTTCTGGTCGTGGAAATGGATCAGGTTCTTGCGCACCGCGTCTGCGGTACCCTGGTACCAGGAATCACTCTGGTAGGTCTGCTCGGCGGCAAGGATCTCGACGAAACCGTGGCTGAAGGTGTCGAACACGTACGTGTTGGCGATATGGTTGTGCAGCGAGGCGGAGTTGAACTGCGTCAGGATGTAGATCTGCTTCATGTTGCTGTTGATGCAGTTTGAGATAGGAATATCGACCAGGCGGTATTTGCCCGCGAAGGGTACCGCGGGCTTCGAGCGGTCCATGGTCAGCGGGTACAGGCGGGTGCCTTTTCCTCCTCCAAGGACGATTGCGACAACATTTGGTTTTTTATTTGCCATTACGAGAACCTCCCCTTGCGTACAGCCGGACATACGCCTCGGCAGACTTTTCCCAAGAATAATCACCCCTCATCGCATTTCTGCGTCCAACTTGAAGGGCTGGCCACCAGGCGAGGGCCCGGCGGACCGCTTGTTCGATTTCGCTTCCGCTCAAGGTATCGAAGACAAACCCTGTCCCGGTTTCGGGATGCTGGTCGAGGTCGCTGACCGAGTCGGCCAGACCCCCAGTGCGACGGACGATCGGAAGCGTTCCGTAGCGTAGCGAGTACAGCTGGTTGAGCCCGCAGGGCTCGAACCGGCTTGGCATCAAGAAATAAGCGCTGGCAGCCTCGACCATGTGGGCCTTGCGGTTGTGGAAGAGGATGTTGACCGAAAGGGTGGGGGAGCGGGTGCCGATGTCCTTAATT
>CAJMOS010000116.1 GCA_905215015.1 uncultured bacterium | reverse complement strand
TGCGCCGATGGCCGTGCTTTCATTCCTCAAGGACGAGGGAGACTGGAAAGGCAAGGAAATCCTCGTGGTCGCCGATGCCTACAGCCGCGACAGGAAGCAGTTCGAGACGGCGGTGGCGGATGTCCGGTCCTACGCGCGGAACGCGAAGGTGGTCGCCGGTCCTTACAACGACGAAATCGACCATGCCGGCGATTGGCTTTGAAGGAGAGAAAAAACGATGACTGAACAGATTGCATTGAGCAATGGGGTGAATATCCCCGTCCTTGGACTTGGAACCTTCCTGCTTGCACCGCGGGATGCGGAGCATTCGGTAGAAGTCGCCATTCGGAGCGGCTACCGCCTGATCGATACCGCCAACATGTATTGCAACGAGATTGCGGTCGGCAAGGGAATCAAAAACAGCGGTGTGGAGAGAAAAGACCTCTTCCTTTCCTCCAAGCTCTGGCCGACCGTCTATGCGTCGGACTCGGCAGTGGACGAGACGCTGGAAAGACTCGGCGTCGATTACCTGGACCTGCTTTTCCTCCATCAGCCTGCCGGCAACTACATGGCCGGCTACCGCCAGCTGGAGAAAGCGTACAAGGAGGGGAAGGTCCGTTCGATCGGCATCTCCAACTTCTTCGGGGAAAAGCTCCGGAGGCTTCTCTCTGAGAGCGAGATCAAGCCACAGGTCGTCCAGCTTGAGGCCCATCCCTACTGCACCCAGAAGGAAGTCATGGGCATCCTGGAGCCGTACGGCACCCGGCTCATGGCGTGGTACCCGCTCGGTCATGGCGACAAAAGCCTGCTTGCCCAGCCGGTCTTCGCCAAGCTTGCCGCCAAGTACCACAAGAGTGAGGCGCAGATCGTGCTGCGCTGGCACACCCAGATGGGACACATCGTCATTCCCGGGTCGAAGAACCCTGGCCACATCAAGGCCAATGCCGACATCTTCGACTTTCGGCTGACGGATAAAGAGATGGCGGACATCGCAAGCCTCGACACGGAGAAGAAGTATTACAACCCGGCTCCCGGAGAGGAAGAGAAATATGCGGCGATGAAGGGAAACTTCTGGGCGGATTGAGGGATACAGGCAAAAAGGAACCAGGAACGTGGGCAGCCTGTGGGAAAGCAGGTGGTCCCGTTCCTGGTCGTGTTTGCGTGTTTCCGGCTTCCCTCCTGCCGTGTATGGTGGAAATGGATGCAGGCCTGATGTCAAAAGAGCAAAAGGTTCCATTTGTAAAATGTTACAATAATGATTATCTTTCGGAAGCTGGTTGCTGGATGGTTTCTTGCACCCACGCTCCGGCATACCGTCACCATCAACGAACCAAGGAGCACAGATATGCAGAGATTTAACCCGATAAGACGTTCGAACGAGAAAATCGTGCAGGAAAGCCTGAGCGGAGAACGGGCGCTGTACCGTGGCGAGAACCTGGAAATCCACGATACCGTGTTCCACGACGGCGAGTCGCCGCTGAAGGAGAGCCGGAACGTGAAGCTCTATGGCTGTGAGTTCCAGTGGAAATACCCGCTCTGGTACTCGGAGAACGTCTATGTGAAGGACTGCGTCTGGCAGGAGATGGGGCGCAGCGGGGTCTGGTACACCAACCACATGACGGTCGAGGACAGCATGATCGGCGCTCCGAAGAACTTCCGCCGCTGCAATGACATCACCCTGAAGAACGTCACGCTCCCCAATGCGCAGGAAACCTTCTGGACGTGCAATGGCATCCACCTGGACCATGTGGTGGTCCGTGGCGACTATTTCGCCATGAACAGCCAGAACATCACCGCCAGCAACCTGGAGATCTATGGCAACTATGCCTTCGACGGAGGCAGGAACATCACGCTCCGAGGTTGCAAGCTGGTCACCAAGGACTGCTTCTGGAACTGCGAGAACGTCACCGTTTACGACTCCTACATCTCCGGCGAGTACCTTGCCTGGAATACCAAGAACCTGACCTTGGTAAACTGCACCATCGAGAGCAACCAGGGACTGGACTACATCGAGAACCTGAAACTGGTCGGCTGCAAGCTGGTCAACACCAGCTACGCCTTCGAATACAGCGAGAACATGGATGTCGAGGTGACAAACCGTGTCGATTCCATCCTGAACCCCGGCAGCGGCACCATCCGTGCCAAGGAAATCGGCGAATCCATCATCGAGAAGGACAACTGCGATATCTCCAAGACCAAGATCGTGGTCGAGGCTGGCCAGAACAAGCACCTGCAGATGACCAGGCAGGCGGAAGCCTGAGGGGGACGCCATGAGGGGACCGTACGACTTCGACGAGATTGTCGACCGCAGGCATTCCCATTCCGACAAGTGGGACGTGCGCGAGGGAGAGTTGCCCATGTGGGTGGCCGACATGGACTTCAAGACCGCTCCGGAGATCCGTGAGGCGCTCGCTGGGCGTGTGGCGCACGGGGTCTTCGGGTACTCGATCGTCCCGGACGAGTGGTATGACGCCTATATCGGGTGGTGGAAGGACCGCCACGGTTTGGCCATCGAGAAGGATTGGCTGATATTCGCCACCGGCGTGGTTCCCGCCATTTCCTCGCTGGTCCGGAAGCTGACGACTCCCGCCGAGAACGTGGTGGTGATGACGCCAGTCTACAACATCTTCTTCAACTCGATCCTGAACAACGGACGTGTTCCTCTGGAGAGTCCCCTGAAACTGGCCCCTGAGGGGTACATGATCGACTGGGAAGACCTGGAGGAAAAACTGTCCAACCCCCAGTCGACATTGCTGTTGCTCTGCAATCCCCAAAACCCCGGCGGCAGAATCTGGACGAGAGAGGAGCTGGCGAAGCTGGCCGGGCTTTGCGCCCGGTACGGGGTCGTTGTCGTCAGCGACGAGATCCACTGCGACCTGACAGATCCGGGTACCTCTTATGTTCCGTTCGCCAGCGTCAGCGATCTGGCGCGGCAGATCAGCGTCACCTGCGTCAGCCCCAGCAAGGCGTTCAACGTCGCCGGCATCCACAGCGCTGCGGTCTTCGTCCCCGACGAGAATCTCCGCCACAAGGTCTGGCGCGGCCTGAACACCGACGAGGTGGCGGAGCCGAACTCGTTCGCGGTGGAGATGGCGGTAGCCGCCTTTACCCAAGGCGGACCATGGCTCGACGCCCTGCGCCAATACCTGTATCAGAACAAGCGGTTGGTGGCTTCCTTTGTCGCGCAAAACCTTCCCGAATTGCAGGTGGTTCCCGAAAACGCCACCTACCTGGTCTGGATCGACCTGCACCAGCTGCCTGGCCAAGGCAAGGGCTTCGCCGCCTTCCTGCGTGAGAAAACCGGGTTGTTCCTCAGCGACGGTCCGCAGTACGGCAAAGGGGGCGAGGGGTTCGTGCGCATGAACGTCGCCTGCCCGCGGGCTGTGGTCGAAGAGGGGCTTGCGCGGTTGCGCAAAGGAGTCGGGCTCTATCGGGAGAAATACCGGTACATTCCGGGTTCCTGCCGGCACGACCCTGATGTATCATAGGACCGAGGGGTAGCGATGGACGAGATAACGGTTACCTATTACGGACATTCCTGTTTTCAGGTCTCCTGGCATGGCGCGAGCGTGCTTTTCGATCCTTACCAGCATGGGTCGGTACCTGGCCTGGAACTGCCTGGCGGCATAGAGGCGGATGCCTGCTATTGCTCGCACGGGCATGCCGACCACAACGCAAGGAACCTGGTCAAGGTGACGGGAAACCGGGATCCTTTCCCGGTGACCCGCATGGAGGTGCCCCACGACGAGGTGGGCGGACGGAAGCGTGGCATGAACCAGGTGACACTGGTCACCTGCGGCAATGTCACGCTCGCTCATCTGGGTGACTATGGCAGGTTGCCGACCGCCCCGGAGTACGAAGTGTTGCGTCGGGCCCAGGTCCTTTTCGTTCCCTGTGGCGGCTTCTTCACCATCGGTCCCCAGGAGGCGAAGGAACTCATCCGGCGCGCTGGCGCGCATCTTGCGATCCTGATGCACTTCCGCACGGGAAAGCAGGATTACGAGGTCCTTTCCGACATCTCCCACATTCGCAAAGTCTTCGAAGGAATCGATGAGCGGAAAGGAAGTGTTTTTACCTTCGACGGCGATGCGGTCCCCACCGGCGTCGTTACCCTGCAGCCCTTGCAGGAACGGAGGTGAGCGGTATGCGGTATCTCGCGAAGTACGTTTCCCCGCTCGGGACAATCTCCTTGGCCAGCGATGGCGAGGTGCTGACCGGCCTCTGGTTCGACGGCCAGAAATACGACCGCTTGGGGTTGGGAAACGAGGTGGAGGAACGGGACGACCTTCCCGTATGCAAGGAAGCCAAGCGGTGGCTGGACATCTATTTTTCCGGGAAAGACCCCGGTTTCCGTCCGGCTCTTGCCGTCGTGGGAAGCGGGTTCGCCCGGACTGTCAGCGCCATCCTGCTCCAGATTCCCTACGGACAGACGACCACCTACGGGGAAATCGCCCGAGAGGTGGCGAGGCGCCTGGGGAGGAAGTCCATGTCCAGCCAGGCGGTGGGCTATGCGGTGGGTCACAACCCCATCTCCCTGATCGTCCCCTGCCACCGTGTCGTCGGCTCTTCGGGAAGCCTGACCGGCTATGCCGGAGGGCTGAAACGCAAGGTGGCCCTGCTCGAAGGAGAGGGCATCAACCTCAAGGAACACCTTCTCTTCATCCCTGGCAAAGGAACCGCATTGTGATCGACGACCGTCTGGTCTATGAAGTCCTTGCCGTCGTCGGAGAGATTCCTGCGGGGAAAGTGGCCACCTATGGTCAGATCGCACGTCTGGTCGGGCGTCCGAAGAACAGCCGGCTGGTAGGCAACATCCTGAAGTACTCCGACCAATACGGGGAATATCCTTGCCACCGGGTGGTCGATCATGCGGGTCGGCTGGCCCCCTTGTTCCACGCGCAACGTTCCCTTTTGGAAGCCGAAGGAGTGCGCTTCGGTCGCCGGGGCCGTGTGCGCATGAAGGAATACCAGTGGGACGCGTGACCAGAAGGGCACCGAACTATCGTCATTGGCAATAAATACCTCATCTTTTTTCCTGTATCGGCTTGATAGAAACCCCAGAAGGGGGTTTAATCACGATTAACTATTTGTTGTTGATTGCAAAGGGAAAAAGCAATGGAGAAATTGAAAGTCGGTATTCTCGGTGCCACAGGCATGGTCGGTCAACGGTTTGTGACTCTTTTGGAAAACCATCCCTGGTTTGAGCTGACGGAAGTGGTGGCTTCCCGCGTGAATGCGGGCAAAAGCTACGCCGAGGCGTTGGACGGCAACAAGTGGAAGCTTGACGTGCCGATGCCGGAGTATGTGAAGGACATGCGGATCAAAGAGCTGGAGGACGACATGGACCAGATTGTCGATGACGTCGATTTCATCTTCAGCGCGGTCAACATGCCCAAGGACGATATCAAGAAGCTGGAAGAGGATTATGCCCGACGCGAGTGCCCGGTCGTCTCCAACAACAGCGCCCACCGCTGGACGAAGGACGTCCCGATGGTGATTCCCGAAATCAACCCGGAGCATTACGCCCTGATCAACGACCAACGCAAGAGGCTTGGTACGAAGCGCGGCTTCATCACCGTCAAGCCGAACTGCTCGATCCAGTCCTATACCCCCGCCCTTGCCGCCTGGCGCAAGTTCGAACCCTATCAGGTGGTGGTCTCCACCTACCAGGCGATCAGTGGAGCCGGCAAGAACTTCGAGAGCTGGCCGGAAATGGTCGGCAACGTCATCCCCTTCATCAGTGGCGAGGAGGAGAAGTCGGAAAAGGAACCGCTCAGGGTGCTGGGCACCTATCGTGACGGGCAGATCGACCTGGCCAAGGACCTGATAATCACCAGCCAGTGCATCCGCATTCCGGTGCTGAACGGCCATACCGCCACGGTCTTCGTCAATTTCCGCAAGAAACCGACCAAGGAGGAGCTGGTACAAGCGCTGCGCGACTACGAGGGCGAGCCCCAGAAACTCGACCTTCCGCTTGCTCCAAAGCACTTCATCCAGTATCTGGAGGATGACGACCGTCCGCAGGTCAAGCTGGACGTCGACTGGGAGAAGGGCATGGGCATCTCGATCGGACGCCTTCGCGAGGATACGCTCTTCGACTACAAGTTCGTCGGACTCTCCCACAACACGCTTCGTGGCGCTGCCGGCGGCGGTGTCGAGGCGGCGGAGTTCCTGTACAAGACCGGTTGGATCACCAAGCGGTAGACGAAACAAGGGCTTTCCTGGAGTTCCAGCGAAAGCCCTTGGCCAATCAGCCCCTCCAGGTTTGTCGGGAGGAGAACCCTTTCGCCTTGAAGCCTGTGTTCAGGCAGGAAATCGAGGTGGGGGTGATCTTGATCAGCCACAATAGCTCGGCAAGATTCCTGAGAGAGGAAGCGGGGATGTGCCGGTAGGCAGCCTCCTTTCCGTAGTCTTCCGAGGTGGCATCCTCGATTTCCGCCACGCCTTCCATCTGGAGGGCCTGCAGGCTGGAGAAGGATGTGTGGGTCTCGAACACGGTGGCAGCTACCTGCCGGTTTTCCCGCAATGCGCTGAATTTCCGTCCACCCTCGGAAAGGATCCACAGTGCGTCGTCATGCCAGGTGTACTCGAGCGGCGTGCATCGGAGGCGGTCTCCCGATCCGGTGGCGAGGGCGAGCACGTTGTGGGCGCTGAGGAACGCGTCAATCCAAGCATGAAGCCTTTCTTGGTCCATCTGTTTTCCCAAGACGGCCTTCCTTGTCCAGAAGGACCCTGCTTGTTCCCATTGCGCATCAGTCATGTGGTTCCCTTTCCAGGCGCTCGAACACCATCGTCGCTTGGATCTTGTCTCCACCGAAGAATCCTTTGGATCCCGATGAGGTGGTGGAGATCGTATGGAGCCGGTACCCCTTGGCCGCCTGCTCGTTGATCACTCTCTGGAGATTGGTGAGGCTGGTGATGCCCGAACCAGTTCCGAAGAGTTTCTCCGTGAGCACCACCTGGAGCACCACATATGCGTCTCCAGCCTTTCCGTATCCTTTGCCTGGAATATCATCCCATGCCATGGCGATCCTCCTTCTTCTGCAGTATAGACGCTTTTTATCCAAAGGAGCATTCTTTCGGTTCCTTTCTGTGGTAGGATGCTTTTATGCAACGTTTGGACAAATTGCTCGTGGCCGCCGATGTGGCGAGCAGGAGCGCACTGAAATCGGTCATCCGCTCCGGCCGGGTCACGGTCGACGGGGTGGTGGTCAAGGATCCTTCCCAAAAGGTGGAGGAAGCTGCGGTTCTCGCCCTGGATGGCGAGCCGATCGAGAGGAAGCGGCGCATGGTCTGCATGCTCCACAAACCCGCCGGCTATGTGACCAGCACCAAGGACAAGGACCCGACGGTGATGGAGTTGGTTCCCGAGGGCCTGCGGAAGATGGACCTCGTCCCGGTGGGGCGCCTCGACAAGGATACCGAGGGCCTGCTGCTCATGACCAACGACGGGGTGCTGGCCCACAAGCTGACCTCCCCGAAGGCGAAGGTGTCCAAGGTGTATTACGTCGAGCACGAGGGAACTGCCACGCAGGAGGATGTGGACGCGTTCCAGAGGGGCGTCGTCCTGAAGGATGGCGAGCAGTGCATGCCGGCCATCCTGAGGCCGCTGGGTCCCGGAAAGAGCGAAGTGGTCCTCGGCGAGGGAAAGTATCATCAGGTGAAGAGGATGATGGCGTCGCGGAACCTGTCCGTCACCTATCTGAGGCGCGTCAAGGAGGGTGGACTTGTCCTCGGAGACCTGGAAAAGGGGCGGATGCGCGAGCTCAGCGCCGAGGAAGAAGCGAAGCTCTTCCAGGCCTGAGATGGACGCGAAGCCATTCCTGTAGTACTTTCAAACTACCTCAAGAAGGAGAAAACCTATGAAACAGCAACTGGGCAATACCGCCCCTGTCATCTATCCGCTTTCCGTCTACGTGATCGGCACGTATGATGCCGACGGGAAAGCCAACGCCATGAATGCCGCCTGGGGCGTCCAGTGCGACTACAAGAAGGTGGTCATCTATCTCGCGCCCCACAAGACCACGGAGAACATGAAACTCCATGGGGCCTTCACGGTCAGCTTCGCGACCAAGAGCCAGGTGGTTCCTGCGGACTATGTGGGCATCGTCAGCGGAAACAAGGTCGAGGACAAGGTGGAGCGTACCGGCTGGCACGTCGAGAAGGCAAGCAAGGTGGATGCCCCGCTGTTCCGGGAACTTCCGCTCACGCTGGAATGCGAGGTCGATTCTTTCAACCAGGTCGGACCGGATGACATCACCGTCGTCGGGCGGGTTGTCGAGGTTGATGCCGACCCCTCCATCCTGACCGACGGGAAGATTGACACGGACAAGCTCCAGCCGATCGTCTACGACTCCTCCAGCCACGTCTACCGCACCCTCGGTCCGGTGGTCGGGCATGCCTTCAAGGATGGACTTCAGCTGAAGAAATGATCAGAGGCTGACCGGCTGGAAACCGTGGTCGGTCAATTGCATCTGTTCCTTGAAACCGATGCTTTTCAGCAGGTTCTCGGTCTCGTCAAAGCGGCAAGTGATCGCATCCGCGCTGTGGCAGTCGCTGCTGATCAGGGTTATAACTATATCATCAGATAAGATTGTAAATAATACAAAAAAGAAACAGTTT
>CAJMOS010000115.1 GCA_905215015.1 uncultured bacterium | reverse complement strand
CGTGCTGCCTTATGCCGCTCTTCTGCTCTTGCAGCGAAGTGGCAAAGCGCATGGATCCAGATTAGCAGAAAGCCTGAGCAGAACTAAGTTCTGGGGGCTCGCTGTGGAAAAAGACCTTGTTGAATATATCGTGAAGAATCTTGTCGACAAGCCGGAAGAGGTGTCCGTCAACGTCGTGGAGGGGGAGAAATCCACCATCCTTGAGCTGAAGGTCGCCCAGGAGGATGTCGGCAAAGTCATCGGCAAGCAGGGCCGTATCGCGAAGGCGATCAGGATCATTCTGTCCGCCAGCGCGACCAAGAGCGGCAAGCGCGCCGACCTGACGATTCTGGACTGAGAGCATGGATGATTTGCTTGCCACCGCGACCATCGGGGCTTCCTTTGGGTTGACGGGAGAGGTCAAGCTCTACCCGAACAATCCGTCAAGCGATTATTTGCGGAAACTCAAGACCGTGACGCTGGAGTCCCCTGACGGGACGCGCCGGCAAGTGGATATCGTTTCGATGCGGAAAGCAGGCGGGCAACTGGTCGTCAAGTTCGAGGGATTCGATTCCCCGGAGGCGACGCGGGTGCTCGCCCGTTGCGTTCTTCTCGTTCCACGCGATCAGGCATATCCGTTGAAGAAAGGCGAGGTGTACGCGGCTGACCTGGCCGGATGCTCGGTTATCTGGCAAGGTACTGTCTTGGGAAAGGTCGTGTCGCTTGTCGAAGGACCCCAGGCGCTGTTGCTTGAGGTCGAGAAGAACGACGGGACCAAGCAGTTCGTCCCCTACATGGCGCCCTTCATCGACGGGGTGGATAGCGAGGGCAAGGAAATCCGCCTGAAGGTGGATTGGATCCTGCAATGAATATCACCGTTCTTTCCTTGTTTCCAGAAATGGTCGAACCCTTTTTCACCAACTCGATCATGAAACGGGCGGTGGAGAAGGGGCTGATCACCTATAGAATCCTGAACTTCCGTGACTGGGCGGAGGGGCGGCACAAGAGCTGCGACGACGTCCCGTTCGGCGGCGGGGCCGGAATGGTGCTGAAATGCGGGCCGCTGGACAAGGCGCTTGAGGCGATTGACGCCCACAAGGCGAGGGTCGTGTACGCGACCCCGTCGGGCAAGCGTTTTACCCAGGCCTACGCGGAGGATCTTGCCAAGGAGCAGGAGCTTGTCTTCATTTGCGGCCACTACGAAGGTCTCGACCAACGTGTCATTGATACCTGGGTGGATGACGAGATCAGCGTAGGGGACTATGTGATGAGCTCAGGCGAAGTGGCAAGTCTTGTGATTATCGACGCGCTCTACCGTCTGGTGGAGGGCGTGATTACGGACGCATCGCTTGACGAGGAGAGTTTCCATGGAGGGTTGTTGGAATATCCCCAGTACACCCGGCCGGAGACCTATTGCTCAAAAACGGTGCCGGAAGTATTATTGAGCGGTCATCATGCCCATATTGTCGAGTGGCATGTGATGCAACGGCTGGAGAAGACCGCCAGAAATCGGCCGGACCTGTTGGAGACCGCCGATTTGGACGTCGATGCCAGATGCCGTTTGAATCAATTATTCGTACATACCGTAGAGGATGATAGAAATGGACGAAGAAGTGAAAGAAGTGAAGGAAGAGCAGAAGGTTGAGGAGCAGAAGGCTCCCAAGGCTTCTCTCCAGCACGTGAACATCATCAAGGCCATTGAGGCCAAGCAGATGAAGGACGGAGTCGAGAATTTCAACGTTGGCGACACCGTCAGGGTGAACTACAAGGTCATCGAAGGCACCACCGAGCGTGTCCAGGCATTCGAGGGTCTTGTCATCTGCAAGAAGAATTCCGGCCTGAGGAAGACCTTCACTGTCAGAAAGATTTCCTATGGCGTCGGTGTCGAGAGAATCTTCCCGATGCACTCTCCCCGCATGGAAAGCGTCGAGGTACTGCGTCGCGGCCGCGTGAGAAGGGCAAAGCTCTACTACGTGCGCGGAAAGATTGGCAAGGATGCCAAGATCAAGGAGCTGATCGTCAAGAAATGACTCCTTGCAAGGAGTTTTCAGGGCTGGGAGCTTTCCCAGCCTTTTTTTTGATATTTTCTCCCATCAGGAAGGGAAAAAGGGATACACTACTTCTTCTAAGGAGGGAGCATGTGGTATTGCAAGCACTGTGGACAATCGTTTCGGAGCCTGCTCGCGTTGAATTTCGGCAGATGTACCGACAGCCCTACAGGGAAACACGAGAAATTCCTCGGCGAGACCGACGGACGTTTTGTCTGCAAGCACTGCGGGCAGGCCTTCAAGAGCCTTGCGTTTCTCGTCCATGGCCATTGCACCAAAAGCCCGACCGGCTCCCATGAGCCCTACGAAGGGAAACACAACGGCCGGTATACCTGCCACTACTGTGGGGGGACCTTCGCCGACATTTTCTCCATGACGCACGAGAACTGCCTGATGAGCCCGAGCGGACATCACGAACCCGAGGAGAAATGACATTGCAAAAAGCTCAAGGAAAAGAGACAATGTCAGCTATGGATATCCAAGGACAGAAACCATCGAGGCACGGTCGCCATAAGGCCCGCGGCCCGAACAAGCAGAAAAAGCAACAGCCGAAACCCCAGCTGAAGCGCACCCCCAGCGCGAAGGAGATGCTCCTTCCCCACAAGGCGCAGATACGCCACAGCAACGCCCCGATTCCCGATGTGAAGGTGGTGCAGGAACCCAGACCGACCTGTCCGCTTTGCTCGGAAGTGGTGGAGAATATCGCCGAGGCGATTTCCATGCCTGGCGGGCAGTACGCCCATTTTGACTGCGTGGTCAACCAGCTGAAGGAACAGGAACACCTCTCCGAGGGGGAATCGATCAGCTATGTGGGCAGCGGCAGCTTCGCCGTCGTGCGCAAGGACGAGACGGGCAAGTACCAGATTGTCCGGAAGATTCCTTACGAGAACAAGGAAGCCTTCGACGCCATGAAGAAATTCGTGGAGGGGACCAAGGCATGACCAACCGGAGCATCGCCCTCTTTCCGGGATCCTTCGATCCCCCGACCAACGGCCACCTCGACATCATACGCCGCAGCGCGGGCCTGTACGACAAGCTCTACGTGGTGGTTGCCGAGAATGCCGCCAAGCATTACCTGTTCACCACCAACGAGCGCAAGCGCATGCTTGAGGCGATGGTGAAGCCCTTGGGGAATGTCGAGGTGGTGGTCTACAGCGGGCCGGTCGTCCAGTTCGCCATGGAGCACGACGTGGGGGTGATCATCCGGGGGGTGCGGGCGATCAGCGATTTCAACTACGAGTTCGAGCTCGCCCTCTACTACAAGCAGATCGACCCTGAGGTCGAGGTGCTCTTCATGCCGACGAGCCCCAAGTACTTCATGGTCCGATCCTCGGCAATCCGGGAGATGGCCTCGTTCGGACTCGACGTGACCGCCATGGTGCCGCCTCTCGTGGCCCGCGCCTTGAAGAAGAAAAACCAAAAGAAACCATAAGGAAACAGGAATGACCGAAAACGTGCGTGATTTGATCGGGTTCATCCACAGGAGCCCGAGTCCCTACCATGTGGTGAGGAACCTTGAGGAAATGTTTTCCCAATCAGGTTTCACGAAGTTGTCCGAAGGGAAGGACTACCGTCTGGAGAAGGGCGGTTCCTATTACGTGAGCCGCAACGGCTCCGCCCTGATCGCTTTCCGTATCCCCGAGTCAGCCGAGGGCTTCTCCATCGTCAGCGCCCACACCGATAGCCCGTCCTTCCGTGTCAAGGACAATCCTGAGATCCGGAAAGACGGGTATATCACCCTGAACGTCGAAGGGTACGGCGGCATGTTGCTCGCCCCCTGGTTCGACCGTCCGCTTTCCCTCGCTGGAAGGGCCTTCATCGAGGAAAACGGGAAGGTGTCCTGTCGGCTTGTCAACTTTGACCGGGACTTGGCGATGATTCCGAGCCTGGCGATCCACATGAACCGGAATGCCAACCATGGCATCGACTACAACGTGCAGAAGGAGCTGATGCCGCTGCTCGGGCAGGGGGATGATTCCTTCACGCTGCGCAAGCTTGTGGCGGCGGAAATCGGAGTGGACGAGAAGGACCTGCTGGAGTCGGATTTGTTCCTGTATAACCGCGAGGAAGGAAAGGTGTGGGGACTTGAGGACGCCTACTTCTCCTCGCCAAAGATCGATGACCTGGAGTGCGCCTACTGCGCCGCCACCTCGCTGATTGCCTGCAAGCCGGCAAAGACCATCGCCCTCTGCGCGTTGTTCGACAACGAGGAGGTGGGCAGTGGAACCAAGCAGGGCGCCTTGAGCGATTTCCTCAAGGAGACGTTGGAGCGGATTTTCCTTTCCCTTGGCTGGGGCCGCGAGGAAGGCTTTGAGATGCAGAGCCGTTCCTTCATGCTCTCGGCAGACAACGGCCATGCCGTGCATCCCAACTACCCTGAAGCGTGCGACCCGACGAACCGTCCGAAAATGGCAGGTGGCGTGCTGGTCAAATTCGCCGCCAACCAGAAATACACCAGCGACGCCCATTCCGCTTCGTGCCTGGAGCATCTTCTTAAGAAACAAGGAATTCCGTATCAGGTTTTCTTCAACAATTCCAATATCCCCGGCGGATCGACCCTCGGCAACCTGTCGACCAGGCAGTATTCCCTGCCCACCGTGGATATCGGGGTAGCCCAGCTTGCCATGCATTCCCCCTACGAGACGGCCAGTTGCGCGGATCTGTATTTCCTTGCGCAGGCGATGCATAGTTTCTATGAGCGGGATCCTTGGCTGGTTGTTGACTCACTCGGGTAAAATCGATATGCTGACTAGGCATTTGTAATAGAGCGAAATTTCTGAAGAAGAAGAGGATACAGATATGGCAACACCGAAATACAAGACTTCCAAATCCAAGGCGGCAAGCAGAAAAGCGGCCAACATGAAACTGGCGGCTCCGACGCTGACCAAGTGCCCGACCTGCGGCAACATGATTCTGCCCCACCGCGTCTGCCCGAAGTGCGGCAGCTACCGTGGCAAGCAGATCATCCAGATGGATGCCCAGTAAGGAGTTCGCCAATGGATAAAGACGAACTGTTCAAGAAAGTGCAGAGTCTGGTTGCCGAGAAGCTTGAGATTGATCCGAGCAAGGTGACTCCCGAGGCTTCTTTCCGCAAGGATCTTGGTGCCGACAGCCTTGATACCTACGAGCTGGTCTACGCGATTGAGGAAGAGATGGGTGTGACCATTCCGGACGAGAAGGCCAACGAGTTCGAGACTGTCCAGGACGCCATCGACTATCTCTCCACGCAAGTCAAATAGTGATGGAAGAAGTATTGTCCGATAAGGCTCCCGAGCTCTCGGAAGAGAGGATTCGGGAGCTTTCTCAATTCAAGGAGGAATGCGGGATTCCGCTTTCCGACTTTTCGTTGCTCAACCTTGCCTTCGTCCACCGTTCCTATGGAAACGAGGCGGGGCATGGCATTGGCAACAACGAACGCCTCGAGTTTCTCGGAGACAGCATTCTTGGGCTGACGGTGGCCGAGTGGCTTTTCAAGAACCTGCCCAAAAAGCATGAGGGCGATTTCTCGAAGATCAAGAGTATCGCCGTCAGCGAGGATAGCCTTGCGGTTGTCGCGGACAAGCTGCACGTCGGCAAGTACCTGTTGATGGGCAAGGGCGAGGAGCGCAGCGGCGGACGCACCAAGAAGGCGCTGTTGGCCGACTGCGTCGAGGCGCTTTTCGCCGCATGCTACCTGCAGTGTGGTTTTGAGACGACCCGGACCTTCATCCTGAAGTATCTGGTCCCCCAGATCAACGCGGTGGTCTTGAACGGATACCACCACGACTTCAAGACGAGCCTGCAGGAGTTCGTCCAGTTCCATTGGAAGAAGGTCCCCTCCTACACGCTGGTGAAGAAGACGGGACCGGAACATGCCTTCCAGTTTTTCGTGACGGTCTCCGTCAAGGACAAGGTCTACGGGCCTGCCGAGGGGTCGACCATCAAGAATGCCGAGCAAATGGCGGCAAAAATCGCCTACGACGAGCTGAAGATCGCCGAATGGGAAGAGAAGCGCAAGGAGGATAAGGCCGCCAGGTAATCGTCTGCCTATTGCCTGTCGCGATAGGCAAGCGCCAGCTCGAGAAGCTTCTCCTTCGTATTCTGTGCGGGATCCTCGATGACGCAATCAAGCAGGTAGTTCAACGTCTTCCCCAGGATCGGGCCTTTCTCGAATCCTGCCGCCATCAGTTCCTTGCCTCCGATGGCAAGATCCTTCAGGCAGAGGGCGTCCTGTGCCTGGAGCACCTTCCTGATCCGCTTGTCCAGGTCTTCTACGGTGCGGTAATCCGCCACGCCGCACATCGATTCCTCGTCGCAGAAACGCATCCGGAAAAGGTCGTCGACATGCTCCTTGCCGATCCGGTTGATGAAGCGTCGTACTGCTGCGTCGCTCCATTCAGGGGTGTAATGGAACATGTGGTTCTCGACCAGATGGGAGACTTGCTCGATCTCCTCATTCGAGGCCTTCAGCCGTTTGAGGATGCTCCTGGTCAGGCCGGCGCCATAGGTGTCGTGCCCGTAGTAGGTGTTTGCCACATCGTCGTAGACGACGGTGTAGCTCTTTCCGATATCATGGAACAAGGCCGCCATGCGGACGTACAGCGGATAGTGGTGGTTGGCTGCAGCCTGGCATGCGGCGATGTTGTGGTGAAGCACCGTGTCATGGTGCATTCCGTTCTGCATGACCTCGCGTCCCTTGGCAAGCTCGGGGAGGACCACATCCATGATCCTGGTCCTGTCCATCTCCAGCAGTCCCCTGGCGGGGTGGTCGCTCGCAATCAGCTTGACCAGTTCCTCGTGGATCCGTTCCTCGCTGACGTGATGGAGGTTCTCGCGAAGCCGCTCCATCGCCCGAAGCGTTCCGGACTCGATCGCGAAGTCGAGCTTGCTGGAAAAGCGGAGCGCGCGGAGGATCCGGAGCGCGTCTTCCTGGAAGCGCTCTTCCGGGTTCCCGATCGCCCGGACCAGGTGTTCCTTCAGGTCCCGCATTCCCTCGTGCCGGTCGATGATCGTGCCGTCCTGGCAGTCGACGGCGAAGGCGTTGATGGTGAAGTCCCTCCGCTTCAGGTCCTCGTCGAGGTCCCGGACGAAAGAGACGCTTGACGGGTGGCGCATATCCAGATAGGCACCATCGCTGCGGAAGGTGGTCACCTCGTAGCTTTCCCCGAACCAGCGCACCGTAACGGTGCCATGCTCGATTCCCGTGGGAAGCACCTTCCGGAAAAGGCTGGTGACCTCACCCGGCTTGGCGTCGGTGGCGAAGTCATAGTCGTGGTTGGGAATCCCGATCAGGTAATCCCGGATGCAGCCACCGACGATGAAGAGGTGGAAGCCCGAGCGCGTGAAGACATCCCCGAACGCCTTGATTTTTTCCGGTAGTGGATAACGCATGTCTCTATCATGGTTTTTTGGTCGCCGGCAAGTCAACTCGGTTGCAGGAAAAAGGGCTTATCACTACAATGGGAACACAATTATTGTCTTCGTACGATAGGGGGATATATGTTTCGTCCGGTAAGCACTAAAGTCAACTTCCCTGAGATGGAAGAAGAGACACTGGCATTCTGGAAAGAGAACGACATTTTCAACAAGTCCATCGAGCAGAGACCAGCCTCTTCCGATTTCTCGTTCTATGACGGGCCTCCGTTTGCCACGGGCCTTCCGCATTTTGGCCATTTTGTGCCGAGCACCATCAAAGACGCCATTCCCCGTTACCAGACCATGAAAGGCCACCGTGTGGTCCGTGGCTGGGGCTGGGATTGCCACGGCCTTCCTGTCGAGTACGAGATGCAGAAGACGCTGGGCGTCTCCGGCTACTCCGAGGTGGTGAAGTACGGCGTCGCCAAGTTCAACGAGCAGTGCCGTTCCATCGTCCTCCGCTACACCAGCGAATGGCGCAAGACCATCGAGCGCATGGGCCGCTGGGTCGATTTCGACCATGGCTACCGCACGATGGACCCCAAGTACATGGAGTCCATCTGGTGGGTGTTCAAGACGCTGTACGAGAAGGGGCTGATCTACGAAGGCTTCCGGATCATGCCCTATGACCCGGGGCTTGCCTGTCCGCTCTCCAACTTCGAGGTCGCGCTTGGCGGCTACGAGAACGTCACCGACCAGGCGGTCACCGTCCGCTTCAAGGTGGATGGCAGGAAGGACACCTATTTCCTTGCCTGGACGACGACTCCGTGGACGCTGCCCAGCAACCTCGGCTTGACCTTCGGGCCCGACATCGACTACGTCGAGGTCGAGGACCAGAGCGACAAGAACCACTACATCCTCGGCAAGGCCCGGCTCGGCCATTACTACACCAAGCCCGAGCAGTACCGGATCGTCGAGGAACACAAGGGCACCTACTACAAGGGCTGGAGATACGAGCCTCTGTTCCCGTACTTTGCCAGCTTGAAGGAGAAGGGCGCGTTTGTCTGCATGACCGCCGACTACGTCACCACCGAGGACGGATGCGGCATCGTCCATACCGCCAACGGCTTCGGCGAGGACGACTACAACACCTTCAAGGAACAGAACCCGCAGGTGCCGGTCGTCTGCCCGGTGGACGAGGAGTGCCGCTTCACCAGCGACGTGCCCGACTACCAGGGCCGCTTCGTCAAGGACTGCGACAAGGACATCATCGCCCGCCTGAGGGCGGAGGGGAAGCTGATCAAGAGGGAGAACTACCTCCACCTGTACCCGTTCAGCTACCGTACCCATGGGCCGCTCATCTACCGCGCCCTTTCCTGCTGGTTCGTCGACGTGCAGAAGATCAAGAAGTCGATGCTGGAGGCCAACAGCAAGATCAACTGGATTCCCGCCCACATCAAGGAGGGCCGTTTCGGCAAGTGGCTTGAGGGC
>CAJMOS010000114.1 GCA_905215015.1 uncultured bacterium | reverse complement strand
CCAGGCTCTACGACACCCTGACCGGCATCCAGATGGGCCGCATCCAGGCGCCGGAGGGCTGGATCCACGAAATCAAAGTGGAAAACTGACGGCCGTTGGCATGTGGAAAGCAGGCTCCTCGAAAGGGGAGCCTGTTTCTGTTTATAGAATTTTTTTATGAAAACCCATTGACATAAATCGGATTACGGTGAAGTATTGAGCGTAAGGAGTGTTTCTATATGAAAGAACAAGAGATTCCCTACAAGATCTATCTGAGTGAGAACGAGATTCCGAAATATTGGTACAACGTCCGCGCGGTGATGAAGAACAAACCGGCACCGCTGCTCAACCCCGGCACCCATCAGCCGATGACATTCGATGAGCTTCGCCATGTCTTCTGCGACGAGCTTGTAAAGCAGGAGCTTGACGAGACGGACGAGCTGATCCCCATTCCCCAGGAAATTCGTGATTTTTACAAGATGTACCGTCCTTCTCCACTGGTACGCGCCTACTGCCTGGAGAAGAAGCTTGGCACCCCGGCCCACATCTACTACAAGTTCGAGGGCAATAACACCAGTGGCAGCCACAAGCTGAACAGCGCCATCGCCCAGGCGTATTACGCGAAGAAACAGGGGCTGAAAGGGGTGACGACCGAGACCGGCGCCGGACAGTGGGGGACAGCCCTCTCGATGGCATGCGCCTACTTCGGTCTTGACTGCCATGTCTTCATGGTCAAGTGCTCCTATGAGCAGAAACCCTTCCGCCGCGAGGTGATGCGGACCTATGGTGCCAGAGTCACCCCGTCGCCTTCGATGACGACCAACATCGGAAAGAAGATCAACGAGGAGTTCCCCGGGACCAACGGCAGCCTTGGTTGCGCGATCAGCGAGGCGGTGGAGGAAGCGGTCTCCCATGAAGGATACCGTTACGTGCTCGGAAGTGTGCTGAGCCAGGTGCTGCTCCACCAGTCGGTCATCGGCCAGGAGACCATGACGGCATTGGACAAGTATGGCGTCACTCCCGACATCATCATCGGTTGCGCCGGTGGCGGTTCCAACCTCGGCGGTCTGATTGCCCCGTTCGTCGGAAGAGAGCTGAAGGGCGGTCCGAAATACCAGATCATCGCCGTCGAGCCGGCATCCTGCCCGTCGATGACACGGGGAGTCTATGCCTACGACTTCTGTGATACCGGGCATGTCTGCCCGCTGGCGAAGATGTACACCCTTGGCAGCGAGTTCATCCCCTCGCCAAACCATGCAGGAGGTCTCCGCTACCATGGCATGGCTTCCATCGTCAGCCAGCTCTATCATGACGGCCTCATCGAGGCCCGGTCGGTCGAGCAGACCGCTGTCTTCAAGGCTGCCGAATACTTCGCGAGAGTGGAGGGAATCCTTCCTGCTCCGGAGTCCAGCCACGCCATCCGGGTCGCGATCGACGAGGCCCTGAAGTGCAAGGAGACCGGCGAGGCGAAGAACATCGTCTTCGGTCTGACCGGTACAGGATACTTCGACATGGTCGCCTACCAGCAGTTCAACGACGGCACCATGAACGACTTCATCCCGACCGACGCCGATTTGGAGAAGTCGATCAGCCAGATCCCCCATTTCCCCGGCAATCTTGCCTGAGAGTGGGCCAGGAGGCAAAGCAAGAGGCCGGTACCATGTCGGTGCCGGCCTCGTTGTGTCGTATATATGCGACCTTCTTTTACGCTTTTTCCCAGACCAGCCTGGTGAAGCGTTCGATTTCCCCCTTGGTCTGGGCATGAAGGATGAAGAACTCGTTGCCCAGGTCGTCGGCTATCGCCTCGGGCATCCGCTCGTGCATCGCAACATGGCCCTGGCAGGCGGCAAGCACCTCGTCCGAGCTGTAGCGGTAGTGGAAACGGTCACGCCTGCTCAGGTACAGGCAGAAATGGTCGTCTCCGCCAGGCTTCTTCCGGTTCTCGTCGAAGCAGACCATGTCGGCCCATATCTCGTAGACGTCGGTCGAGTGGGCCCAGTCCATCATGTCGGGCGTATATCCACCGGCAGGGCGCATGTTGACCTCGAGCCCGATGAAATCCCCCTTTTTGCCAAGTCCTTTCTTGTCGGCATCCAGACAGAAGAACTCGAAGTGGATGAATCGGCTCTTGACTCCGAAGGCCTTCAGCGTGGCCCTGCCGCGCTGTCGTAGCTGGGCGGGTACGCTCTTCAGCACGCAGTAGGAGAGCTCAAGCTGCCCGTGGACGATCTCCATCATCGAAGGCGGGAAGACCGACGAGGACTCGAAAAGAACCTCTCCCTTGCTGTTGACGATCGCGTCGTAGGAATAGATCGAGCCGCTGACAAACTCCTCCATGACGTAGTCCTGTCCATCCTTGTCCTTGAAGAACTGGACCAGCTCGCCGTCATTGGACAGCTTGTAGGTATGGTTTGCCCCGACCCCGACGTCCGGCTTGACGATGACGGGATATGCGACCCTGTCGATGAAGCGCCTGGCCGACTCGATGTCGGTCACCATGCTCTGGCGGGCGGTAGGCACCCCGGCCAGCCTGTAGAAACGCTTCATGGCGCTCTTCTGCTTGTAGTCGCCGATCTCCTCGGCGCCGATGCCGGTAGTCACGTGGAAGTCGGTGCGGAGCCTGGCATCGGTTTCCAGCCAGAACTCGTTGTTGCTCTCGATCCAGTCGATCTTCCCGTACTTCCAGGCGAAGAAGGCTACCGCCTTGTACATGTCAGGATAGTTCTGCATGTTGGGCACATAGTAGTAGTCGTTCAGCGAGGAGCGGACTTCTCCAGGAAGCGAACCCTGAGGACAGTCTCCGATGCCAAGGACGGTAACGCCGTTCTGGCGGAGCCGTTGGCAGAACTGCCAGTACGTGTGGGGAAAATGGGGAGAGATAAAAATCACGTTCATTTCAGTGCCTCCAGCAAGAATGGTAGGAAGTAGACGATCTGTTTTTTCCACCAAGGCCAGTCATGGTTGACGTCAGGGCCCCAGTAGTCGATCCAGGCGGGGACGCCCAGCCGCCCAAGCTGCGTCTCGAGCTCGCGGGTGGTACGGATGCCTTCGTCTTCCCAGGCGCCCTGCCCGACACAGACGACAATCTGGCTCTTCCGGTAGAGCTTCACGTAAGGATGGTTTTCGGGCATGCCCCTGAGGTAGGCGAGAGGAGCGTTGTCGTAGAGCGTTTTGTCCATCCAGTCACCGAAGAAGAACTTGGTGTCATACACCCCGCTCAGGGCGAGACAGCCCCCGAACAGGTCCGGGCGACGGAGGAAGGTGTTGACCGAATGGTTGGCGCCCATGCTGCAGCCTGTGGTGACAGGACGTTGCTTCCCTCCGATGAGCGGGACCACATCCTCGCAGACCGATTGGAAGTAGTCCTCCTGCACCTGCGCGCGACGGCTTTTGTCGCCATCGGTGTCCGACCAGCTTTCCTGGTCGACCGAATCGATGCAGTAGAGCCTGATTGCCTCGCTCTCGATGAAGGGGCGCAGTACCTCAATCATGCCGAAGTCTTCCCATTGTCCCGCTTTTCCGTCCTGGGTGGGGAAGACCAGGAAGGGATAGCCCTCCGATCCGTAGGTGATCAGCTGCATATCCCTTTGCAGCCGCTTGCTGTAATACAAGGCATGTGTGACCTGCATGAGTACCTCCTGTCAGTCAACCAGTTTCGCAATATCCGGGAACAGCGCGAGGCTCCGTTTCAGGATTCCCTTCATCTGGGCGATGGCGACTCCGTAATTGGTCATCGGGACCCCTTCGGCTTGGGCCATGCGCATGCGGTACTGTACTTCCTTTGCGTTCAGCATGCAGCCTCCGCAGTGGATGATGACCTTGTAACGGGAAAGATCTTCGGGAAATCCGTTTCCCGAAGAGGTCTCGATATGCAACTGCCTGCCAGTATGCTGGAAAAGCCATCGGGGAATTTTCACCGTGCCGATATCCATGCACTGGCGGTGGTGGGTGCACCCTTCGCTGATCAGGACGGTATCACCGTCCTGCAGGCGCTCCAAGGCGACCACCCCTTCGACGGCTTGCCTGAGGAAACCCTTGTAGCGCGCCATCAGAATGGAAAAGGAGGTGAGGGGGATATCCAGGGGGGTATCATTCGCGACCCGTTCGAAGGCCTGGCTGTCGGTGACCACCATGGCAGGTTTCTCCCGCAGGTTGCCAAGAGCGCGGTGAAGCTGGTCCTCGACCACCACGACACAGCTGCAGCCTGCCTCGAGCACATCCCGGATTACCTGTTGCTGAGGCAGGATCATCCGTCCTTTCGGTGCGGAGCTGTCGATAGGAGTGACCAGTACCGCAGTTTGTCCCGCATGGAGCAGGTTCCTGACCAGCGGCTTGTCGGCCTCCCCGCTGCCGCAGAGATGCCCGATCGCCTCCTTCAGTTCCTGAATGCCTTCTCCCGTGGTGGCGCTTGCCCAAACGGTATGGGAGAGGAAAGGATGTGGGGCCTGAACCAGGTCCTTCTTGTTCTGTACGACCAGGTAGGGGAGGGCTCTCTGCTCGAAGAGCGAGACCAGCTCCTTTTCCGCCTGGGTAAAGGCCGTGGTGGCATCGTGGACCAGGATGGCGATGTCGCAGCGTGCCAGCACCCTCCGGGTGCGTTTGACACGTTCCTCTCCCAAAGCGCTTTCGTCGTCCAGTCCCGGAGTGTCGATGATGACGACCGGACCGAGGGGCAACAGCTCCATCGTCTTGGATACCGGATCGGTCGTGGTGCCCCTGGTCTGGCTGACGATGGCCATCTCCTGGCCGGTAATCGCGTTTACCAAGCTGGATTTGCCAGCGTTGCAAAGTCCAAAAAAGCCAATATGTGTCCGTATTGCCACGGGCGTCGCATTGAGTGACATAGGTTCCTCTTTCGCGATTATCTTAGCACGATTGGCCTTTTGTCCACACTTGAATGCATGGAAAAAGTACGGATATAATCGAAAAATGCCGCAACGCCAAGGTTTTGCCCGTTATCAGGGAACCAACAGGATTCCCAAAGGTTTTCCCGAGTATCTCCAATCCCTCAACATGCAACGTGCCGCCTTTGTCGGACCCCTTACGTTTGCCTTCGAGGCCTTGATGGTAGCGATTCTCCTGATTTCCCGTCATGTACCGGTGGTGAGTCCTTTCTACAAAAGCACCTCTTGGCTGGTGGGACACCTGGTCGGTTATGCCGTGTTGATGGCGGCGAGCCTGTGGCTTTCCCACGTTTCCCGCCGTTTCCGTGATGGAAGGGCTGGGGGAAAAAGCGCGCAGGCCGCCTTGGTGGGGTACCTGGTCGTTTGTCTTGCTTTCGGGGTCTACATCTCCAGCTGCGATTACCAGTGGGGCGGGCAGGCCGTCACCTTCGTGCTGATGGACATCATCGCCTTCTGCGTTTTCCTCCTGCCTCCGCGGCTTGAGGCGTTCTTGTGCACGTTGACCTTCCTGTGCTTTGGGGCGGCCCTGTTCTATCCCGGCATCCCCAACGAGGGGGATGTGCTGAACTTCGTGATCCTGTATCTGAGCCTCCTGCTTTTCGGGCTGGTCCACTGGAGGGAGCAGTACCATTTCTACGTGGCGCGCCAACGGATGGAGCAGGTTGAGGCGCAGCTGTCCGGGCAGTCGGTGTACGACAACGAAAGCAGGATGAAGAACCATCTCGCCTTGAAACGGGACTACGCCCAGTACATCAACCATCCCCTCAGCGTTGTGGCGATCCACATCCACAGCACCCTTGACCCGCTGGTCCTTCCCCTGTTCACGGAGGGCATGGTGCGGGCTTTCCGCAAGCCGGCCTGCTACCGCATGGGCAAGCAGGAATTCCTGGCAATGCTGCCCGAGGTCTCTGAGAAGCAGGCCTCTGCGATGATCCGCGACTGGCAGGTGGGAGTCAGGACACTGATGGACGAGAGCGGTGTGGACGCGTTCCATTTTGTCTGCTCGCTGCATACTGCCCGTCCCTCGACCTTGGAGGAATGCACGATGATGGTCGACAGCGCCTTCTCCGAAGCGCGTGAGCGGTAGTTGCCGAAGGCGACCGAAAACCCGATACTGGTGCCATGCCAGAGATTTCCATCATAGCGCGGATCCATACCGATTTCGCCACCAAGTTCGGAATCCCGCGACAAAGCGGTCTTGTCGATGACTTGGAGGGCCGCATCGTCTTCGAGCGCGAGTTCCGCCGGAGCGACGCCCTCCGCGGCATCGACCGTTTCAGCCATCTTTGGCTGGTATGGCAGTTCTCCGAAGCGGTCCGGAAGGATTGGAGCGCCACGGTCCGGCCCCCACGGCTCGGTGGCAACGAACGTATCGGCGTGTTCGCCACCCGTTCTCCGTTCCGCCCGAATCCCATCGGGCTTTCCTGTGTCAGGTTGGCGAGAGTGGAGTGGGAGACGGACGAAGGACCTGTGCTCGTCGTGAAGGGTGCGGACCTTATGGACGGGACCCCCATTTTCGACATCAAGCCGTACCTTGCCTATGCCGATTGCCATTCTGACGCGAAAGGGGGCTTCACCGACAAGGTCGAGCGTCATCTCCTGGATGTCCGGATTCCGGATGAGTTGCTTGTCAAAGTCCCCCAGGAGAAACGGAAGGCACTGATCGGCGTGCTTTCCCAGGATCCGAGACCCAGCTACCAGCACGACCCCAGCCGTCTCTACGGTATGGTGATCGCGGGAATGGAGGTGCGCTTTCGTGTCGACGGGAACCGCCTGGATGTCGTGGAGATCGCTCAAATCATCGAGTAGAGCCGCTTCCTTGTCTTGAAATAGTACCCGTACTCGAAGACCAGCATGGCGCTCCAGCCGCCAAGGCAGGCCCATGCCTCGCCGACGATACCCATCTGGGGTACCCAGAGGAACACCAGGACGGTGCGGATGGAAATCTGGACCAAGGTGGAGTAAAGGGTCAGCTTCATGTTGCCTACGCCTCGGAAAAAGCCTTGGATCGCGTTGGTCAGGCAGGGCATGATGTAGAAGAATGCCTTGACGGAAAGGTATTCGACGACCATGCGGATCATCTCCGTGCTTCCGGTCGGGGTCAACAGCAGGGCTACCGGCTGTCTGAGCAGCAGGATGGCGACACAAATGATCGGAAAATAGGCCACGGCCAGCTCCATGCCCTCGCGGAACGTCTGCCGGACCCGTTCCGCCTTCCGTGCGCCATGGTTCTGCGCGGCGCAAGTCATGATGCTGTGTCCGATCGACTGGGCGGGAATGCACCCGAAATCATCGACACGGCAGACGGCGTTGAAGGCGCCCATTGCGATGATGCCCTGGCTGTTGATCACGCTCTGGATCAGGAGCTTGCCGATTGGCTGGGCCGCTTGCTGCAAGGCGGTCAGAAGGCCGTTTTGCAACGTGGCCGCCAGAAGCCGGTGGTCGATCACCCACTGTCCGCGTCCCAATTGCAGGGCCTTGACATGGCGGGAGACGTAGGCCATGCACAGCACAGCGCTCAGCGCCTGGCTGATGACGGTGGCGATGCCGGCGCCGATGACACCCCATCCAAAGACCGCCACGAACAGGACGTCGAGGAAGATGTTCAGGGTCGCGGCGAAACCAAGAAAGGCCACAGGGGTCTTGGAATCCCCGATTGCGCGGAGGGCGGCAGTCCACAGGTTGTACTGGAAAGTGAAGAGAAAACCGACAAAGACAATCCTCAGGTAGGTGACCGCCAAACCAGATGCCTCGCTGGGGACGTTGATCCAGCGGATGATGTCCGAAGAGAGCAGGAGCCCAAGCACGAAGACGACCAGGCTGGTCCACAATCCAAAAAGGATCGTGGTGGAGAATTCCCTTTGCAGGGTGCTTTCGTCTTTCGCCCCGTAGTACTCGCTCATCAGCACGCCGGCACCGATGGATAGCCCGGAGACTCCGAGGATGACGATGGTCATGATCGGGTTGGCGGTACTGACCGCCGCCAAGGCGTCGGCGCCGACAAACTTTCCGATTACAATCGAGTCGACGGCGTTGTAGGTGAGCTGGAGCAAGTTACCCAGCACCATGGGAACCGCATAGGAGAGCAAATGCCCCTTGATGCTTCCCTCTGTCATGTCGCGCATAGCACACTCCCGTGGGCATTCTAGCCAAAGCGTTCCCGAAGGGGAAGGGAGGACGACGGCTTCAGACGCCCTCGGCTTTCTCCCCGAGCTCCATCCACCGTTCTTCCATGGCTTCCAATTGGTTGCCGAGCGCTTCATATTTTGCCGTGCGCTCGGCGAGCGTCCCTAGTTCGGTCGTCTCCGGGGTGGCGAAGCTTGCCTCCAGAGCGGCATGGAGCTTGGTGGCCTTGTCGATGTCCACGGTCAGTTCGTCGAACTCCTGCTTCTCCTTGAAGGAGAGACCTTTTTTGACCGTATGGACCCGCTCCTTTGCGGGAGCCTGGTTCTTCTTCGCCTCTTCCTGGCGTGCCCGTTGCCGGTTCTCTTTTTCCTCGATTTCCCAGTCGCTGAAGCACCCCTCGTAGGCGTGGACCAGCTTGTCCTTCTCGCCAAGGATAAAGAGCTTGGAGCAGCACTGGTCGAGGAAGGCACGGTCGTGGCTGACAACCAGGACACAGCCGGAGAAGTCGCGGATGTACTGCTCGAGGTTCTCCATCGTCTCCAGGTCCAGGTCGTTGGTCGGCTCGTCGAGCAGCAGGAAGTTGGGGTTGGAGAGCAACCGGCTGACCAGGTACAGGCGCCGTTGCTCGCCACCGGAGAGGGAAGAGATCACCTGCCGTTGCATGACGGGAGGGAATCCGAAGATTTCCAGGAACCTTCCCGGGGAGACGATCTCGTCCTTGCTCAGCCGGATCCGTTCGGCGATGTCGCTGACATACTCGGTGATGGTCTTTCCCGGCGGAAGCTCGCGGCTTCTCTGGTCGTAGTAGGCGAAAGTGGTGTTGACTCCGACCTCAAGCTTTCCAGAGTCAGGAGCCGTCCTGCCTACGATGATGTCCATCATCGTGCTTTTGCCCGCCCCGTTCGGCCCGACCAGGCCGATCCGGTCACCGGGAAGGAAGTCGTAGCTGAAATCCTTGAAGAGGACGGTTCCCCCATAGCCCTTGGCCAGGTGCTCGATCTGGAGGATCTTCTTTCCAAGCCGGCGCTCCTGGCTGGCGAACTGGCGTTGCGCCTCGTGCCCGACGGAGCGGACCTTGTCCTGCATCTCCTGGATGCGCGCGATGCGCCCTTGCTGCTTGGTGGTGCGTGCCTTGGCCCCGTGTCCGAGCCAGTCCAGCTCCCGGCGCAGGATGTTCTTCAGCCTCGCCTGTTCCTTTTTCTGGTCCTCCAGGCGGGTCTCCTTACGCTCCAAACTGAATAATGTAATCACCGATTGTCGAAAGCGGAAAAGCACCCGTAAAAAGG
>CAJMOS010000113.1 GCA_905215015.1 uncultured bacterium | reverse complement strand
GGATGCCCGGATAGATGGTCCTGCAGTCGCTGCTGGAAAGCTTTTGCTGGCGGGTGAAGGCGCAGTGGTCGGTGGCGACCACCTGGATCTCCCCTCCAACGAGCGCCTCCTGCAGTGCGATGTTGTCCTCCTTGTCCCTGAGCGGCGGCGTCATCACGAACAGCGGCCCGTCCGGCCCCTCGAGCAGACTGCGGTCAAGGAACAGGTAGGTCGGCGTGGTCTCGACGATGACACGGGTGCCGATGGAACGCAGGTAGCGGACCATCTCAAGACCCTTCTTGCTGGAAAGATGGACGACGTAGAGCGTCATGCCCAGGTCATGGGCGATCATGCCCACCGTCCGGATTCCTCTCGCCTCGACCTCGCCGGGACGCAATACAGCGTGTGCCGGAGGATTGTAGGGGCCCTGGTAGGCGGACTGGATTTCATTGAGCAAAGCCTCGTCCTCGCAGTGGACGCAGACCATCATCTCCTCGCGCTTGGCGTTGGCAAAGACATCCCGCAGCTCTTTGGGATCGTCCACCAGGTATCCGACGTTCTTGTAGGTGGTGAACATCTTCAGGGCGCGGATTCCCCGCTTGGCAAGGGCCTCCATCTCCGCCCCGAGCGTCTTTCTCCAGGCGTAGACCCCCTGGTGCAGGGAGTAGTCGATCGCCATGCCGCCCTCCATCTCTTTCAGGCGTGCCTCGGTGCAGGCGGCGAGATTTCCTTTCTTGTCGTCATCGGCGAAATCGACGACAGTGGTCACGCCGCCGAACGCGGCGAGCCTGCTCCCTTCGGGGAAGGAATCACAGGTGACCGTCCCTCGGCTGACGAGATGATAATGGGTATGGGCGTCGATCAGACCAGGAAGCAGATACAGTCCATGGGCGTCGACGACCTTGGCCCCCTCGGGAACCAGTGACGGATCCATGTGCGTGGCGATATGGGCCACCTGGGAGCCCTCGATAAGGACATCGGCCTTACGGGTCCATTCCGCGTCGACCACAAGCGCGTTCCTGATAAGTGTTGCTTGCATATTCCCTCCTATCCGAACAGTAGTATAGCACTGAATCGGGGAAGCGAAACATATTGCAACACCTCATCCGGAACAAGAACAAGCCTCCCGTTTTCCTTGCACGAGGGAATCGGGAGGCTTCCAGGAAAGACCGGTTACTCTGCGTCCACCAGAGGGAATGCCTTCTGCAGGAACTCCAGGTCCAGCTCGGGGTAGAGCGGGAACTTCCTCAGCAGCGCCTGCACCCGGTCATAGGCCTCCTTGCGGACTGCCGGCGCGGTGTGCGCGGTGCTCTTCGAGGACTGTCCGGCATGCTCTCCCTTGGTGATGACCGCAGGGCGGCTGTTCTTCAGGACCAAGGCGATGATGTCGGCAATCTCCTTCATCTCCTCCTTGCCCATGCCCAACGTGGTGACGGCTGGCGTTCCAATACGCAGGCCGCTGGTGTACCAAGGACCGTTCGGATCAAAGGGAAGGGCGTTGCGGTTCAGGGTGATGCCGGCGGCGCGTACGGCGCTTTCCGCCTGACGGCCATTCAGGCCGAACTTGGTCACGTCGAGCAACATCAAGTGGTTGTCGGTGCCATCGGTATCAAGGGGAACCCCCTGGGCCATCAGCGCCTCGGCCAAAGCCTGGGCATTCTCGACAATCTTGCGGGCGTACTCCTTGAAGGAGGGCTGCAGCGCCTCGGTCAGGGCAATCGCCTTTGCCGCCATCATCTGGGGGAGCGGCCCCCCGATGACCAGTGGGCATCCCTTGTCGACACTTTCGGCATACTCCTTCTTGCACAGGATCATGCCGCCACGGGGGCCACGAAGGGTCTTGTGGGTCGTGGTGGTCACGACGTCGGCCCACCGGACCGGGTCGTAGTCACCGCTAAAGACGCCACCGGCGACCAGACCGGCGAAATGGGCCATGTCGACCATGAAGGTGGCTCCCACCTTCTTGGCGATCTCGCTCATGCGGCGGAAGTTGACCTTGCGCGGGTAAGCGGAGTATCCGGCAATCAGGATCAGCGGCTTGACCTCCATGGCCAGCTTCTCGATGGCATCATAGTCAAGCAACTTGGTCTTCTCGTCGACGGTGTAGCTGTAGGAATCGAACATCTGGGCGGAGACGTTCTGGCGATAGCCATGGGTCAGATGTCCGCCAGAATAATAGTCCAGGCCAAGGATGCGCTGGTTGCCAAGCATGTGGCGCAGGTTGTCCCAGTCCTTCTTCTGCATCTTGCTCGGATTGGTCTCGCCGAGTTTCTCCATCTCAGGCATCTCGATGCGGGTGTTCAGGATGGCCCAATAGGCGCACAGGTTGGCGTCGGCACCGCTATGTGGCTGGACATAGGCGTGCTCCGCCCCGAACAGCTTGCAGGCCTGCTGGTCGGCGAAGGCCTCGATGGCGTCGACATTGTCGCAGCCGGCGTAGAAGCGGTGATACGGAAATCCTTCGCTGTACTTGTCGGTCAGCAGGTTCCCCATGGCGCCCTGCACGGAAAGAGAGGAGAAGTTCTCGCTGGCGATCAGCTTCAGATGGGTGCGTTGGTCCGCGAGCTCCTGGACAATCCTTCCTGCGACAAATGGTGACACCTCTGCGACTTTTTCCAGCGACGCGACATAGGAAACCATTCCCGCATTGATCGGCTTCCCGCTCTCCAAATAGCTTTGCAATACATCCATTCCATCCACCTCCGATACAGGGTTGGAACCATTGTCCTGCAAGCGTTTGTGCGTGTCAATGCGCAGAAACGCGGCCTTTTCTTCTTGTGGCATATCTTTTCAGGTGCAGGAAAATGTGTGTAACATGGCTTCATGGATGTGGGCTTCTGGCTAGATATCGCTTCACTGGGGATGATGGCAGTCTTGTACGCAGTCTACCTGCTACGCGCGACGCCCTTTTGGCAGTCCAGCAAGGTACTGGCCGGCAACAGCCTTGTGATCGTGCTTGCCCTTGTCTGCGACTTATCCTATCTTTCCTTGGCGGAAAACATGCGGACCGGGCACGAATTCTTCCATGTCTGCGCCATCTTCCTGTTCAGTTGCTCCGCGTTGCTGCATGTGCTGTATGTCCGCGAATTGCTTGGCATCGGGCTCAGGCAGCGGGAGTTCTTTATCCGGACCATCCCTTTCGCCATCGGCTTCGTCGCCACCCTTCCGTTCCTTCCCCTTCTGCTTTCCCGTCCCTTGTTTTGGAACCTCTGCCCGCTCGGCCTTGTCCTTTTTGGCTATTATGCCTATGGATGGTATTTGGTCGTCAGATACCGGAAGAACCTGAACAACTCCTACGAGCTACCGCTGCTGCTCATCGACCTGACCGTCCTGCTGTTTTCCACGCTCACCCAGACACGGTTCCCCTCCATCAGGTTCGTTGGCTGCATCCATTCGTTCAGCATCACGGTGCTCTTTCTCGCCGTGCAGAGTCCCGAACAACTGATTGACGGACAGGCAAGACTTCCCAACAGGCTGGCATTCATCTACAAGACCCGGGAAATCATCAGGCGCCACAAGCGCCGTCTCTTCGTAGTGACCACGATCGCCGACTACGAGGAGCTCGACAACCTGCTGCCGGCGGGAATGATGGGGGAGATCATCTCCCATATCGGACATGTGGTCAAACGTTGCAACCGCTACGGAGACCTCTTCCGGGTCAACAAGCAGCAGTTCCTTGTCTCGATGAACCATCCCGATCCGGACTCGGTCCGCGAGGTCACCCAGCTTTGCCTTTCCGCCTTTTCCGAATCCTTCCTGATGGGCGAGAACAAGCTGCCGGTCACCGGCTTCGTCACGACAATCCGTTACCCGGATGATTTCACCACGACCGAAGACTGCTTCCTTGCGCTACGGCAACTGAGAAGCAGAACCAGCGCTTCGGCTTTGGGAAGCACTTCCGCCAGCGTGCTCCGCACCGGAGCCATGAAACGGCGCATCGCAGTCGCCCACCTGGCCAGACACATGGACAACGTCCAGATGAAGATGCGGCTCATCCCGGCTTACGACACGACAACCAGGCGGATGCACGCGGCCAAAGCGACCCTCCTCCTGTCAAACGACCAGCTCCAGGATGCCACTCCCATTGAGTACATCCCGATCGCCCAAAGGGAAGGCACCATCGGCTATTTCACCGACCTGATGATCAAGGAGAGCTGCCTTCTCATCAGGGCAGGCTTTCTCGAAAAGTACCAGATGAACCGGCTCACCCTCACGCTCACTCCTCGCCAATGGCTCCAATACCGGCTGGTCCCCCGCTATGTGAAGCTGGCCGACTACTACGGGATACCATGCAGCACGATTTCGTTCACCATGCCTTCCAGCCTGTTCCACCAGCGGCTTAGCGTAGTCCGCTCCAATCTGGACGACATGCAAAAGGCGGGTATCCGTCTGGTCCTGACCGGCTATGGCACCGGCTATACCGATGTGTTCCACGCCCCCGACATGCCGGATACGGTGGTCTCGTTCAGCCCCACCTTCACCACCCCCGGCTCGCTGGCAAGGGGAGGCAGGGAAATCATCGCCGCCAGCATGGAGGCAATGCGGATCATGCGCTACGCGGTGCAAGTGGAAGGCGTGGCCAGGCAGGAAGATGCCGACTTCTATGGGACCCTTGGTGTCCGCTACCTGACCGGCCCGCTTTTTGGCAGGCCGATCCTGCTTTCCAAGCAGAGGGGGCTGTGGAATGTGTAACTGGATTCTTGACCTGGTCGGGCTCGCCTTGCTTCTGTTGGTCGTCTTCCTGTACGTCTGCAAGCCCCGCAACCAGATCCATACGCATCGTCTGCTGCCCCTGCTGGTTCTTTCCGCCTTCCTCTCCACGGCGAGCGACCTCTTCTACGCGCTGTGGGAGAACTATCCTCTCTGGTTCCACACGCACGTGCCCTTGTGGGTCAACATTGCCAACAACTACGTCTATTTCCTCTTCCATTTGCCCTGCATCGCCATCTACTCGCTCTATCTTCTGGAACTCAACCACGTCCGCGATGCGGAAGACCCGGTCCCCAAGCTGTTCTGGGTTCCCTTGGCGGTTCTTGGACCGCTTCTGCTGCTCAATCCCCTGACCAGTTGGTTCTTCCATACCGACGCGGACGGCATGTACCACCGCGGTCCGCTCAGGTTCCTCTGGTATATCGGTGTCGCAGGGTACGTCATCCACGGCTACTACCTGCTCTTGAAGGAACGTGACGAGCATATGCGCAAACCCCTGATCGCGCAGACGTTCTTCCTGACCTTTGCCGTCATCGGAACCATGATCCAGTTCTTCCACCCTTCCCTTCTGGTGGAGAACTACACGATCGACCTGAGCATCTTCGTCAGTTTCGTCTCGCTGAGCAGGCTTGAAGACGTGACGGAATGGAACACCGGACTGTTCAACCGGGATATCTTCACACTCTGGTGCGAGCGGGATTTCAAGCACCATACCCCCTTCACGCTGGTGCTTGTGCACATGAAAGACTGGAAACTGCTGAACGAATCGCTTGGAGACCACGCTTTCCATTGTCTGGAAAAGGAAATCGCCACCTACCTGACCAGCTTCAGCCGTTGGGTCTACACCGTCAGGGACGACGTCTATGCCCTTTGGTTCGCCGACCACGCCACAATGGTCCAAAGCGAGGTTGTCCGGACCCTGAACGAACGCTCCAAGCGGCCTTGGAGCATTGATGGGGAACAAATCGGGCTGAGGCTGCAGATTCTGGCAGCCGACTCGCCCCGAGACTTCCATTCCCTTGCGCAGTTGCAGGACATCCTCATCGCCCTCGGACTGCAACGCTCGCCCAAGACCGTCATGAACCTGAGGGACGACCTGCAGCTTGAAGAGGCGCGCAAGCAGAAGCTGCTTGACATCCTCAGCCGCAAGTGCAGCGAGGAGAACGGGCTGGAAGTAGTCTACCAGCCAGTCTGGGACGTGAAGACCCAGCGCTTCATCAGCGCGGAAGCGCTCGTCCGCCTGACCGACCCGGTCCTTGGGAAGGTACGTCCGGACGAACTGATTGCGGTGGCTGAACGCAACGGCTCGATAGTCCGCATCGACGCCTGCGTCAGAAAAATCGTCCAGCAACTCTTGCGTTCCAACGACCTATCAGGACTCCCCATCCACGTCAACCTTTCCATGGCCGAGTGCATGCAGGAAGAGGTGATTCGGGACATCATCCGTTCCACCAGCATCCTGGGCATCAAGCGGGACCGCTTTTGCTTGGAGCTGACCGAGACCGCCTCCGCCTATTTGCCGGCAGTGGCGAAAAACAACCTGCAGAAACTCGCTTCCGCCGGTTTCCATCTCTACCTGGATGATTTCGGGCAGGGCCAGGCCAACCTGGACCACCTGATCATGCTCCCTTTCTCGGTCGTCAAGCTGGACCGGAGCTTTGTCATCAACCCGATGGGGGAAAAGCTCCGCGCAAACACCATCTCCCTCGTCAAACGGCTTGGGATGAAAGCCCTCATCGAAGGAGTCGAGACAAAGGAAGAGGCAGAGGCGGTCATCGCCGACGGGGTCGACTACATCCAGGGCTTCTACTACTCCAAACCCCTTTCCAAGGACCAATTCCTCGCATTTCTGCGAGCACATACGTTTGATTGACCGCTGGAAAATAGCGCCGTATACTCGTTTGCATGCAACAACGTGAAACATTGTCTTCAAGACTAGGCTTCATCCTGCTCTCGGCTGGATGCGCCATCGGACTAGGGAACGTCTGGCGTTTCCCCTTCATCACCGGCCGTTACGGCGGCGCCACCTTCGTCCTGATCTACCTGGTTTTCCTTGCCGTTTTCGGGCTGCCGATCATGGTCATGGAGTTCGCCATCGGCAGGGCCAGCAGGCAGAACATCGGTCTTGCCCTGAAGACACTGGAACCCAAGGGAGGCAGATGGCACATCTACAGCCCCTTCGCCATCGCCGGCAACTACCTGCTGATGATGTACTACACCACCATCACCGGCTGGTTGCTTTCCTATTGCTGGCACTATATAACCGGGGACCTGGCGGGGCTTTCACCCGAGGGAGTCTCCTCCTATTTTGGAGCGTTGCTCTCCCAGCCTTTCTCCCAGATCGTGTGGATGGCGATTGCCGTCTTTGGCGGCTTTGCGATTGTCAGCTTCGGCCTGCAGAAGGGTGTCGAGTCGATCACCAAGAAGATGATGGTCGGCCTGCTTGTCCTGATTGTGGTCCTCGCCGTCCACTCGATCCTGCTGCCCGGTGGCGAAGAGGGTCTTGCCTTCTACCTGAAGCCGAGCCTCGGCCATATCCGGGAGGCAGGTCTTTTCGACGTGGTCTTCGCCGCCATGAGCCAGGCCTTCTTCACCCTCTCGCTGGGTATCGGCGCCATGACGATCTTCGGATCCTACATCGACAGGAACCACTCGCTGACCGGCGAGTCGCTGCGCGTCATCATCCTGGACACCTTCGTCGCCTTGGTCAGCGGCCTGATCATCTTCCCTGCCTGCTCAGCCTACGGGGTCGAGGTCAACGCCGGACCGACATTGCTGTTCATCTCCATGCCCAACATCTTCTCAAAGATGGCGGGCGGACGGTTCTGGGGATTCCTCTTCTTCCTGTTCATGAGCTTCGCGGCCATGAGCACCGTCATCGCTGTCTTCGAGAATATCGCGAGCTACTGGATTGACGTGAGGCAGGTGCCCCGGAGGAAGGCCTGCGCCATCAACGCGACAGCCGTCTTCCTGCTCTCGCTTCCCTGCCTCCTGGGCTTCAACGTCCTCTCCGGCTTCCAGCCTTTCGGAGCAGGTACCGGTGTCTTGGATTTCGAGGATTTCCTTGTCTCCAGCACCTTGCTGCCGTTGGGAAGCCTGCTCTTCTGCCTGTTCTGCACCCAGAAGTCCGGCTGGGGATGGAGCGCCTTCCTCAAAGAAGCCGACCTGGGAACCGGTCTGAAATTCCCGCGCTGGTCACGACTCTGGGTCACCTGGGGAATTCCAATTCTGTTCATTCTGGTCTTCATCAAGGGATATATCGATATCCTGGTCCACTAACCTTGCTGGCGGGTACATCTTCCGTGCCCGCCCTTTTTCCTCCTCTCTTTCTCAAGTTTGACAGATAGATACCTATGGATTACACTCGGTCGTCATGCAGCGACGAGAGTCACGTTCCTTCTTTTGCACCCGCCGCATCGGCTGGAGTGGAAGGCCTTCATCGAAGAGGCCGACGCAGGAGAAGGTTCGCGGTTTCCGAAGCGGGCGGCCTGGGGCATTCCCATTCCTTTTATCATTGTCTTTATAAAAGGTTACATCGACATATCGGTACATTGACAGGCATTTTGTAATTTCTTAGTATTCAGTAGGATTGAAGAGGAGGGCCTCTGTGGCCAAAGAAGAAGCTATTGAAGTGGAAGGCATCGTGAAGGAGGCTCTTCCAAACACGATGTTCAGGGTGGAGTTGGAGAACAGCCACATCATTCTCGCATTCCTTTCTGGGAAGATGCGCAAGCATTTTATCAAGATTGTACCGGGGGACAAGGTGCGCGTGGAGCTATCTCCGTATGACCTCACCAAAGGCCGCATCACCTTCCGCGAACGATAAGACAGGAAAAGCCAATACCCCGGTTCGGGGCGTGTTGGATGAAAGTTGCAAAATCTCATCAAGAAAGAGGAAACAATATGAAGAATCTTGATCTGACCAAGTATGGTATCACTGGTACCACCGAAGTCGTGTACAACCCTTCGTATGAAGAGTTGTTCAAGGAAGAGACCAAGCCGAGCCTGACTGGCTACGATGTTGGCCGGGTCAGCGAGCTGGGTGCTGTCGATGTCTTCACCGGCATCTACACCGGCCGCTCTCCGAAAGACAAGTTCATTGTCATGGACGAGAATTCGAAGGACACCGTCTGGTGGACCACTCCCGAGTACAAGAACGACAACCATCCGGCTTCCCAGGCTGCGTGGGACGCTTGCAAGAAGCTTGCCCAGAAAGAGCTGTCCAACAAGAAGCTGTACGTCGTCGACGGATTCTGCGGTGCCAACAAGGATACCAGAATGGCCGTCCGCTTCATCATGGAGGTCGCCTGGCAGGCCCATTTCGTGAAGAACATGTTCATCCGTCCGACCGCTGAGGAACAGGCCAACTTCAAGCCCGATTTCGTCGTCTACAACGCCTCCAAGGCCAAGGTCGAGAACTACAAGGAACTCGGCCTGAACTCCGAGACCGCCGTCCTCTTCAACATCACCAGCCACGAGCAGGTCATCCTGAACACGTGGTACGGTGGCGAGATGAAGAAAGGCATGTTCTCCATGATGAACTACTTCCTGCCGCTGAAGGGCATCGCCAGCATGCACTGCTCTGCCAACACCGACATGGATGGCAAGAACACCGCCATCTTCTTCGGCCTGTCCGGCACTGGCAAGACCACTCTTTCCACCGATCCGAAGCGC
>CAJMOS010000112.1 GCA_905215015.1 uncultured bacterium | reverse complement strand
TGGCGGCTCTTGCGCGGCTGATGCGCAGGCAGGTGATTGCGGTGGCCGAGGAGCGTACGGGCGAGGGGCGGATCGACCTTGTGGTGGAGACGGACAGGCATGTGTACGTGATGGAGTACAAGGTGGACAAGACTGCCGGGGACGCCTTGAGGCAGATCAGGGAGAAGCGCTATGCCGACAAGTTCCGTATGGAGAAGGGAAAGACAATCCATCTGCTTGGCATCGCCTTCAGCTCTACCGGACACACCGTGCAGGACTGGAAGGAAGAGGTGCTTGGATGAGCTGGATGTCCTTGACGGATTTCCCGTATAGCCTTGCATGCGAGGAGAACCATGTTTTGGGGAATGAAAATCCGCTTCGGTAGTGTAAGAAACTCGCATTGAGCAGGAATCATGCGAGACATGACGCACATCTTCTTCACGGGACTGGCGTTTTGCATGTTTGAGATGGCGACTGCCAGATAGCCGGGGGCTTTCTGGAAGGCAGCGTCCATATACGTGGAATCATTGTTTCTCCTTTTAAGGGAACCTTCCATGGTAAACGGGAAGCGGCCTTCCAAAGCAGGAGGGAACTGTTCAAAGGTTTGGCCATCGATGCTCCGGGCTGCGACTGAAAAAGTATCCCGTAATCTGCATCGACTTCAGGGGCAATACGGAAGATCTCCCCTTGGAGGGATCGGCTTCCCCGCAAAGAACCGCTCGGTGGGAGGCAGGGAGAAAGAGGTGTTTGGCTGCCCAGGGAACATGAGCCGTTCACTTGTCGCCGGTGATGATGTCGACGTAGACTGTATCGCTGTAGGAGCCCGCCGGCAGTCCGTCCTGTGCGGTGAAGGATGCGGAGACCAGTTTTGTGATGGGCACGGTCGTTCCTTTGGGAATTGCCAAGGTGATTGTCTGGTTCCGGTCGTTCAGCGTTTTCTGTCCCGCCACATCAAGATTGACCAAGAATGCATTGTGGTTGCTCTTGTCGTCATCCAGATGCAGGTAGTAGAAACTGGAACCCGTACCGATCGGGTCGTTGTCATACAGGGAAATCTTCAGGTCGTAGTCCTTCCGGGGAAGATTCGAATCGCTCGTGGCAATTTCCAGCTTTGCTACCGGTTGGCTTGCATGAGTGTGCTTCGGGTCGATTGTCGCCGTATTGTCCACGACAGACAAGAGAAGGGACTGTTTTTGCCCATGTCCGGAGATGTCGCGCCATGTCTCCTCCGTTGGGGATACTTTGGCGCCACCCCAGTAGTCGAACGAATCGGCATGGTCGATCTGCGCCGTGGTGCGGTCGACATCGGGATGCATCCTGCTGTTGACGAACTCGATTTGTCCTGGCTGAAGGTCGACGTTCGAAAAATAAATAGGATTGTCTTTCGGGAACCAGTTGCTGTTGCCGCTATCATCATAGAAGTTGTAGGTCCTGATGAAGAGCTCGATTTCAATGGTGGCGGCCCTCGTGTATTCCGTAGCGGCATCATTGGCGCTGACCGTGTACCATTTTTGGTGGCTGTTGCCGGCGTCGAGCACCAATGTACGATTCGTGTTCACGACATTGTTTTCCCTAGGAGCGGCCATAAGCGCGATTTGGCTTGTTTGCTGGCCACCCCAGGAAACCGTGGATGTGATCGTATTGCCCGAGATAGGAGATACAAGTATCACCTGGTACACATGTACGTCGGGGTCTTTGGTCGGATCGATCGTAAGTGTCAACTTTCCCAGGTGATACCAAAGATGGTTCTCGTTGAGGTAATTGGGGAAAAATGCCTTGTATTGGGGGGCCAGGCTCGTGTTCGAGTACCAGATGCCACGCTCGGCGGCTGGTGCCGGCTGATAAGTGCCGGTAACCCTGGTCGCCGCCACTTGGGAGAGGAACACAAGCAACAGGCCGGCAGAAAAAAGCAATCGTTTCCGTTTCATGGAATTTCTCCCAGTATATTTTAGTTATATATTTCCTGTATAGCATTACCCTCAGTCGATGGAATTGTCAATTATGCAATATGGTGGTAATCCGCAACGAAATAGTTGCTGATACGGATTCTCGAGCTGGGGGAACATGACCATGGGAAAACGGTGCGTGATACAGCGGCATGGTTTTTGCAATTGGTCGTTCATCAGCCGCCAATCCTGAATCAAGGTCTTGCAGAAAAGGCCGGAAAGTACGATACAGAAAGGCATGCGTGTTCGAGAGATGCAAGAGACCCAGGATATGACGCGCGGGCCGATTGCCCGCCAGTTGATTTCGTTCGCCATACCGTTGATGTTCGGCAACATTTTCCAGATGCTGTACAACACGGTCGATTCCATCGTCGTAGGCAACTTCGTGGGAACCGAGGCGCTCGCCGCCATTGGAGCGACCACGATGGTGGTGAACTTGGCGGTCTTTTTCTTCAATGGGTTTTCCGTCGGGGCGGGAGTGGCTATCAGCAACGCCTTTGGCGCGGGAAACGGGAAAGACCTCCATACGACCCTGGAAACCGTCATGACGACGACCTTCATCGCATGCGCCTTGTTCACCGTGGTGGGAATGGCAGGGGTCAAGACGATGCTCAGGCTGATGGACACGCCATCGGACGTGTTCGACGAGGCGACTACCTATCTGGTCATTTATTTCGCGGGAATCTCCGGCTTGCTGGTCTACAACATCGGCAGCGCGATCCTGCGTGCCGTAGGGGATTCCCGAAGGCCGTTGGTCTATCTCATTGTTACAAGCATCCTGAACATCTTCCTTGACCTGCTGTTCGTGCTTGTCTTTCACCTCGGGATCGCCGGCGTCGCCTATGCCACGATCATCTCCCAGGCATGCTCTGCGGCAATGATCATGTTCCTGCTTCTCCATACCACTGCGGTCTACCGCTTTACCTGGAGCGACATGCGCATTGATCCGGCTTCTTTCCGCAAGGTCATGCTGCTCGGCCTGCCCAACGGCATCCAATCCGTGCTCACCGCGTTCTCCAATATCTTCGTGCAGGGCTACATCAACCATTTCGGCTCGGTCTGCATGGCTGGCTGGGGCAGCTACAACAAGGTGGACTCGTTCATCTTCCTGCCGGTCCAGAGCATGGCCATGGCGGCGACGACGTTCGTCGGGCAGAACGACGGGGCGGGCAATACCGGACGGGTCAACAGGGGGACCTGGACCGCCATGGGGATGTCCGTCTCTGTCGTTGCGGTAATCGCGACGCTGATCTGGGTGTTCGCCCCGTCTGCCGTACGGCTCTTCTCCCAGGACGAGCAGGTCATCCGCTATGGTACGGCTTTCCTCAGGGTGAACAGCTTCTTTTTGATGTTCAACGATATCAACCACGTGCTTGCGGCAGCCCTCCGCGGCCGGGGCGATTCGCTCGGCCCGATGGTCATCATGCTGGTCGGTTTCGTGGCGATCCGGCAGACGTATCTGTTTTTCGTTACCCGGTTTATCGCCAACACCCCTCTGGTCGTCGGCTTCGGATATCCCGTGGGGTGGATGGCGACCTGTGTGATTGAAGTGGTGTACTTTGTCCGCAAGTGGTCGAGGAGCGGCAAAGAGGCCGTCGCACGCGTTTGAGCGGAAATCGCGTCCTCTGCAACCCTTCCGAGGTGTCTGCAATGGACGATATGGGCGCTACTGGGGGTTGCCGTCCCAATCCAGCAAGTCGCCGATGTTCTGCCGGACCAATCGTTCGGTCATCTGCTGCAATTGCGGGAACTGGGCCTTCCTTCCAGTCTTCGCCCAAGCGGTGTACAGGTTCTCCATGCCGCCAACGACGTAGATGGTGATGGCGGAGAATTCCTGCTCGCTGATGTTCGGAATGGGTTTCTGGCGGAACCGTTCGATTATCAGCCTGTACACCGCATCCTTGATGCTGTCGATGAACGGATGCATCGAGACGCGGTGGATGATGACGTACATCAGCTTCTCATGCTGGTTGTGGAATTCGTTCAGGTACCTGAAAAAGTTCTGGATGGTGAACGCATTCAGGTCACTGGAAATCAAACGGGAGATTTCCTCAAGGAAACCGGCCTTGATGTCGTCGACGATGTCGCCAAGCGAGGCATAGTGGGCATAGAAGGTCTTCCGGTCGATGTCGGCCCGTTTCGCCAGTTCGGTAATCGTGATGTCGTTGAACTCTTTTTCCATCAGCAACGACAAGAACGCCTCCTGAATGGCGCATTTTGTTTTTCTGAGTCTGCGGTCATTTTTCATCAAAATACCTCGCTTTGTGGATTTTTCCACAGGGTGAACCGTTCTGTTGGTATTCGTCAAGTCCGTGCTTTCCTACTTTGTTTGCATTATGAAAAACACGAGAAAACCCATGATGGTCATGGCATGCGTGGCGGTCTTGGCCGTCACCGGATGCAAGAAGTCTGCGGATGTTGCATCCAAAGATGCGAAAAGCATGGAGATGATCCATGCGGAGAAAGGGACTCCGGTGACGGTACGGACGGTTTCCGCTGAGCCGTTCTCCGTTTCCCTGAAGTTCCCGGCAACCTACCAGGCTGTCTCGACGGCGACCGAACGCTCCAAGATGCATGATGTCGTGCGTGCCGTGGAAGGAAAGGTGGGAGACCACGTGGAGAAGGACCAGGTGCTGGTCCGTTTTTCCGATGACGATGCGAACTATCTGCAGGCCAAGCTCTCCGTCGACAATGCGGAGCAATCGTTCAGACGCATCAGCGCTCTGCATGAACAGGACGGCGTCTCCCAGCAGGACTACGACAACGCTTCCACCCAGCTTGCGATAGCCAGGCAGAAGCTCCGCCAGCTTGAGGACATGCTTTTCGTGAAAAGTCCGATTGCCGGCACCGTCGTCCGCATGGATGCACGCTCTGGTGCGGGCGTGAACCAGGGAGACCTTCTTTTCACCATAACTGGAGACGAGGGCTACGAGGCGGTGTTTCCGCTCCTGCCGGCCGAGCGCGGACTGATCGAGATTGGCGACAAGGCGGTCATCCAGACTGCCGATGGACCACAGGAAGGCCAAGTGAGCGACATCTCTCTTTCGGTGGATGCCATGACCCGTTCCTTCAAATGCAAGGCGCGCTTTCCCGGACAATCCCCCTTGCTCTCCGATGGCATGCAGGTCGACCTCACCGTCGTGAGCTATGGGAATGCGGCTGCAGTCGTGGTGAAGCAGGGCGAATATGCTGTCGATACGGACGGCACGCCATATGCGTTTGTCGTGGAGGGCGACAGGGCCGTCCGCAGGAACCTTACGCTTGGCCGGGAAGAAAACATGAGAAACGAAGTCCTGTCCGGCCTCGAAACGGGCGATACTCTTGTGACTGATGGAACCGGCAGAATCAACGACGGCGACAAGGTCCAGACCGTCCGGTAAACGGAGAAACCCATGGATATCGTAGATACTTCAATCAAGCGGCCCGTCCTGGTCAGCATGGTGCTCATCGCGCTGATGCTGTTTGGCGTCATCGCTTACAAACAGATGTCCCTCAGCCTGCTGCCGACCGTCAAGACTCCGTATGTCACGGTACAGACCATCTATGCCGGCGCAAGCCCCGAGGTCATTGAGAACCAGATCACCAAGAAAGTGGAGGACCAGGTTTCCGCCATCAGCGACCTGGACGCCATCCAATCTTACTCGATGGACTCGGCCTCCCTTGTCGTCATCCAGTTCAAGCAGAACAAGGATGAGAATGTCGCGCTCCAGGAGGTGAAGGAAAAGGTCGAGGCCATTCAGGCCGATTTGCCGGACGATGCCCAAAAGCCGGTCATCACCAAGATGGATGTGGCGAGCATGTCGCCGGTCATGGACATCGTAGTCAAAGGCGATCTGGAGCCGACCGCGCTCTACCAGTACGCCAGCGAGGACGTAAGCCAGCGCCTGTCCCGTATTTCCGGTGTCGGCAGCATCACCATCAGCGGAGGCAAGGAACGTGAAATCCAGGTACAGGTCAACCCTACGGCTGTATACGAGCATGGTACGAGCCTGACCCAGATTGCCGGCATCGTGGCCAGGGCCAATATGGACCTGCCTGGCGGCAACCTTTCCACCGGGAATCGCGACGTACCGGTCCAGCTGAAGGGCACGTATCCTACGCTGGATGATCTCAGGGACCTGGACATCCCGACGAAAGACGGCATCTTCAAGCTCCACCAGCTGGCGGAGGTCAAGGATACATCGAAGAAGGTGCGCAACCGCACCTCGTTGCTTGACAACACCAAAGGCACCCGCGACGACGATGTCATCGTGATCCAGGTCATCAAGAACCCCAGCGGCAATACGGTGGACGTTGTCGATGGCGTCACCGAAGCCCTCGGCGAGCTCGAGCAGGATTCGGACGGCCATGTTTCGTTCGACGTGATCCACGAGGACAAGACCTATGTCCGGAATTCCGTGAACGATACGCTATCCAATGTCTACATGAGCGTCCTTCTGACCGGACTTGTCATCCTGCTCTTCCTGCATGACTGGCGCCAGACGCTCATCGTCGCCTTGGCCATGCCGTTCTCCATCATCTGCACCTTCTTCTGCATGAAGCTTTCCGGCTTCAACCTGAACCTCGTCACGCTGATGGGCATTACAAGCTCCACGGGAACACTTGTCGCGAACTCCATCGTCGTATTGGAGAGCATTTCCAGCTTCAAGGCCAAAGGCCTTGACCGAGTCTCGGCAGCGGCAAAGGGCACAAAGGCGGTGATTACTGCCGTGTTCGCCTCGACGCTGACCAATATCGCCGTATTCTTCCCGCTTGGTACGGCTCTCGACAACGCGGTGGCGCCGGTGCTCATGCAGCTTTCCTACACGATCATCTATGCGACCATCTTCTCCATCGTGGTCTCCTTCACGTTGACGCCGATGATGGCAAGCCGCATCCTGCCGGAGCAACCGGGCAAGCCCGGCTTGTTCGGCCGTGCGTTCGACAAGGCCTTTGGTGTCATCCAGAAGGGCTACACGGCGACGTTGCGTGCCGTGGTGAGCCATAAGGCCACGAGCCTGCTGGTGATCGCCGCCTCTGTCGTGGCGTTCGTCTTCACGCTCGACTCCGCCCGTGGCATGGGCTATGAGCTCATGCCGAAGACCGACAGCGGCAAAATCGGCATCAATGTCAGTTTGCCCCAAGGCAACGACCTCGAAGCCACTACCAAGGTGTTCCGCCAGATCGAGGACCGCCTTGGCCCAAGGAGCGAGGTGCGGAAGATCGAGACGGTGGTCGGCAACCAAGGCATGACCAACGTCGATGTCTCCGTCGGCATGATGACGGTCTACCTTGTCGACAAGGCCGAGCGTGACAAGAGCACGATGCAGCTGGCCCAGGAATACACTGACGAGCTGGCTGGCATCCCTGGTGCGGACATCAGCGTCTCCTCGCTATCGGACATGACGATCAGTGGCGTATCGATGGGACTCGACCTGTTCCTTGCCGGCGACAACCTGGACACCCTCAACGAGACCGCCGGGCGCGCCAAAGCCGAGTTGGAGAAGATTCCCGGCCTCAGCAACATCACGTTAAGCTCCAAGGCCGGCAAGCGCGAGCTGGATGTCACTCCGGACCGCAAGGCGCTTTCTGCGGACGGCGTGACCGTCTACGACCTGGCGATGGCCCTGCGTGGTGCGGTGGACGGCTTGCAGCTGACCACCTACAAGGAGAACAACATCGAGTACGACATCCGTGTCGAGCTTGCAGGCACTTCCATGCAAAATGTCGAAGATGTGCGCACCATCCCGGTCGTGACTCCGCGCGGCACCTATCCGCTGGAGAAATACGCCACAGTGGAGTTCGGCACCGGTACCAACATGATCCTGCGCTCGGACAAGAAACGTACCGTGGAAATCACGGCTGACGTCCTCTCCGGTTATGCGCTCGGTACTTTGCAGTCGCAGGCAATCAAGACCATCAACGCGATGGACAAGCCCGCGGACGTCACGTTGCAGATGGCGAACATCTCCAAGATCATGGACAGTACCGTCCGGGGAATCGTTTTCGCCTTCGTCCTCGCCGTCATCCTGGTCTATATGCTGCTTGCCGCCACGTTGGAGAATATCGTGCAGCCGCTTTTCATTCTGATGACAATCCCGCTTTCCATCATCGGTGTCATCCTGAGTGTCCGGATTACCGGCGTGACGGTGAACATCGTGGCGATGGTCGGCATCATCATGCTGGTCGGCATCGTCGTCAACAACGGAATCCTGATCCTGGACCAGTACAACCAGAACCGCACGGCGGGTATGGAACCGGTCCAAGCCATGAGTGCGTCGTGTGACGTGAAGTTCCGTGCCGTCATCATGAGCAACCTGGCCATCGTGCTCGGCATGCTCCCGATGGCGATGGGCATCGGAGATGCCGGAGCGGAGATGCGTATCCCGATGGGCGTCATCATCGTCGGGGGCATCATCTCCTCCACGGTGCTGACGCTGTATGTCATTCCGGCCATGGAGCGCATGCGCATGCACACCACACGGGCCCGCAAGGCACAAGCCAAGGAGGCAAAGAAATGAGAAAACGGATTGCCGCGTTCTTGGCGCTGACATGCGCCATGGGCGCGGTGTCGGCAAAAACCCTGTCGATGGACGCATATCTTGCCGCAGTTCAGCAGAACAACAAGGATCTCGCGCTTGCCAAAGTGGCGGTCAGCCAGGCCGATGCCACGCTACGCAAGGCGCTCTCTACCGTCATTCCGACCCTTGGGGTCAGTCTTGGCTACCAGCGGTCGTTCTCAAGCATCAAGCTTGGCGACGACTATCTGGACGACAACCCGCAGATCGCCGCCTACTACCCGTTGGTGAAGGACGACCTGGATGATGGCAAGCACAACCAGCTGACCGTCGGCATCGGAGCTCAGTGGAACATCTACGATCCCTCCAACGCGGGCAATATCCGCCTTGCCAAGGAAGGGAAGGCCGTTCAGTCGGTCGCCGAGGCATACACACTCGATTCGTTGCGGCATGGTGCCCGGGTGCTCTACAGCCAGGTGCAATTGCTGCAATCGGTGCTGTCGGTCAAGCAGGAGATGGCGGAAACCTCCCGCGCGGTCTATGAGATGCAGAAACGCAAGTACGATGCCGGCACGCTCGCCGAACTCGACATGCGGCTCTCCGAGGTGGACATGAAGAACGACGAGCTTGGGGTCATGCAGGCCAAGAAGAACCTTTCCTCCGGCCTGACGGCTTTCCGCGTGCTCGCCGGTTATGACCCGGATGACGACATCGAGCCTGTGGCGGACGATGGCTCCGATGTCGAGGCGCCGTCAGAGGCGTACGCCATCGACGACGCCTTGGCCAATCGCCTTGACTGGCAGATCGCGCTGCTGAGCCGGCAGGTGGCCCAGACCAAAGTGGAGAACTCCTATCTTCTCTATAACCCGTCGGTTTCGATGAGCGCCTCGTATCTGTTCGGTACCATCGGCTGCCTGCCTGATTCGAACAACCCTGGTCGACAAGACGCTGTTGATCTGCTGGTCAGCCAGGAAGAACTGGGCCTGC
>CAJMOS010000111.1 GCA_905215015.1 uncultured bacterium | reverse complement strand
ATACAAGAAACGGCGCGGAAACGACAGCAAGCCACGCAAGAACCAGAGGGTGTCCCGACTCGTGCCCGGCTTGCATGCCGCCACAAACCAAAGGCCCTCTCGGGAAAGAGGGCGCAGAAAGCATAGTACAAAAACGCTCAGCCGAGCAGGGGTTTCTTCACGTGCTCGTTGAAGAACGCGTCGAAATTGTCGGCGGTCAATCCGGTGAAGACGTTGCCGTCGACCATCAGGTTGGCGCCGGGCTCCTTGCAGTGGCCCATGCAGAGCGTGCCGCCAAGGCTCACCTTGTCCTCCAGGTGGTTCTTCTTGATCTCTTCCTGCAGCATCTGGTAGATCTGCGGAGATCCCTTCACATGGCAGGAACTGCCAAAGCACACTTCGATTTTCATACCTTCTCTCCTTTTTCACGTCTCTGGTCCAGGCGCGTGTTGCGGAACCACAGGCACATATCAATGCTGACCATACAGGTGTTCAGATAGTAGAACCAATAGGCCAGATTGTAGGAATGCAAAATGGTCTTGGCGATGATGCCGCAGATATAGCCGACGACGATGAAGACCTCGAAGAACAGGCTCTTCCCCTTGGCCGTGCGGCTCTTCAGCGAGCGCCTGATCGAAAGCGGCCAGGAAAGGCCGAAGCAGATGACCATCACCGTCTCCAGCAAACTGGCGACCATATTTCCATTAGAGTTCATACGCAGCCTCCTTGTTCAAATCCGGCCTGCGATAGTCCGGCAGCAACTTCGGCGAATAGGTCCCGCTGGTGATGCCGGCGTCCGCCCTCTCCTTGTTGAACGCGTCGACGTGGCAAAGCGTCAGCTTGCCGACCTCCGCTTCCTTGCTGCGGGCAGCGGCGGCCTTGCCGGCGTCGCGGCCAAAGACGATCACGTCCAGCAGGCTGTTGCCCATCAGACGGTTGCGTCCATGGATACCCCCCGAAGCCTCGCCAGCGACAAACAGGTTCCTCACGTTGCTCTCGCAGTTGGTATCGATCTCCACGCCGCCGTTCTGGTAATGGAGGGTCGGGTACACGAGAATCGGCTCCTTGCGGATATCGATGCCGTACTTTGCGAACATGCGCAGCATGGCGGGAATCCGTTTCTCGATCGTTCCTGCCCCATTCTTCAGCTCGATCATCGGAGTATCCAGCCAGACCCCCATGCCTCCAGTCGGAGTGGTGACGCCCTTGTGCTCGCCCTTGCACTCACGGATGATCGCCGCGGCCTCGACGTCACGAGTCTCCAGCGGATGGACGAAGACGTCGCCGTCGCAGTTGACCACCTTGGCTCCCAGAGAACGGACCTTCTCGGTGACCAAGGCACCAAAGATCTGCTCGGGAAAGGCCGCGCCGGTGGGATGGTATTGCAGGGTGTCGGCATACAGCAAATGGGCGCCCGCGCGGTAAGCCAGAACCAAACCGTCGGCTGTGGCGCCGTAGTGGTTGCTGGTCGGGAATCCCTGGTAGTGGAGCCGGCCGGCTCCGCCAGTGGCAATGATCACGGTCTTCGCCCGGGCGATCCTGACCTCCTTGGTCTCCATGTTGAGCAGCACCGCTCCCGCGCAATCTCCTTTCTCATCTTTCAGGAGTTCGATCGCACTGGTGAAATCGACCACAGGCACACCGAGGTTCATCACCTCGTCGCGCAGGGTACGCATGATCTCGGCACCGCTATAATCCTTGGCGGCGTGCATCCTCTTGCGGCTGGTTCCGCCACCATGAGTGGTGATCATCACCCCGTCCTTGTCCTTGTCGAACTCCACGCCGAGCGAGTCCAGCCATTGGATCGCCTCGGGAGCTTCGTTGACCAGCTTGTAGACCAGCTCCTTCTTGGCGGCGAAATGACCGCCTCCATAGACGTCCAGGAAATGGATGGCGGGAGAATCTCCCGGCTTGTCCGCGGCCTGGATGCCGCCCTCGGCCATCATGGTGTTGGCGTCGCCCATGCGGAGCTTGGTCACCACCATCACCTTGGCGCCAGCGTTGTGCGCCTCGATGGCGGCCGAGGCGCCTGCCCCGCCACCGCCGATGACCAGGACATCGACGTCATAGTCCACATGGGAGAGGTCGACCTCCTTCGGGTTGATCCGGCTGCGCCCCTGGAGCAGGTCGGCCAGCTCGAGAGGGACCTTGTCTCCCTTGTTCGGACCGATCTGGAGCGTGGCGAACTGGCTCTTGATGTAGTCGGGGTGATAGGTGGAAAGGACCTGGTCCTTCTCGTCAGCCGTCATGCGGCGAGGCTCCAAAGCGGCATTGGCGGCGCGCTTGGCCTCGACGTTCTTGATGGATGCCAGCAATGTCTCGTCAGTATACATGGCTCTTCCTCACTTCTCGATATCCCTGTGCTCATACAGGTCTTTCAACTGGTCGTCGCTCTTGGCCATCAAATCCTCCAGGGCCTGCTCGAACTTGCCCTCCTTGATTTCCTGTACCCGTTCGTCCACATGGTCCGAATGGGGAGCCAGATAACGGCCGTTCAGGCGGCGGGCAAGCAGGGCGACCTGCGGGTGGCTGATCTCAGCCGGGCAACGGACAGAGCAGATACCGCACATGACGCAGTCGAAGGAAAGCTCCGCCACCTTGGCGAAATCACCCCGCTGGGCGTAGGCGATGTACTGCATGACCTTCAGCCCCTGGGGACAGGCACGGGTGCAGGCGTTGCAGCCGACGCAGCTGTAGATCTCCGGGTAGAGCTGCATCATCACCTGTTGCTCCGGCTTGATCTTCCTGATGTCGTATACCTGCTTGATAAGCGGGAAGAAGGGAAGCGTAGCGACGTACATCCCTTCCTCGACCTTCGTCTGGCAGGCAAGGGCGGTCTTCAATTGCTGCTGCCCCTTGATACGGTAGATCGTGGCGCAGGCTCCGCAGAATCCATTGCGGCACCCGCAGCCACGCACGAGCTGGTAACCGGCATACTCCATGGCCTTCATGATGGTCAGGTTGTCAGGAACCAAATACTGTTTTCCAAAGAAATAGACATGCACCATTTGCACACTCATATCCACATGCTCCTCATCAATACTCGTTCGGCAGTTCATCCAGCTCGTCAAACCGGAACACCGGACCATCCTTGCAGACGTACTTGCTGCCGATGTTGCAACGCCCGCATTTGCCGATACCGCATTTCATGCGCATCTCCATGGTCGTATAGACCTGGTCCAGCGCGAAACCCAGCTCCTTCAATCCCGCAAGGGTGAACTTGATCATGACCGGAGGCCCGCAGATCAGCACCTTGCTGGAAAGAGCCGGCCGCAGTTCCTTCACATAGTTGGGAACGAAGCCGACATGGCCGTCCCAGCCTTCCTCCTCACGGTCGATGGTGAGGCGGACGTCAATCGAGCCATCCTTGCCCCACTCTTCAAGCATCTCCTGGTAGTCTACCAGATCCTCCTTGGAGCGTGAGCCGTAGATCACCATCACCTTGCCGTAGTCCTGCCGCTTGGCACGGACGTAGTTGATGACGCAGTGCAGCGGCGCCAAGCCGATACCGCCGGCGACAAAGACCAAATCGTGTCCTTTCAGTTCGGTATCCACAGGGAAGGGCCTGCCATAGGGACCGCGCACCAGAATCTGGCTGCCCGGCTCCAGGTCATGCAGGTATCCGGTCACCCGGCCCACCTTCTTGACGCTGAACTCGATGAAATCCTGCTCGGTCGGGCTTGAGGTAATCGAGATCATCGATTCCCCTTGGCCGGGGATGGAGAGCATGGCGCACTGCCCGGGCTTGTGCTCGAACGGCTTGCCTCCCTCTGGGGCGGAGACATAGAAGGACTTCACGTCCGGCGTCTCCTTGACGATCCTCGTCACGACCGCAACATGCGGAATCAATGCTTCCTTGTCCATCACGCGTCCTCCCCGAGCGTCTTGATCACCTTGACGATATGCATATGGATCGGGCACCGCTCAAGGCAACGGCCGCAACCCACGCATCCATAGACCCCCTGGTGTTCCTCGGGGTAGTAGACCAGCTTGTGCATGAAGCGCTGGCGGAACCGTTCCTTCTGGGTATGCCGTGGATTGGCTGCCGCCATCTGGGTGAAGTCCGAATACATGCAGCTGTCCCAGCAGCGATACCGCTGGACCCCGTGGCCCGTGTCGAAGTCGCGGATGTCGAAACACTGGCAGGTCGGACAGACGAACGTGCAGGTGCCGCAGCCCAGGCATGACTGGGAAAGCTGGTCCCATGCAGGCGAGTCGAACAGCTCGAGCATCTTGGCGTCCTTGCCGAACTTGTGCATGTCCAACTTTCCGAAGGGGAGCTTCTCCAGCACGTTCCGGACCGCTTCCCTCTGGCGCTCGACCACCGCCTCGTCACCCTCGGTGAACAGGGAATCGAGGCCTTCCAGCAGGTTCCTGCCCTTCTCGGTGTTGGCCTCGAAGTAGTAGCCGTCGGCACACTTGTAGCTGTCGATGTCGGCGCCGCCCTTGGTGGCGTCGATGCCGTACAGCGAGCAGAAGCAGGTGCTTCTCGGCTTGGTGCAGGAAAGGCTGATGATGGTCGAGTGGCGACGCCGGTTCTGGTAGTAGGTATCCACCGGGTCGGCGAGGAAGACGGAATCCAGGATCTTGAAGGAGGCGACGTCGCACGGACGCACCCCGAACACCACGAAATCCTCGCTTTCCCTGCGCGGGTCAACCACCTCGATCTTGTTCTGCTGGAAGCGGAAGGCCGCCAGGGTCTCGCTCTGAGGGAAGAAGAAGTCCTTGGCGCTGCGTAGCGTATTGGGAGCCTCAAAGTAGACCGTCCCCTCTTCGTAGCGCTCGAAGGCGGCGCTCATATTCTCCCTCACCGGCAGATAGAGCGCCTCGTTTTCCGCAATCGCCTTGAAGAAGGCGTCCAGTTTGTCCAAAGCAAGCTTACGCATTGTCCGAACCTCCTTTCTTCAGCACGACCGAGGGATCAGGGTCCGATTCCTTGTAGGTGAAGAGAGGGCTGACCCCCTCGCTGCTCTCACCCGCCTGGTAGTTGCCGTACAGCTCGTCATAGTCCTTGATGAACTTGCGGTTGATCAAGTGTAGCGGAATCCGCTCCGGGCAGACCCGGGAGCATTCGCCGCAGTCGGTACAACGTCCGGCGACATGGAACGCGCGGATGATGTGGTACATGTTCTCCTCGAAGGAATTGACCGGCGCCTTGGTCGTCGCTCCGGACGCTTCGTTGTTGAACACGCAGAGCTCGCAGGTGCAGGCAGGGCAGACATCACGGCAGGCGTTGCAGCGGATGCAGCGGGAAAGCTCGCCCCGCCAAAAAGCGAAACGCTCCTCCGGGCTCTTCTTCTCCACCATCTTCACGCCACGGAAGCGATTGGAGTCCGGGTTCAGTCGCCCCTCCTCGCCAATCAGCTCGTCGTAGACCATGTGCTTGCCGCCCTTACAGCAAAGGCAACGCTCCTCAATCACGTCATTCTTCGAATAGTCCATCTCCCCCGTCAGGGTCTTCACCTTGACAGTCGTCCCATCCGAACGCATCTCCAACACGTCCCCACCACTCTTGCGCAGGGCCTTGTAGCAGTCGATCATCCCGTTGCAGGGGATGCCGACGATATGGACCTGGTCCCTCCTGATGCGGTGCTCATCCAGCAACTGGTTGAAGCTGTAGGTATCGCAAGGCTTGAGGAAAACCAGGCTCTTGCCCTCCATGCGGCTGACCTTGACCATATATTTGGAAAGGTTGGGTCCGCAGAAGTCATTGTACACGAAGTGGGCCTTCAGGTCCTCGACGCTCTCGAAGAAGGCAGGCGTGACATCATAGTCGAAGTCACCCTCCCTCCAGCCGACCACGCGCCTGACAGCCCCGCTGGAAAGCATCTCGATCGCTTTCGCCTTCATTTCGTCTTGCATCTCAGATCCTCCAGACGCTTGTTCGGCCCCAGTTTGCTGACCGTCGAAACGAAATCCTGCATCACATGGGCGAACCGGCTGCCCTCGGCAGCCGACACCCACTCGACGCGGGTACGCTCCTTCTCGATGCCGAGGTAATCCAGCATGGAGAAGAGCAGGGTCATGCGCCTGCGGGTGAAATAATTCCCCTTGGTGTAGTGGCAGTCACCGGGATGGCAGCCGCAAAGAATCACGCCGTCGGCGCCGCGCTGATAGGCGCGAAGGATGAAGATCGGGTTGACACGGCAGGAACAGGGCACGCGCACGATCTTCACCTCGGCAGGGTACTGCAGGCGGTTGGTGCCGGCAAGGTCTGCGCCCGCATAAGAACACCAGTTGCAGCAGAAAGCAACAATCTTGGGCCGGTATGTATCATTCACTGGCATATCGCGTCAACCTCCGAGAGAATCTGGCTCGTAGCGAAACCCTTCAGGTCCATGGCTCCCGACGGACAGGCGACGGTACAACCGCCACAGCCCTGGCAGAGCGCCGCGTTGACCTGGGCGACACGGCGGGTCACCACCACGCGACCAGGCATCTTGAATTCCTTGTCCACATAGGTGATCGCGCCGTAGGGACAGACATTGGCACAGGAGGAGCAACCGTTGCAGCGCAGCTCGTTGCACGTGGCGATACAGGGGTTGCCCGTCAGATGGTCCTTGGACAACAGGCCGATCACCTTGCTCGCAGCGGCTCCCGCCTGGGTGACCGTGTCCGGAATGTCCTTCGGGCCCTGGCAAGCGCCGGCAAGGAAGATGCCGGCGGTCGGGCTCTCGACCGGACGGAGCTTCGGGTGCGCCTCGGTGAACCAGTCGTTGGTGTCCATCGACGCGGTCAGCATCGTCGCCAAGTGCCGTGCGCTCTTGTCCGGCTCCATGGCGGCGGCAAGCACCACCATGTCGGCCTTGATGTGCAGCTGCTCGCGGGCCAGCAAGTCGGACGCCTGCACGTCCAGCGAACCGTCAGCCTGGGGCACGACCTTTCCGACCATGCCCTTGATGTAATGGACACCGAACTGCTCCACCGCCCGGCGATAGAACTCGTCGAAGTTCTTGCCCGGGGTACGGACATCGATATAGAAGACATAGACCTCGGTGTCGGGATAATGCTCCTTGACCAGCATGGCGTGCTTGGCTGTGTACATGCAGCAGATCTTGGAGCAATACTCCTTGTCCCTGCAGGAGGTGCCACGGGACCCGACGCACTGGACGAAAACCAAGGTCTTCGGGGGCCTGCCGTCCGAGGGACGCAAGAGCACGCCGTTGTTCGGCCCCGCCGCGTTCATCAGGCGCTCGAACTCCAAGGAGCTGACCACATCCTTGCTCTGCGAATAGGCGAACTCATCGAACTTGTCCAACCGGATCGGGTTGAATCCGGTGGCGACCACGATGGCGCCGTAGTCCTGCTCGACGAAACTGTCCTTCTGCTTGTAGTCGATGGCGCCAACGCCACAGACCTTCGCGCAGAGACCGCACTTGCCCTCCTTCAGCATCCTGCAGTACCGGGGATCGATTGTCGCCACTTTAGGAACCGCCTGGGCGAAGGGAATATAGACCGCATGGCGGAAATCCAGCCCGAGGTTGAACTCGTTGGGCACCTTCTTCATCGGACACTTCTGGGTACACAGGCCGCAACCCGTGCACTTGTCCTCGTCCACGTAGCGGGCCTTGCGGCGGATCCGCACGTGGAAGTTCCCGATATAGCCCTCCACCTTCTCGACCTCGCTGTAGGAGTAGATGTGGATCTTCTCGTTCTGCGCCACATCGACCATCTTCGGGGTCAGGATGCAGCTGGCGCAGTCCAGTGTCGGGAAGGTCTTGTCCAGCTGGGTCATCTTCCCTCCGACAGTCGGCTGTTTCTCGACGATATCGACATCATATCCCGCGTCGGCGATATCCAAGGCCGCCTGGATGCCGGCGATACCGCCACCAATGACCAGGGCACGCTTGACAACCGGGTTCTGGCTCGGAGTCAGCGGCTGGTCGTTGCGCACCTTGGCGATCGCCGCCCGGCCGATGGAAATGGCCTTGTCGGTCGCCTCGGCGATATCCTTGTGGATCCACGAGCACTGCTCGCGGATGTTGGCGATCTCCAGCATGAAGGAATTGAGCCCCGCCTGCTGGGCCGCCTTGCGGAAGGTTCCCTCGTGCATGCGGGGGGAACAGGAACAGATCACCACTCCGGTAAGCTGCTTCTCCTTGATGGCATCCTTGACCAGATCCTGTCCGGCGAGGGAGCACATGTAGGGATAATCGGTCGCGACGACCACTCCCGGCTCCTTGCCCAGGGTCTCGGCGACCTGCTTCACGTCAACAGTCGCCGCGATATTGGTGCCGCAATGGCACACGAACACTCCTATTCTCTGCATCGCTTCACCTATTTGTTGAACTTTCGCATCGCGCTGACCAGAATCTGCTGTGGCATCTGGTCCTCAAGCTTGCCCACCATGTCCTGCGGAGTCATGTGGCTGCCCTCCTTTGCGCGTTCGACGTAGAGCCGGACCGCCTCGATCAGCTTGCCAGGCTCCACCTGCCGCGGGCACCTCTCGATGCATGCCATACAGGAAAGGCACCGGTACAGGCTCTTCGAGGAGAGAAGCGGCTCGATCTCGCCCCGCTCGACCATGTAGACGAACTCGTTGGGATGGTACTCCATCTCCCCGTAGCAGGGGCAGGTAGCCGCGCATTTGCCGCAGCGCATGCACTTCAGCGGGTCCACCCCGCTGATGCGCAGGATTTCCTGCTTCATCGACTCAGCACTTTCCATGTTCCACCTCCTGCATCTCCTTCAAGCCCAAAGCGTAGGCCAAGAGCTGGGTGAAATAGAAGACCGGCAAGTCGTAGTCGGTGTTGCTCGTCAGGTTGTACTGGCAGAGCGGGCACGCGGTCACCAGCAGGTCGGCCTGCATGTCCTTGGCGTTGGCCAGGATCCTGCCACTCTTGTCCCAGGCGATCTTCGGCTCATCCAGACGGACATAGCCGCCACAGCACTCGTTGCGCATCGACCAGACGACCGGTTCCGCACCCAGGGCACGGATGAAATCCTCCATGATCTTCGGATTCTCCGGATCGTCGAACTGCATCACCTTGCCCGGACGGAGCAACAGGCACCCGTAATAGGCGCCGACCTTCATCCCCGTCAAGGGACGCTTGACCATCGAGGCAAGCTTGTCGAAACCGACCTTGTCGCGCAGCACCTCAAGGTAATGGTAGACGTGGGTCTCGCCATGATACGGCCGGTCCAGCTTCAGGTAGTTGTTGACCTTGAAGTCGAAATCCTTGTCCTGCATGTCGGCGTTGGCCCGCTTGATCACGTTGTGGCAGGCGGAGCAGATCGTCACCAAGTCCTGGCCGGCGTCCCTGGCGGCCGCCAAGGCGCGGATGGCGCTCAACTTGGTCACGATCTCGTCCTTCGCCGCCGTATAGACACCGCCGCAGCACTGCCATTCAGGCAACTCCACCAGCGTGAAGCCGAGCGCCTCGGCGCTGAGCCGGGCGCATTCGTCCAGCTCCTGGGCCTTGTTCTTCAGCGTACACCCGGGAAAATAACTATAGATACTCACGGCACACTCCTCACAACCACTCAGACCATCTGTTCGGGATGGAACACCTTGTCGAACTCCTCCGCCGAGAGGAATCCGAGGGCCACGCAGGCCTCCTTCAGGGAGATGTTCTCCTCGAACGCCTTATGGCTCACCTTTGCCGCGCGCTCGTAACCGATGTAGGGGTTGAGCGCCGTGACCAGCATCAGCGAGCGATACAGGTTCTCATGCATCTTCTCCTTGTTGGGCACGATGCCGACCGCACACTTGGAGTTGAACGAAAGGATGGACTCGCTCAACAGGCGGGCAGACTGCAGGAAGTTGTAGGCAATCACCGGCATGAAGACGTTCAGCTCGAAGTTGCCCTGGCTGGCGGCCATGCCGACGGCCACATCGTTGCCGATTACCTGGACGGCGACCATCGTCACCTGCTCGCACTGGGTCGGATTGACCTTGCCCGGCATGATCGAGGAGCCTGGCTCGTTGGCGGGGATGGTGATCTCCCCAAGACCGTCGCGGGGACC
>CAJMOS010000110.1 GCA_905215015.1 uncultured bacterium | reverse complement strand
ATAAGGTCGGCAGCAAGGTGGTCATCCTCGGAAGCGGAGACATCGGCCTGATCATGGCCCGCCGCATGACGCTGGAAGGCGCCAAGGTCGAAGTGGTCGCCGAGTTGATGCCCTATTCCGGTGGCTTGAAGCGCAACATCGTCCAGTGCCTGAACGACTATGGCATTCCTTTGAAACTGAGCCATACCGTGGTCGACATCGAGGGCAAGGAGCGGGTGACCGGCATCACGATCGCCGAGGTCGGTCCGGACCACAAGCCGGTCAAGGGAACCGAGGAGCACTACGAGTGCGACACCTTGCTCCTTTCCGTCGGATTGCTGCCGGAGAACGAACTTTCCCGCGCCGCTGGCGTCTCGATCAGCCCGGTGACCAATGGTCCGGTCGTCGACGACACGCTGGAAACGAGCCAAGAGGGCATTTTTGCCTGTGGAAACGTGCTGCATGTCCATGATCTGGTCGACTATGTCTCCGAGGAGGCGACGCTGGCCGGCAAGAACGCGGCGCTGTATGTGCAAAACGGCGCCAAGCCCAAGCACGAGATTCCGCTGGTAGCCCAGGACGGCGTCCGCTACACTGTTCCCCAGACCATCGACATCGCCACCATGGCCGACATGGTCACGGTCCGCTTCCGCGTCACCGGAGTGTTCCAGGGTCGCTCGGTCTGCGTCTATTACGACGACCAGTGCGTGACCCGTCTGAAGAAGAAGGTGATGGCTCCTGGAGAGATGCAGCAGGTGTTGCTGACCAAAAAGAGCTTTGTCGGACACGAAGGGATCAAGACCATCACGGTCAAGACCGAGGAGAACTGAAGATGATTACGAAAGAATTGACCTGCATCGGCTGCCCGCTCGGCTGCCAGATCACGGTGGAATTTGACGACGAGAAGAAACAAGTCGTCTCCGTCACGGGTAACTCCTGCAAGACGGGCGACATCTATGCCCGCAAGGAGGTGACCAATCCGACCCGTATCGTCACCAGCTCGATTCCGGTCACCGGAGGCGATGCCGTGCGTGTTTCCTGCAAGACGCAGCACGATATTCCCAAGTCGATGATATTCGAAATCATGCAGGAGATCCACAAGGCAAGCGCGAAGGCGCCGCTGAAGATCGGCGACGTCCTGATCCACGATATCTGCGGGACAGGAGTAGACGTGGTCGCGACAAGGAACGTCCATGCGGCAAGATAAGAAGTCCCTCATCGCCAGGTGCCGTCATTTCGTCCTCGATATGGACGGTACCTTCTACCTTGGGGACCGGCTCCTGCCCGGGAGCATGGGGTTCCTGCGGAAGGTGGAGGAGACGGGGCGTGACTTCATCTTCTTCACCAACAACTCCTCCCGCAGCCCGAAGGTCTACATCGACCGGCTCGCAGGCATGGGCTGTTCCATCACACCCCGCCAGATCATGACCAGCGGGGACGTGATGATCGAGTTCCTGCACGCGAACTATCCTGGCGCGAGGGTCTATCTGCTAGGGACCCCTGCCTTGGAGGAAAGTTTCCGCGAGGCGGACATCCGCCTGGTGGAGGACGATGCCGAGGTCGTGGTGGTGGGATTCGACCAGACCTTGACCTACCAGAAACTGGTCAAGGCCTGCGATTTCATCCGCCACGGCGCCGTCTACCTTGCCACCCATCTGGATATCAACTGTCCGGTCGAGGGAGGCTTCATTCCCGATGTGGGCTCCTTCTGCGCCCTGATCGACACGTCCGTCGGAGGAGGGACCCACCCACGGGTGACCGGGAAACCGCACCGCGAGACGGTCGACATGGTGGTCCGCAGGACGGGGTGGAAGCGCGAGGAAATCGCCTTTGTCGGGGACCGCATCTATACCGATGTGGCGACCGGGGTGGACAACGGGGCCATCGGACTCCTTGTCCTTTCTGGCGAGGCGACGATGCAGACGGTGGCCGAGAGCGCGACAAAACCCGATGGCATCTTCCAGGACTTGGGGGAAATCGCCGGCTACCTTTCCTGAAACGCCCACCTGATGAAATCCCTGGTCGCCTCGGTGCGGATCGAGTTGCGGGGGATGAAGAGGTAATAGGGTTTTTCGGGATGCAGGCCTTGGACGAACCGGCTCCGGCCCATCTCCAAGGCCACGGCCTTTTGGGTGCCGTCGCTTTGTTTCCGGTAGATGAAGTAGGGGGAAAGTTCCGGCACGAGCGTCTGGAGGTCCACTAGGGAAAGGCCGGTCTCGTAGTGCTCCAGCACCTCTTTGGTCGAGACGATGAAGTCCAGCTCCTTGGCCGCTATGTAGGCCATGATCTTGCTGGTCGAGGCGGTCACCAGCTGGTCCGAGGAACCAAAGACGATGTAGAGGCTGTCCTCGAAGTTGACACGCTTGCGGACCAGGCGGGAATACTCCTTCTCGATGGTGTCGGCAGGGAAAAGGTTGTAGTCGTCGTTGGTGAAAAAGCCTTGCAGGAAGACCGGGTGGGACACCTGCCAGATGGCGTCGGCAGCCAGGATCAATACGAGCAACAAGAGTAGGAGTTTTCCGAGTTTCCTCATAAGCGCTAGTATACGGCAAAGGGGGAGAGAATGGCGATGGACTGGCAGGGTATGTTCGACCCGGAGAACAGTTTCTGGGCTTTTTGGGGCAAGATCTTTGATGTCTGCGTGCTTGCCATCCTCTGGCTGGTCTGCTCGCTTCCCGTCCTTACCTGTGGCGCGGCGACTGTCAGCTTGCTTTCCTATACCCTGAAACAGGCGGATGACACGGAGGGCTACGCGATCCGGTCGTTTTTCCGGGAATTCGCCCGGTCCTTTCTTCCTGCCACCATTCTTTGGCTTGCGACCATTCTGGCCGGAGGAATCCTCTATGCGAATTTGTACGCGGTGGGGCGGATCGCAGTCCCCCTTTTTGTCCGGCTTCCGCTGTACAGCCTTGCGCTCTGCCTGGTCTTCCTTTTTGCTTGCGAAGTGGTCTGGGCATATGCCTTGCTTGCTTCCTTCCGCATCGGGGTAGGGAAAGCGGTGCGGGACGCGCTGGCGATGGCCGCCAGATATCCAGTGCGGACGTTGCTTGCCATCGCCTTGCTGGCCGGAACGGTGCTGGCGACCTGGTGGTTGCCGATCCTTTTCTTCGTCTGGTTCGCGCTCTCCCTGTTTTTGCAGTCGATGGTGCTCAGAGGCGCGGTCTTGGAGCTGCGGTCGTCTGTCTGACAACCAGCTTGTTCTGGAATTCCATGTGGGTGACAGCCAGGTCTGATGCCCCTTCCAGTTTCCGTTTGAGCAACTGGAAGGCGCATTGCCCGCGCAGGTTGATGTAGTGGTCCACGGTTGTCAGGGCTACTCCGTGGAACTGCGAGGGATAGATGTTGTCGAAACCGGCGACGCTGTAGTCCTGCGGGATGCGCCTGCCTGCTTGGGCCAGCCCGTCGATCACCCCATATCCGACCATGTCGTTGACCGCTACCACTGCGGTCACCTCGGGGTGGGTGTCCAAAAGCTCATGCGCCAGTTGCATGCCTGTGGTATGCTCGATTTCGACGGTGGAGAGTTCTTTGGTGGAGTCGATATCCTTGGTGAGCAGCTCGATGACTCCTTTCCCTTCATAGACAGATTGCAACCCTTCCAGGCGGAGGAGCCTGCTGGAGTGTTGCCGGTTCAGGCTGGTGGAGAGATACGCGATATGGGTGTGCCCTAGGGAAAGCAGGTGGCGTCCCATCAGCTTGCCTGCGTCGAGATTGCTTACCTCGACGGTGTCCAGCTTTGGGGCCGTGCCCTTGTCCGCGACCACGACCAGCGGCAGTTTCTTGGCGATTTGGGCGGCGATTTCCGGTTGTTGGGGCGCCATGGCGAAAATCGTCCCGCAGATACGGGGGTCGGCTACGATGTCGGCGACCGCCCGTTCCCTGCGCAAATCCCAATAGGTGTTGCAGATCAGTGTGCCGAAACCCGCCTCTTGCGCCTTCAGCTCGATGCCTTGCAGCAACGTGGCGTAGTAGGAATTGATGACCGAGGGGCAGACGATAAGGACGATGTTGCGCTTGGCGTTCCGGTTCTCATAGCCGATTTCACGCGCGCATTCCCAGACCCGGTCGACTGACTCTTGGGAGAACCGGTGGGCTTGCTTCCCGCTGAGGATCATGCTGACGGCGGCAGTCGAAATTCCCGCTTTTTCCGAAATCATCGAAAGGGTTGGTCGTTTCCTCATATTTCCATTAAACAATTTTTACTAAGAAAATCAAGAAAAATGTGCAATGAATACAAATAACAATATCGTAAAACGCAAAAACAATTTGACAGCATCCATTTTCACGCATAACCTACCCATAGATGTAAATACGTTAATATTGTTGAAATTTCCAAAGGAGGGAATATGAAACAGTTGATGAGACGAAGCATGCTGACTCTGTTGGCCATCGGTATGGTCGCTGGTGGCTTGTTCGCCCAAGGCGGCAAGGAAGCCGCTCCCAAGGCTACGGCTTCGGACGACGCAAGCAAGTACGAGGTAACCGCGCCGATTGAGATTACTTGGTGGCATGCGCTGGAGAACCAGTACCAGCCGTTGGTCGACGAGATCGTCAGCAACTTCAACGCCAAGCAGGACAAGGTCAAGGTCAAGGCCGAGTACATCGGCGATTACGCCACGGTCAACGAGACGCTGGTCGCTGCCCAGGCAGCCGGCCAAGGGCTTCCCGCTTTGGTCGTCGCCAATACCCCATATGTCGCCCAATATGGCGCAGCCGGCCTTTGCGAGGACCTGAATCCCTACATCAAGGCTACGGGCTTCGATATCGACGATTTTGGCGAAGGTATGATCAAGGCCTCGTCGTATGAGGACAAGCAGGTTTCCCTCCCGTTCCTGATTTCCACGCAGGTCATGTACTACAACAAGACGTTGGCCGACGCGAAGGGCATCACCATTCCCACGTATTTTAAAGACATGGATTCCTTCCTCGAGAAGGTTACCGAGTATAACGCCGACGGCTCGACGAAGGTGTGGGGCACCGTCGTTCCAGGGTGGGACCAGTGGTATTTCGAGACCTTCTTCCTGAACAATGGCGTCAACATCATCAATCCTGACCAGAAGACCACCGACCTGAACGGGCCTGCCGCGGTGGAGACCACCAAGGCGATGGGCAACTGGATGAAGAAGGGGCAAGCCTATTTCGCCACCGGCAAGGGCGCTTCCGCCAATATGCGCCAAGCCTTTATCGAGCAGAAGGCCTTCAGCGTCCTGCACACCAGTTCGCTGTACAACACCTATGTGGACCGGTGCAAGAATTTCGAGGTCGGCATGGCGTGGTTCCCCGCGACCGATACCCGCAAGCAGGAAATCGGCGGATGCGTGCTGCTGATTCCCGCCAAGAATGACCAGCAGACCAAGAACGCCGCTTGGCAGTTCCTTTCCTACCTGTGCAGCAAGGAAGTCAACATGAAGTGGGCTGAGGGTACCGGTTACATGCCGACCCGCAAGAGCGTGCTCGAGACCGAGGAAGGCAAGGCGTTCCTCGCCAAGAAGCCAGCGTTCAAATGCATCTTCGACAACCTGGATAACATCTATCCGCGCATCCAGCATGCCGGTTGGAACCAGCTTGCCTCCATTTGGAAGAGCTACCTCGCCCAGTTCTACAACGAGGGCAAGCCGATCGAAGGAAATATCGACCAGATGGCGGAGGAGATTGACGAGGCTCTTGAAGACAGCCTGCAGTAATGTGTGATTGCCCGAGGGGTACCAGCGCTTGTTGGTACCCCTCTTGTATCTGTTGCGCGCTTTGATGACAAGGAGATTCCGTATGAAATCAATCAAACCCCGGACGCTTGACCACCTGAAGGATTTCGGGTGCACCGTCCCCGCTTTGGTGCTGATTCTTGTTTTTACCTACTGGCCGATTGTGAGGCTCATCCAGATTAGCTTCACCAACTGGAACCTGCTCAACGACTCCTATAAATATGTGGGCTTCAAGAACTGGAAGTGGCTTTTCACTGGGTCTGGAACCAAATATCTTCTGAACTCCCTGAAGGCGACGGTCATCTACTCCTGCGGTGAGATCCTGATCACCCTGCTTGGAGGTTTGGTCCTCGCGTTGATTTTCAATACGGAACATCCCGGCTATAGCATCATGCGCGCCGTCGTGTTCATGCCGAAGTACGTCGCCATGAGCAGCGCCGCAGTGGTCTTCCTGTGGATGCTGAACACCCAGTACGGCGTCTTCAACTATTTCCTTACCCAGATGGGCTTCAAGCCGGTCGACTGGCTGCAGGACAGCCGCACTGCCATGCTCAGCGTCCTGATGCTCACCGGTTGGCGGGCCATCGGCTACGGCATGATCATCTACCTGGCCGCCATGCGCGCCATCAGCAAGGACTACTATGAGGCCGCCGAGCTGGACGGAGCCACCTACTGGCAGAGGCTGCGGCTGATCACCCTGCCGCTTCTCACCCCGACCACGCTTTTCCTCTTTGTGACCACGTTCCTCTCCTCGATGAAGGTGTTCCAGAGCATTGATATCCTGACCGGCGGTGGACCGTATCGGTCGACCGAGGTGTTCGTCTACAAGATCTACCAGTACGCGATGGTGGATTTCCGCATGGACCGCGCGGCGACGATGGCGCTTGCCTTTTTCCTGCTGTTGCTTTTGTGTACCGCCGCCACCATGCGTATCAGCCGCGGCAAGGTGAATTATGAGTCTTGAGGGGGTGGAAGATGTACGAGAGAACAGAATCACTGCATGAATTGGAAATCCGAGCCCTCCGCAGGAGACGGTTTTTCACCGTGCTCCAGTATGTGATGGCGGTCATCGTCACGTTGGTGGCGCTCTTTCCTCTCTATTGGATGCTGATCAGCAGCGTGAAGAGCCAGGACGAGGTGCTTCGGCTGGTTCCTACGTTCTGGCCGCATGAGTTCCATTTTGAGAACTACCTGCACGTGATGCAGAAGGTCAACTTCGGCAAATACTACCTGAACACGATCATCATGACCGCCGGCATCATGTTCGGCGAGATCGTCACCGGCATATTCGCCGCCTATGGATTCTCCAAGGGCGATTTCCGGTACAAGAACACCTTGTTCCTGGTGGTGCTCGGCGCCCTGATGATTCCCATCCAGGTCACCTTCATTCCCATCTACATCATGTTCGCCCGACTCCACCTGACCGACACCTATCTCGGCCTGATCCTGCCCAGCGCGGTCAGCCCTTACTATATCTTCATGCTTCGCCAATCCTTCATGGCCATTGATGACAGCTACATCGATGCCGCGAAGATTGACGGGGTGGGAAAGATAGGCATCATCGTCAGGGTCCTGACCCCGATGTGCAAGTCGACGCTGTTCACCGTCACGCTGGTGACCTTTACCAGTGGCTGGAACAACTATTTCTGGCCGAAGATCATCGCCAAGGAGGAGAGCCACCGTGTGCTTACTGTCGGCCTCGCCAAGCTGAAGGAGACGTTCGCCGGTCAGGACACGATGAACAACCATGAGATCATGGCGGGCGCGGTCATGGCGATTTTGCCGGTGGTGATAGTGTTCTTTATCTTCCAAAAGTATATGCTTACAGGTTACAGCAAGGCAGCGATGAAATAAGCTGCGATCGAGGTGTGGAATCATGATGACGATTGTCGCTCATAGGGGGTACAGCGGTTGCTACCCCGAAAACACGATGCTTTCTTTCCAGAAGGCGGTCGAGGCGAAGACTGACGAGATCGAGCTGGATGTCCAGCTGACCAAGGACCACCAGGTGGTGGTGATCCACGACGAGAAGGTCGACCGTACGACCGACGGCGTAGGCAATGTGCGCGACTTTACCTTGAAGGAGATCCAGAAGCTGGACGCGTCCAAGGCATGGAACGGGCAGTTCCCTCCCCAACGCATTCCTTCGTTCGAGGAGTACTGCGAGTGGGCGTCCGGACAACCGGTGGTGACCAACATCGAGCTGAAGACGGGACTTGTCTACTATCCCGATATCGAGCAAAAGACAATCGATATCCTGGAGAAATACCATTTGGTGGGCAAAGTGATGTTCAGCTCGTTCAACCACCTTTCGCTGGTCAACGCCAAACAGATTTGTCCGGAAATACCGGTCGGAGCGCTTGTGGGAAAGAACGGCATCGTCAATGCTGGTTTCTACTGCAAGAAGTTCGGCTTCGAGTTCTACCACCCGAGCTACGAGGCCTTGGATGACGAGAAGGTCAAGGAAATCCACGGGCATGGGATCTTGATGAATGTCTGGACGGTCAACGGAATGTGCGAGCTCGAGAAGCTCCAGCACTGGGGCGTGCGTGGGGTGATCACCAACTTCCCGACGGTATGCCGTGCCTACGTGCGCGGACTGGGACTGTGACCTATGCGCCGCCGTCCGCTTGGCCTGTTGCTTCTGCTGCTCTGCGGCGCGCTCTGGGGTGCCGCCGCGGAGGTGGACCGGTATGCCGACTTGACCAAGAGCGCCGTGACCGATGGGAAGGTGACCTTCTATTTCATCGATCTCGACGTCCCGAAGGACAGTCCGGACAAGAGCGGTGACGCCACCTTGGTGGTCGCGCCCGATGGCGCGACCATGCTGATTGACTGCGGGCACCCGGCTTCCGGGCGGGATGTGGTCGACCTGCTCCATGCGCTCGGGCTGACAAGAATTGACGTGTTTGTCAATTCCCATCCCCATATCGACCACCTTGGCGCCTTTCCGGAGGTTGCCGACGCCGTCGATATCGGACAGGTCTATCGGACGCGGCTGGAGTATCATACCCGATATACCCAGGCCTTTGCAGAGACGATCGAGAAGAAACAGCTTCCTGTCGGATATCTTGCGGATGGGGACGCGTTCGATGTGGGAGGTCAGGTCCATGTCGAGGTGTTGGGTCCTGCCCAAGGGGACATCAACCCTCCGCCAGAGAAACTGGACACTGCCTATATCAACAATAGTTCGATGGTGCTGCGCATCACCTATGGGGATTCGGTCGCCCTGTTCGCGGGGGACCTGTATCGAAGCGGCGAGCAGGCTGTTCTGGAAAACCATCCGGACAAGCTGAAGGCGGATCTCGCCAAGGCGGACCATCACGGCAACGACACGAGCAACATTCTTCCTTGGGTCAAGGCGGTCAAGCCTTCGGTTGTCGTCGCGATGAACGACGTCATGGGGAGCATGAGCGTCTACAAGTCCTATCTGAAGAGAGGGGCGACCTTCTACCATACCCATTTCAATGGTCTGGTGAAGGTGGAGATGGGCAAGAACCACGACCTGGTTGTGGAGACCCAGTATGATAGCTGGGTGGAGAAAGGTGGACAGCAGTGAGCCGCATGCAGGAAATCCTCGATATGTTCGCCGGCAGCCCGATCGTCGCCGCGGTCAAGAGCGACGAGCTTTTGGATGCCGCGCTTTCGAGTTCCAGCTCGATAGTGTTCATCCTCTACGGATCCTTGCTTACCATCGCCAGCGAGGTGCAACGGATCAAGGCTTCCGGAAAAACCGCTATCGTCCACGTCGATCTGGTCGAGGGCCTGGGCCGTGACCCGGTGGCCGTGGACTATATCAAGCACGAGACCAAGGCTGATGGAATCATCAGTACCAAACAACCCTTGGTCCGACGAGCCCATGAGCTCGGTCTCATCGCAGGACAGCGTACCTTTATTGTTGATTCCATGGCCTTGGAAAACACCAAGAGCCAGTTGCGAAATTTCCGCCCTGACTTCTTGGAGGTGATGCCAGGACTTTTGACTGGGATTATTGATGAACTGCACACGGTCAGCGAGGTACCCTTGGTCGCAGGAGGGCTGATCCGGACGAAAAAAGAGATCTTGGAGGCTCTGCGAGGTGGTTCGTGCGCAATTTCAACCACAAAACGCGAACTTTGGTCACTCTGAAAAATTTTTTAGAAAAAAAGAACGGCGGTATTGACAGATTTAGGGGCTTTTTAGTATGTTACATATCGCACGCCGCAGGGAGCTAACGAAAGCTTGAGCGACTGGTTGTTTGACAGTTTATAGATGAAGGGAAGAGAAGATAGCCTTTCGACGATGGCGTATGCTGTTGGTCGAAAGGGAATAAGTGGAAACTTGTGAGGAGTTTCTAGTCAATTCCGAAAACGGACGAGATGAGAGGTTGAGTATGTCAGCCAGAGTGGAGTTCGTGAGAGGTCTTGGTTGGATTC
>CAJMOS010000109.1 GCA_905215015.1 uncultured bacterium | reverse complement strand
GGTGATCAGCTACAACTACGGGCACAAGAATGCCGGCAGGGTCCGAGAGGCCTTTTGGTTGGTGCTTTGCGTCATGTGCGCTTTCACCTTTATCCTGACTGGAGTAATGATGCTTGCGCCGAAAGCCGTCGCCCGGATTTTCACCAGCGATTCCGAGCTGGTCGCCACCGTGGGGAAGTGGATGCCGCTCTTCCTTTCCGGCTTCCTGATTTTCGGTTTGCAGAGAGCCTGCCAGCAGACATTCGTGGCGCTTGGACAGGCAGGCATTTCCCTCTTTATCGCCTTGCTGCGAAAGGTGATTCTGCTGATTCCCCTGGTAATCTTGCTTTCCCGGGTGTGGGGGCTGAAAGGGGTGTTCCTTGGCGAGGCGATTGCTGATGGGACCTGCGCCATCCTCTGCTCGCTGATTTTCGCCTATCGCTTCCCGAAAATCCTCAAGCAGATTTCGTAATGCAAGGCGCGCCCCGCCACAAGGCGGAGCGCGCGATTGGGACTGTTATCCTCTGACGAAGAGGGAGAGGATGAACACGACGAGGATGGTGACGATTCCCATCACTCCGGTCTGGCACTTGTATGCCTGCTCGGTCTTCATGTCGGAGAACTGGGAGACGACCCAGAAGTACGAGTCGTTGGCGTGGCTGACGGTCATGGAGCCGGCGCCGATGGCCATGATGACAAGCACTCTGGCAATCGGGCTGGTCATGCCCATCACTTCCAGCATCGGGGCGACCATGGCGCTGGTCACGATCATGGCGACCGTGGAGGCACCCATGGCGGTCTTCAGCAACGCGGCGATGATGAAGGGGATCAGGACGCCGATGTTCAGCGAGAGAAGCGAGTTCTGGAGCACGTCGGCGATTGGCAGCGACTTCAGGATTTCTCCGAAGGATCCGCCGGCACCGGTGATGGCGAGAATCGAGGCGGAGTTCAGGATGCCTTCGCTCACCCAGTCAGGAACCTGTCCCTTGCTGGTGGCCGGCACCAGCGTGACGGCCAGGGCGACGCCCAGCATCAGCGCGATGACGGGGTTTCCGATGAACGAGCAGAACGCATGCAGGCCGCCGTCTCCGAGCGGGTGGGAAGGGAAGTCGCTGACCGACTTCAATGCGATCAGGATGATGGGAAGCAGGATCGGGCTGAACGAGTGCAGGGCGCCCGGGAGTTTCCCGTATTTTTCCGTCAATTCCTCCACGGTGTATTCAGGGTTGGCAGGGATGTCGATCTTGCTGGAAACGTGCTTGGCGTACCACAGGCCGGCCAGGGTGGCGGGGATGGAGATGATGAGTCCGATGCCGATAGTCAGGCCGAGGTCTGCGCCCAAGGTTCCTGCCATGGCGATCGGGCCGGGAGTGGGCGGGACAAGACAGTGGGTCGCATACAGACCGGCGGAAAGCGCGGTCGCCATGACGGCGAGCGAGGTTCCGCTTTGGGCTGCCAGCGAGCGGCTGATGGGGGAAAGGATGACAAAACCGCTGTCGCAGAAGACGGGGATGCCGGTGATGTAGCCGGTAATCGCCATGGTCAGGACGGCACGCTTCTTGCCGACCGCCTTGAGGATCGTGTTGGCCATGGTCAGCGCCGCCCCGGTCTTCTCCAGGATGGTGCCGATGATGGTGCCGCAGAGGATGACGATGCCGATGGAGGCGAGAATGCTTCCAAACCCGCCCTTCACCTTGTTGATGACGGTCTCCGTGTCCATTCCGCAGGCAAGGCCGACCAGGACCGCGATGACGATCATCGTGATGAACGGGTTGATCTTCCATTTGCTGATGGCGACAATCATCAGCACGACCGCCAGGATGATGACGGTAAACATGTACAAGCCAGACATACAAGAACCTCCTTTTGCTCTGAAATGTCTCTTCTTTCTCTATCTCTATTCATGCCGAGGCATGAACGTTGCGCAGATGCCAGGCGTAGCGGAGGAAGAACATCCGGCTTTCCGTCCGCGCGTCTTCCAATCCCAGTTCCTTCCAGATCCGGTGCATCCGGTACAGGCTGGTGTTCTTATGGATTCCTAGGTGGTTCGTCAGTTCCTGCTGGTTGCCGTCGCATTGCAGGTAGGCTTGCACCGTCTCCGGGACCCATGCTCCCTGCATCGTCTCCAGTCGCGCGGCATACCGTTTGGCTGCCTGAGCGACAATGGGCGCCCCGCCAGGGAGGAAGTTGAGCAGGTAGAGGTCGTCAGGGTTTTCCATGTCGGCGCTCCGGTTGGGGCTTGCCGAGGCGAGCATCTGGATTTCCCTGACAGCGGTCTCCGCCATATCGTGCGATTCCACCGGCCTGCCTTTGATGACCTTGGATACTCCTTGCAGGTTGACGACCTGCTGGATGGACAAGGGAGAGGCTTTCTGCTGCAGGAGCAGGTAGCCGTCGAGGCATTCGATGACAAGGTCGAGCCTGGAGTCCATCAGGTGATGGTCGATGAGGCGGTGGCTGAAACTGTCGGCATCCCGGTCGGAGAGGTCTTTCATGACGATCAAGACGGGCGTGTAGGGAAAGTGGAGCTCCTTTCCCAGCATCGACCAGAGCTGATTGATGCGGGAGGCCTCGCCGCCGGAAAGGAGCAATTCGTACAGGTTTCTCCGATTTTCCCTTCGTCTGCCTTTCTGCTCGGTCCGGTCCGCCTGTTTCAGATAGAGTCCGACGCAGACGGAGAGCAGGGCTGCGGTATCCCGTACCTCGTCCGGGACGCCATAGATGCCGACCACTCCGACGATGGTCCCGTCTTGGACGACTGGTGTGTTGATTCCCTGTTTTGCTCCTGCGTAGCGGAAGACTTCTTCCGGCTTGATCTCGACGGTCTTGCCTGTTTTGATGGCTTCGGCGGCTCCCGCATGCCAAGTTCCGATCCTGTTGTGGTCGGAAGAGGCTATGATGATGCCATCGGTATCCATGATGTTGATTGTGCGTGTGCGGACGAAGATGCTGGTGGCATCCACGATATCTTGGGCGATGCGGGAGAGTTCGCTGCTCATAAAACCACCATGTCTCCTGTGTGGATGGCGCTGATGGCAAATTGGTGCCCGCTACAGGCCATGTCGACGGCATGAGAGCCTGAACAATGGCACATGCCAAGTGTTTTCACGTGGCAGGAGGCTAGTTCGGCCAGGGTGGAGGCAATCGTCTTGTCGTCAGAGGAGCCGAGGTGGAAGCCGCCATACAGCTTGGCCACCGGGTTGCCGAAAAGCTGCTCGACTCGGGCTACCATGCTCGCAACACCGACATGGGAGCAACCTACCAGCATGCTGAGCGAGTCTTCGTGGTCGACGACCAGACACACCTCGTCCTCGAACCGGTCGGGAACAATTCCTTTTTCCGTTCGTTTGACAAAGCGGGAGGGAATCTGCTCGTAGGGGTGGGACGACTGGAAGCCGCCGACTACCCAGAGACCTTTGGCAATTTCCACACGAAGTGGAACCTCCTCTGCAAGGATGCCTTTCTTTTGGAGGAAGGCTGTATCGAAACCACAGCCAAGATAGGTGAGCACCTCGCCGTTTTTCGCGTATTTGGGTTCAAAGAAATGAGGCCCTGTATAGAGTCGTTTGACTGGCACCTTTCCGGCAAGGAAAGGGAAGCCGCCGGCATGGTCATAGTGGCTGTGGCTGAGCACGACGGTCCTGACCGCATGGAGGTCGATCCCCATCAGCGGCGCATTGTACAGAAGCGTCGCGTCAGGGCCGCAGTCGAAGAGCAAGGCCCCTTCCTCGCTCTGGATGAAACAGGATAAGCCATGCACGATATGCGTGGAACGCAATTCCGACTGACCGTTCTCAACGAGCCATGTACATGTAACCATCTGCGAACCTTCTCTGTGCTTGTCTCTAAGTCTAACGGAGAAAACAGGAAAAACAATTGTGTTCAAGCACAAATAAAATGGAATAGGTTTTGTGATTGCGCACGTACGCGCGGTCCAAGAACGCGCATGCCGGGGAGAGAGACGAAGAACAATTAGACTGTGTAGACCTTCACGTTCATTTCCCTCAGTTTGACGATGAGGTCGGAGGGAGCGTCCGCGTCAGTGACTAGGATGTCTACCATGCTGAAAGGGAACGCGAGGGAAAACGCTTTTCTTCCAAATTTCGAGCTGTCCATCAGGACAATGCGTTCCCGTGACTGCTTGAGCATCAGTCTTTTCAGACTTGCTTCGCTAGGGATGGCGGCATAGCAGCCATGGTCGAGGTCGGCACCGGAAACACCGATGATGCTTTTGTCGACAAAAAAATGGGCAAGATGCTCTTCTGCCTCGGGCCCTGAGACCGTAAACGTGTTCCGTTGCATTTCTCCGCCCAGTTGCACGACTTTCGCATCGTCCGTATCGAGCAGGATTTTTGCGATATCCGGAGAGTTTGTGACAGCGAGGAGATCCCTTTTTTCTTTCAGGGTATACGCCATAAGTTGGGTGGTGCTGCCACCGTCGATCATGATGGAATCGTTGTCATCAATAAGAGAAGCTGCAAACTGGGCTATCCGCATCTTTTGCTCGCGATTCTTCTGAAGCCGTTCATTTACAGAAGTGATTTGCCAGACGAGTTTCTGGTTTTCCGCCCGTTTTGCCCCTCCGTGGGTTCTGCTAAGGAGGTTTTCCCGTTCGAGGAAGGCAAGATCCCTACGAATTGTATATTCGGTTGCATTGGTGAGTTTGGCAAGTGTGTGAATGTCCACCTTCCCTTGCTGGCTGACGAAGGTGGCGATTTTCTTTCTCCGTTCCTCGATTACGGTTCGTTGGGCCATGCCTGCAGTATGGAAGAAGCCAGTATCGGGGTCAACGGAAAATTTGCAGAAATCAGATAAGAGCCCCAATAAATGAGCATAAAAATGGGAATATGAATGTTGAAATAGCATAGTTGTGAATGTTCATCCAAAACAGCAATCAACTGCCGTTTTGGTCGTATATGGTCATGTCCTTATCAAGTTCCAATGCGATACACAGGGTAGAACCAGGCAGAATCCCCCAGCGGACGCATCTTGTCGCATGGGTTGATGACAAGTCCGTTTTGTACCGGCTGTGGGTACTTCGAGAGGACGGAAAAATTCCGTGCCGCCTTTTTCGGGTACGAACCTTCCTTGATCTCGATGGGATACAGACCGTTTTCGGAGAGATAGAGCAGGTCGATCTCTTTTTGGTCCTTGTCCCGGTAATAGAACAGGGTGGAATCCACATCTTTGCCGAATGCCTGCAGGTTCTTGACAATCTCGCTGACCACGAAGGTTTCGAAGAAGGCACCGCTCATGACGCCTTTTTCCAACATCTCCGCAGTCGGCCATTTGCACAGGTATGCGCATAATCCCGTATCCATGAAATAGAGCTTCGGCGCCTTGATGACCCGGTTGGAAAGGTTTGCCATGAACGGGCGCAAAAGGTGGATGATTCCCGATGAGACCAGTAAGGAAAGCCATCGCTTGCAAGTCCGCACATCGATGCCCGTCTGCACCGCAATCTCCTCGTAATGGAGTTCTTGGGCAGTCCTGAGCGCCACTATTTCAAGAAAGGTTCTGAACGCAGTTTCGTTTGAGGCGTTGAGCAAGGTCCGGACATCCTTCTCGATATAGGTATCCACATAGGATTTGAAGTAGATGTCTCTTTGTGCGGTTCCCGTTGCGATGTCAGGCATGCCTCCATGGAAAATCCGATGAAAAATGTCTTGCTTGTTCTGATAAGGGACGGGAGTCTCCCGTTCCTTTTTGAGCAAGGAGGCGATATCCGGGGTGAACGGACTCGCAGGGACTCCAAGAGTCTCGCACAGGGAGAACGATGCCATCTCAATGATTCCACAACGTCCAGCGAGCGAGTCCGTAATCCCCTGCTCGAGAGTAAACCGGCTGGACCCCGTAAGGATGTACATGAGCTTTTGCGGTTTGCCTTCATCCATCCATTTCAAGCGCTGGGCATCAATTTGCTTCTTGATTTCATCGAGCAACAGAGGTGCCTTTTGAATCTCGTCGATGACCAAAGGCCATCCATATGCTTCGAGGAATTGCCGGGGATTGGTCAGGGCGAGGTCCCTGTCGGAGCGATCGTCCAATGTGACCATCGGGCAGAAATCCCTGAACAGGTGATGGATGGTGGTGGACTTGCCCACCTGCCTGGGTCCGTAGATGGCAATACAGGGGAAAGATGCGGCAGTTCTTTCAATGAGTTGTTCGCACGTGCGGGTATGGTACATGAATCCTCCTATCCTTTACCATACCAATATCCGACCAAAAGAGCAATCGATTGTCATTTTGGTCGCAATCAAATCCGAGATCCGGTGCCACGCGCGGGAACGTAGGAATGATTCGGTTACGACTGGGCGAGGGCTGCCGGAACTTCCTGGATTTCATCAAAGATGAACAGGGTATCATCGGGCGTTATCGTATGGCCGCAGTACAGCTCGATTCCCTGCATGATCCGCTGAATGCTCAGATCTCCGGCAAAGAGGTTTGTCATGATCTCGTTATGGTCGAAGTTGATATAGACGGTATTTTGTATTCCTGCGCTCCGAACTCTTTCATCAACCAGGTCTTTCCGACCTGCCGTGCACCCTCGATGATGAACGGTTTTCTTCGCGGACTTTCCTTCCACTGTTTCAAATCTTTCAAAGCATGGCGGTACATACGGTTTCTCCAGACAGGGATATACCCGATAGTATCGGTAATGGACAATTACATTTTTATCAAAGATAAAATGTGGTTATTGACAGTTTTATCGGCGTAATACTGCTATATGCCGCTTTTTTCACGAGATAAGGCGAAGCAAGATTACCGGTATCCCAACCATGCGGATGGCGATGCCCCGTCACGGCCACCACTCCGGTGTCCTACCCTGCAGAACGACAGAGGCCTTTACGTATGTAAGAGGCCCCCTCTTTCGAAGGAGCCCCATCAGCCAACCGATGTATGATCAGTTCTTCTTTTCTTCGGGCATGACCACGTTGATGTGGAGTTCCTTCAGGTTCTCCGGCTCGAGTTCGCTCGGAGAGTTGTCCATGGAACAGACACCGACCGTGTTCTTCGGGAAGGCGATGACCTCGTGGATGGAGGTCTGCTCGCTGACGATCATCACGAGACGATCGATTCCCGGGGCGATGCCTCCGTGGGGAGGAGGACCATACTTGAAAGCGTCAAGCAGGAACCCGAAGGCCTTCTGGGCTTTCTCCTCAGGGTAGTTGCAGATGGAGAACACCCGTTTCTGCAGCTCGATGTCGTGGATACGGATTGACCCGGAAGCGCACTCATAGCCGTTGCAGACCATGTCGTACAGGTCTCCGATGACGGCGCCGGGATCTTTCTCCATGGTCGGGATGTACTCGACCTGAGGCATGCTGAACATGTGGTGGGCGGCTTCCCAGTGACCCTCTTCCTCGTTGAACTCGAAGAGCGGGAAGTCGATGATCCAGCAGAAGGCGAAAGTGTGCGGCTTGGCAAGTTTCAGGTCCTTGCCGACCTGTGTGCGGACCGCGCCCAGAGCCGTGCAGCAAACCTTCCATTTCGCGTCGGCCAGCAGGACGATCAGGTCCCCCTCCTTGGCCTCGAACAGGCTGATGAGCTCAGCCTCGAGCCCTGCGAAATACTTGGCGCAGCCACCGGCGAGGGTATTGCCGGCTCCGACCTTGGTCCAGGCGATGCCATGGGCCTTATAGGTCTTGGCCACCTCGTTCAGGCTGTCGATATACTTGCGTGTGAACTCCTGATGCTCGTTTTTCGGCACACAGATGCCCTTGACGCTTCCCTTGGCGGCGACGAGGTCCTTGTAGACTTGGAAGGAAGACTTCGACACCACCTCGTTCAGGTCCTTCATCTCGACACCGAAACGAAGGTCTGGCTTGTCGCAGCCATAGGTGTTCATCGAGTCATACCACTTGATTCTTCTGAAATGTTCGGGCAGTTCGTAGTGGACCACTTCCTTGAAGACATGGCGCATGCACTTTTCCATCATGTCGAGCACGTCGTCGCGATGGACGAAGCTCATCTCGACATCCAGCTGGGTGAACTCAAGCTGGCGGTCGCCACGGGCGTCCTCGTCGCGGTAGCAACGGGCAATCTGGAAATACTTGTCCATGCCGCCGACCATGAGCAGCTGCTTGTAGAGCTGAGGACTCTGGGGAAGGGCGTAGAACTTGCCCGGCCACAGACGGGAGGGAACAACGAAGTCACGGGCACCCTCCGGAGTCTTGCGGACCAGCGTCGGAGTCTCGATCTCGTAGAAACCTTGGTCGCAGAGGTAATCCCTGATGGAGTGGACGAACTCATGGCGGAGCCGGATGCGGTCCTGCATGCCCTTGCTGCGCAGGTCAAGATATCGGTAGCGCAGGCGGATGTCCTCGTTAGGCACATGCTCGTCATCATCAATCATGAAGGGAAGCGGAGCGCACTTGCTCAGAATCTGAATCTGTTCTGCCTTGACCTCGATCTCGCCGGTTGGCATGTCCTTGTTGATCATGCTCTCGGGACGAAGACGTACGATACCCTTGACGGCGATGCAGTACTCAAGGTGCAACTGCTTGGCCGTCTCCACCAACTCGGCAGAGGCGTCGTCGTCAACGACGACCTGGGTGATGCCGTAGCGGTCACGCAGGTTGATGAAGTGCAGGGCGCCATGGTTGCGGTCGCGGTGTACCCATCCGTTGAGGATGACAGTCTTGCCATTGTCTGCTTTCGTCAGCGCGCCACACGTGGTGGTCCGCTGCATAAATGCTTCTTCTGCCATAATGAGCACAGTGTACTCGCAAGGGGGCGGAATTGCAATCTTGCGGCAAACCTGAAAAGCGCTTGGAAGCGGGATCGTCCCGCTCCCTCGCATGGGCAAGACTTGATTCACTCCTCCCAGCGGCCGCTGGGCAACTCGCGTACCGTGTAGTATCCCTCCTGCTCGTAGCGGATCGCCTCGACCGCAGCCCGCGCCGCGCTGGTGGTCGTGGTGTAGGGGATGTGGAGCCTCATAGCCATGGAGCGGATGTCGTCGTCGCTACGCCTGGCATGGTAGCCCATCGGCGTGTTGATGACCAGGTCCACCTTGTGGGCATGCATCAAGTCGACGATGTTGGGATGCCCGTCCTGCGTCTTCAGGACGACGCCGCAAAGAATGCCTGCCTCGAACAACGCCCTTGCCGTACCGCGGGTGGCAAGCAAGGTGAAGCCCATCTTCTCCAGGTCACGGGCAATCGGGATGATGGTCTGATGGTCGTTGTGGTTGACCGTGATGACCACCGTTCCGCTCTTGGGAAGCAGATTCCCTGCGGCCGCCTGGCTTTTCGCATAGGCCTCGCCAAAGGTCCTGCCCATGCCGATCGCTTCCCCGGTCGAGCGCATCTCCGGGCCGAGAGCCGGATCGACGTTGCTGAAGCGGTCGAAACTGAAGACAGCCTCCTTGATCGCCCATCCCATCAACGGCTTGCCCTCGGCGACAGCACCCTCGGAGGGAACCAGCCCCTGTCTGACCAGGTCCTCGCCATGCCAGACGCGGACGGCAGCCTCGATGAGGTTGACCCCGCTGGTCTTGCTGATGAAGGGGACGGTCCGGCTCCCTCTCGGGTTGACTTCGATGATGAAGAGGTCGTCGCCCTTGCTGGCGAACTGGATGTTCATCAATCCCTTGACCTTGAGTTCCCTGGCGAGTTTGAGGGCCCACTGCCGCATCTGCGCCAGGACCTGGGGACGTGACTTGTACGGAGGGAAGACAGCCGCCGAGTCGCCAGAGTGGATTCCCGCCGCCTCGATGTGCTGGACGATTCCGCCTATGTAGAGGCTCGTACCGTCGCTGACTGCATCCAGGTCATACTCGAAGGCGTCCTCGAGGAACTGGTCGATCAAAACAGGCTTCTTTTCCGAAATCTCCACCCCGCTGTGCTCGACGAAGTCGGCCAGGCCTGCCTCGTCGTCGACGATGAACATGCCCCTGCCACCTAGGACGAACGAGGGTCTGAGCAGGACGGGGAAGCCCACCTCTTTGGCCTTTTCGTAGATTTCCTGCGGACTATGGGCGGTGCGGTTGGTCGGGTTATGCAGTCCCAGCCTGTGGACCAAGGCGCTGAAGCGCTCGCGGTCGCCTGCCTCATCCAGACCATCAAGGCTGGTGCCCAGAATGTGCGCCCCGGCCGCCTCGAGCTCGTCGGCCATGTTCAGCGGCGTCTGCCCTCCAAGCTGG
>CAJMOS010000108.1 GCA_905215015.1 uncultured bacterium | reverse complement strand
CACCATTCGGACCCAATAATCCGAAAATCTCTCCTTTGCAGATTGACAGGCTAAGTCGACATGGCGACGTTGATCACCTTGCTTGCCGGACAGGCGACTCCCGACGATTTCACCACCTGCAACGTGGGGACGATCTCAGGCGGCACGACAGTCAACTCGATTCCCAGCGAGTGCTCGATCACCTACGAGTACCGGGCGACCAGCAAGGAGTCGATGGCGGTGATGCGCCAGCAGTTGGAAAACCTGATAGCCGAGTGCGCCGAACAAGGCCTGCGCTTCACGGTGGAGCCTATCGGCAGCCGTCCGACCGGCAGGGTGGAAAGCGAACAACAGCAGCTGCTGGTGGCTTTGGCCGAACGAGTGATCCGGCACAACGGCGGATACCCGGTACGCTGTGTCGGCTCCAACGATTGCAACGTGCCGCTTTCCGCCGGCATCCCTTCGGTCTGCCTTGGAATCTACGAAGGCACAGGTTCCCACACCCGGCAGGAGACGGTCAAGCTCTCCAGCCTGAAGGCAGGTTTCAAGGCGACGCTGGAGTATCTCAAGCAGATCGCCCAAGGCGCGCTCGACTGGTGACTCCTTCTGGATTCCACCTGTTCCAAGGCCATTTCCATCGCCAACGGGAAGATGTTTCTTCCCCCGGAAGAGCGATGGCGGACTTGGTGGAGAGAACCGCTTGTCAATACTACTAACTGTTTGTATTGCCGTATGTTATATTGACTTTTGCAGCGCAAATACGATATCATTGTCCGGTAAGGAGGCAGCCATGGAGGCAAATTTTCGGACCGATTTCGAGCAGGCCTGCCGCCGGCACGGAATCTATACGCCGCATCGCATGGATGCTGGCAAATTAAAGGAGAAATGGGCGGTTTTCCAAGACAAATGTCCCGAGGACTATCAGGCGATGATTCGCCGGTATCCGACGGTGACGACTTGGGAAAATCTGATGCATCTCTATTTTATGGGGTGATGGTGAAGGGGAGTGCGAATTCCCCTTTTCTTCTGCCTCGGACGCCTGCTACACTTGCCATATGAAACGTGTATCGCTCGTGTTTTCCTTGTTGTTTCTTTCCTCGTGCCTTTTCGCGGCAAACATCCGTCCGGTCTTTTCCGGGACTGCCATCAGCGGCATGCCGGTCTCCGGCAGTCAGCTGGCTCGCAAGGAACGCTCGCTGCTCTTCGTATGGGCCACTTGGTGTGGTTATTGTCGGGCTGAAATGCCCGATTTGGCCGAAGTGGCCGGCAAACACCCCACCGTGCAGGTCATCGGCATCTGCACCGATCTCGCGGACAGCAGGGGCAACATCAGTGCCCGCCAGCGGAAAGTGGCGGAGCAGATCATGGAGAAGGCCGGCTTGCATGTCCTTACCATTGCTCCCTCTGCCGAGTTCTCCACGTCGTTCCTCAACTCCCTTTCCGGCATCCCCGCGGCGTTCTGGGTGGACGCGAACGGGGAAATCCTCGAAGGACCCCTGTACGGACAGCAGACAAAGGAAGCGCTGGCCAGACAGTTTGAGGCGATGCGATGAGACGGATTGTTCTCCCTCTCGTCCTTGCTGGTTGCCTGCTTGTCCTTGGGCTGGTCCTTGGTGGTCCCTATGCCGTCTGGCAGAAGGCCGCGAACCTGTGCATGGAGTGTGTCGGCCTTGGATAAACGTCGTCACTTGCTCCAGGCCTGCTTTGCCGCGCTTTCCAACGGCTATCTCTACGGCCTGGCCCGGAACCGTCTGTTCACTGGCTGGAGCAAACGGCTCTGCCTGCCCGGCCTGAACTGCTATGCCTGTCCGCTAGCCACGACCGCCTGTCCTCTGGGCTCTCTGCAAGCCTCGCTTGCCACAAGGGACCTTGGCTCCTTCTTCTACGTGGCGGGCCTGTTGGCGCTCTTCGGTTCGGTGCTTGGGCGCTTTGTCTGTGGCTGGCTTTGCCCGTTCGGGCTCTTGCAGGAACTCCTTCACAAGATACCCTTTGGTCCCAAACTCCGGCGGTTGCCCGGCGAGAAGGTGCTGCGGGGGATGAAGTTTGTCCTGCTTGGGGGCCTGTGCGTGCTGTTTCCCCTCTTCGCGCTTGACGCCTTCGGTTTCGGTAAGGATTGGTTCTGCGCCTATGTGTGCCCCGCGGGTACCTTGGAAGGGGGACTGCTGTTCGCAATCTGGAACGAGGGACTTCGTCCGATGCTTTCCTGGCTCTTTGCCTGGAAGCTGTTATTGCTTGTGGCCTTGCTTCTGCTCTGTCTGGTGGTGTATCGCCCCTTCTGCCGGTATTTCTGCCCGCTCGGGGCGCTGTACGGCATGGGAAACCATCTCAGCCCGGTCCGGCTGTGCTGGGATGAACAGAAGTGCATCCATTGCGGGCGCTGCCACGTTGCCTGTCCCATGGACCTCAACCCCGCCGGAAGCGGACAGATGTCGCTGTGCATCCGTTGTGGAAAGTGCGCAGCCATCTGCCCCGAAGGGGCGCTCCGTCTCACGACGCGTCGATGTAGCGTCGTGTCGGAACCTCCAGTTCGGGGTGTTCCTTCAGAAGGTTCTTGATCCACATCCTCGTCTCGATTGAGGCAACTTCCTGGTTCTTGCGTTTCTGCATCCGGTAGATGCGGGCCAGCAACCCGGTCCTGCAGGCAGGGGCGGGAAAGAGTTCCCGTTGCTTGAAGAACTGGTAGACTTGCCGGTAGTTGGAGAGGGCGTGGTCCAGGTCGCCTCTCCGCTCTTGGCAAAGGGCGAGCAGGAGCCGCATCTCCACCGTCAGGGTGATTTCGTCGCCGAGCCCCTGCTTGGATTTGAGGAAGGCGAGGTAGCGCATCGATTCCTCGTCAAGCGCCTTTGTTTCCGCGGCGTGCAGGTAATCGGCAAAAAGGGTGACCGCATGGATATGGTAATAGAGGGTCCACTGTCCGAAAATCGGTTGTTCGGTACTGCGTAGCAAGGTGGATAGCACCTCTCGCGCCTCGACAAACTTGCGCAGTCCCAGGAAGCACCTTCCCAACGCCAAGAAATTTTCCGCCCGATTGTCAGTCAGTTGCCCACTATGGCGCTTCTCCCAGTCCAAGGCAAGCCGTAGCGCCTCGCTCCAGTTGCCCGCGTCAACGTGCGACTGGATCAAGTTTCGTTCCGCGTTCTGGTATGCCGCGCTTTTCGGTCCGAAAAGCCCGAACCGCCTGGCGACCTCGTGCTCCCAGTAGGAAACCCGTTCCTCGCTTTCGGCGAAGAGGCGGAGATCTTCGGAACCGGGAAGTATCACCCTCCAGATCAAGTCTGTCATAGTTTCTGTGCCCTGATGGCAAAATAGCAATCGTGGAGAAAACTGTCCATAGCCTCGTTTTCCGATGAGTCGGTGGAGAAGCCCGTAATCACGAACCCGGCCCGGCATAGGCCTCCCACCAGGCTGTCGACGGTGTGGGAGAACTCGAAGGTGTCGTTTTCCCGTGCCATCTTCTCCAATCGTTTCCGGCCCAGGCTCTGCAGGTCGCTGTAGGGAATCGTGTACTTGACCACCAACTTGTTCCTCAGCGCCTTGCGTTCGTCAAACATGTAGATGGCAGGGTTGGTCGCGCTGGTCATCAGCGTTCCTCCTGGAACCAGATGTCTGGCGCATTCCCTGTAGACCTGCTCGACGTCCTGGACGAAACAGGTGCTGGTCGGGTTGAAGACTAAGTCAAACGTACGGTCCCCAAGGCAGGAGAGGTCCTGCATGTCCTCTTGGATGGTCTCGATGTCCAGACCATAGCGCCGGGCGCAGCTCCGGTCCGTGGCAAGCTGGGCGGTGGAGATGTCCAGGTCGGTCACCTGGCAACCGGCGGCGGCAAGCAGCACTGCCTGCTGTCCGCCCCCGCTGCCAAGCAATAGGACCCGTTTGCCGAGGAAGGGGCGGATCCAACTCTGGTCGACGGTATGCCCCGGGGTGAGATAGATGTCGGGCTGGCCGCTTTTGGCACGCTCCACCTGGCTGGCGGTGGCAGCGACAGTCCAGAAGTTCCCCTTGCGGGATTCGTAATCCCATGCGTGTGCGTTCAAATGTTGGTAGGTGTCCATAGGTCCAGTATACGCTATTTCGTCGATGAAAGCTGGGTGTAGAGGCGTCTGCCCTGCGTCTCGGCCGAGGAGAAGAGCACGAGACGGGAAAGCGTGGTGGAAATCGAAAGAGGGGGAAGCTGTCCTTGATATGTGACATGACGGCCTATTGTCAGGTGGAGTCGGAACGGTTTCCGGTCAAAGGGCAGTCCAAGGGCTTCCAGACCCTGCCGTAGGCGGTTAGCCACCTTGTCGGCCTCTGGCGCGGCAGAGCGCAGCACGTAGGTGTCCCGGTGGAAGCGTTCCCAGCTGGAGAACTGGACGGAGATGGGCGAAAAGGAAAACCGGGAGACGAACGTCTCCGCCTGAGCGTGCTGCCAAGGGGAGCATTCGCCGAGAAAAGCGGCGGTCACATGCAGGTTTTCCTTTGGAGGAAAGGAGCCGTGACGGCATTGGCTTTTAAGCCAAAGCTCCCATTGAAAGACCTGTTCCACCGCTTGGCTGTCCAGCGGGAAGGCGATGAAAAGCCTCATAGCAGGCTCTTGATCGCTCCGCCCAGGTAGAAGGATCCGGTGACCAGGATCGATCCGGTATCCCCCGCGAGAGCCTTTGCCTCGCGCAACGCCTCGGTGTTGTCCGGTACCAGCCGGATATCCTTGTCGGGTGCGGTCTCCCGGAAGATCCGCCAGATGGCCTGGATGTCGCTCTTCTTGTAGGTGCCAGGGGTGCTGACGATGATGTGGTCGAATGAACGCGCCATCAGGCTGCACATGTGCCTGTGGTCCTTGTCGAGCAACGCGCCGTAGATGGCGACCCTGCCGCCTTCTTCAGGGTAGAGGGCATCGTAGGTCTCCAGAAGCCCTTGCAGGGAATTGACGGTATGGGCGCCATCGATGTAGATTGCGGGTTTTTCGGAAACTTTCTCGAAGCGTCCGGGAAGACGGTTCCGCTCGAAGGCGGGGATGGTCTTCCCTTCTTCATACAGCCCCAAGGAACGAAGGGCCAGCAGTGCAAGTGCGGCATTCTGCGCCTGCACGGTGCCGATCATCGACAGGACCAGATGGTCTTTCGTCCCGTTCTTCCACGTGATGTCGACCACTTCACCTTGGAACGTGGTCCTGCTCTCCAGAGAGTCCAGTTCATCGGCCAGACTGGTCAGGGCGCTCTCCTGCGCTTTCGCCTCGTTTCGGAAGACCCGCATTGCCTCCGGCTTCTCCAGCCCGACGAAGACCGGGCGGCGGGGCATGATGATCTTGCTCTTCTCGATGGCGATTTTCTCGATGGTGTCCCCAAGGATTTTCGTATGTTCCAGCTCGATCGGGCAGAGGACGGCGGCCACGGGGTCTACGGTGTTGGTGGCGTCAAGCCTTCCTCCCAGCCCTGTTTCTAGGACGGCGTACTGGCACCGCAGATGCTTGAACAAGAGGTATGCGAAGAGCGTGTAGAGCTCGAAGGTGGTAGGTCGGGATTCGCCCCACTCGTCACGGAAATGGAAGTCCTTGAGCCCTGCTTCCATCTGGTTGCCCGTCTCGACCAGGTCGGGGTCGCTGGCGAACCGACCGTCGACGATCCACCGCTCGCGGTAGTCGGTCAGATGGGGGGAAAGGTAGAGTCCCGTGCGGTAACCGAGGGCCGCAAGGCCGGCGGCGAGGTAGCTGCTGGTCGAACCCTTGCCTTTGCTCCCCGCCACGTGGAGGCTCTTGAAGGAACGTTCCGGATGGTCGAAATGGTCGAGCAGGGCCTTCATGCGGTCCAGCCGATAGGTCCGGGTGGTATAGTGGCCGGAAACGGAACGCTCCAGATTCGTATGCAGCTCCATGAAGGAGACAACTTCCTGAAAGGTCTTGAACATGGCTAGCAGTGTAGCGGAAGGCAGGGTATTCTGCAACAGAGAGGGGATGGTAGAAACTAACTAGTATGACATTTATTGTAAATGTGTCAAAATGCCGGTTGCGGAATTCCGGCCATGCTGGTAGGCTAACAATAGGCGTGGCCTGTCTGCCCGCTTGCGAGGAGTACCCGAATGAAATTCCATGACGATGATCATTCCTGGAGGTTTCTGGAGGCCTTCCGTGGCACCGAGTTCCACGGTCAGTGGCCGACGCTCCCGGAGTTGTTCAATATCACGGCCAAGCGCTTCCCGAAGCACACCTGCTGGAGCGCTTTCACCCCGACGTACGAGTCCTTCACCTTTTCCGAGGCGCAGGAGAAGATGCTGGGGTTCGCCAGTTATCTGCTTTCCCTTGGCGTGAGGAAAGGGGACAAAGTCGGCGGTACCGGCAAGAACAGCCCGGAATGGGCGATTGCCTACTTGGGGACCATGTACGCGGGCTGCGTCGCTGTTCCGCTGGACTGGTCCTTGCATGACTCTGAAATGGAGAAGCTGATTGCCTTTGCCGAGCTGAAGGTGCTGTGCATCGACAAGGAGCGGATTGATGATGTCGACAAGGAAGGCAAACTGGGGCTGGTCAAGATTTCCCTGGAGCCGGACGACCCGGACCATCCCTTCATCCTTGACTGCATGGCCGCTCCAATCGAGCACGAGATGCCCTCCGAAGAGGACCTTGCGGCAATCCTTTTCACCAGCGGTACCACCGGTACCCCGAAAGGCGTCATGCTGACCCACAAGAATTTCGTCTCCGACTGCTTCATCGCACAGAGCCAGATGGATATCGGCCCGGATGATGTCTTCTACGCCATTCTCCCGATCCACCATGCCTACACCATGCTCGCGGTCCTGATCGAATCGCTTTCGGTCGGTGCCGGCTGTGTCTTTGGCAAGCGTCTGGTGATCAGCCAGGTTTTCAAGGAAATCCATGAGGGTGGGGTGACCATGTTTCTTGGCGTACCCATGCTTTTCAACAAGCTGCTTGCCGGGTTGATGACCGGGGTCAAGAAGAAGTCGGTCATCGTCTACGGCATCGTGCGCTTTATGATGGCTGTCAGCGGCATGCTGAAGAAAGTGTTCCACGTCAATGTGGGCAAGAAGTGGTTCGGCTTCCTCTTGAAGAACATCGCCTTGGACAAGGTCCGCATCTGCATCAGTGGCGGTGGTCCGCTTCCGGCCAGCACCTTCCGGATGTACCAGCAGCTTGGACTGGATTTCGTGCAGGGCTATGGCCTGACCGAGACCAGCCCGATCGCCACCCTGAATCCTACCTACGCGTTCGTGCTGACCAGTGTCGGCCGCTATTTCCCGCAGGAGGAGATCAAGATCTGCAACCCTGACAGCGATGGCAATGGCGTCATCCATATCAAGGGACCCAACGTCATGAAGGGATACTACAAGAATCCCGAGGCGACGGCCGAGGTGCTCTCCGAGGACGGGTGGCTGAACACCGGCGATGTCGGCCATCTGGACAAGAACAAGTACCTCTACCTGACCGGACGGGAACGCAACATCATCGTCACCGAGGGCGGCAAGAATGTCTTTCCCGAGGAGATCGAGGACCAGTTCCAGCTCTACGACGAGATCGACACCATCTGTGTCATCGGCTACATGGTCGACAAGCAGCTGAAGACCGAAGGGGTGCGTGCTTTGGTCTACCCCGCCAAGAACTATCTGGAGGAGATGCAGAAGGCCCATCCCCAGACCTACAAGCAGGAAATCCAGAAGCGCTTTGAGGAGATCGTCGCGGAAGTCAACCGTACCTTGCAGCCCTACAAGAAGATTACCCGCGTGACCGCCATCTGGGAGCCGCTTCCCAAGTCGAGCACGATGAAAGTGAAGCGTTTCCTTGTCCGGCAGAAATATCAGGACTAGGCAAACGGCCGGAAAGGGAGTAAGGTAGGCGCCATGGATAGTGATTTCAGACAGTTTCTGAAGAATTATGGCCAGACCCAAGAGGCTGTGGTCATGGTCGGCAAGCAGGGGTACGACGATAGCGTCGCAACCCATCTCGACATGGCGCTGAAGACCCGCGAGCTGGTCAAGGTCAAGTTGCTCCAGCACCGTGACGAAAAGGAGGAGATCCTCCACCAGCTGGCTGACAAGGTCGGCGGGGAAGTGGTCACCTGCGTGGGTTTCCAAGGTCTGATTTACCGTGACGGCGAGGAGCACCTGATGCAGGGTCTTTACCGCAGCCGCAGGCGCTACGCCAAGGGCTGAACGGTTTTTCCCAGGCATACCAGGATCTCCGGGTTTCCCCGGAGATTTTGTGTGTCTGGAGTAGAGGCAATGGAGTTCATGGGCGCGTCCGGCCCGAGGTCTTGGTTTCGAGCAGGCGGTACGGGTTGTGTTCAGTCTTCGATTCTCGCAACCTCGCCCGGAGGAAGTTTCGCTCCCAGCCCCCAATCGCTGTTGTCGGTCAGGATGTCGACGCGGGGGTTGTCCTGGTAGGCAGGCAAGACGAAGGTCCCGCATTTCAGGATGACCCGCTGGTCCGGCTGGATCGGGGCGCTGTTGGCCGTCATCACGTTGACACAGACCCGCCTGAAGAGGGAAAGCCCGATCTTCACATCCTCAAGCATGCCTTCGATGCTTTGCCCGGGAAGTCCCATCAGGAGGTTGACCTCGTCGGCATAGCGGGCGATGTCCTCGGGGGTGGGGGAACAAGCCGGGGTGTCGATCCCTTTGTCCAGATAGCTCTTCCGGAAGGGGATGTCGAAGGTTTCCACCCCCATCTTGGCCCAGAGCTCGATGCCCCATCCGGCAAAGCGTTCCTTCAGCGGCGCGACTTGCAGCCGGTCCATCCAGTGGAACTCGATGTGGACCTGCCTGATCGCATGCTCGCGGCAGGTGTCGATGATCGCTCGCATGCTCTTCTCGTCCAGGTCGGTGAAGCTTCCCGAGTTGATTACCTCAAGGACCTTGTAGCGGCCGGTCACGTAGGAGAGCACCTGCTTGTTCAGCATGTAGTTCGCCTCGATGTCCGCCGAGGCGTCAAGGTGGTAGTCGCAGAAGCGGCAGCGCCGCCACTTGCATCCCGTTCCCCGGAGCATCACGATTTCCCGGGGCAATTTCTGCTTGATGCAGGCGTAGCGGACAAAACCTGTTGCCTCAGTTACCGTTGCCACTGTCTGCCTCTATCGTCTCGTCCTGGTCCACTTCGGCAACCCGCTTTCCCGGCCGCACCATCCTGGCGGAGTACATCCACCTTGCCAGGTAGACGAAGGGGGTGTCGAGCAGGCTGGTGACGATGAAGATCAGGTAACTGGACCAGAAGATGCTGGAAAGGGTGGCGAACCCATAGGTGCCCCAAAAGGCGAGCAGGGTGAAGAGCACCGTGTTGATCAGCTGGCTGACCAGCGTGGAACCGTTGTTGCGCACCCACAGGTACTTCCTGGAGTCGCCGAACCACTTGGTGGTCAGTTTCCACCAGGTATGGTAGGCCCAGACGTCGTGGGCCTGGCTGACCGCATAGGCGACCAGACTTGCCAGCATCATCCTAGGCGTATTGCTGAAGATCGTGCGGATCGACGGGAGCGCCCAGTCTTGGGAACTGGGGGTGTAGAGCATCCAGGTCATGGTCAGCAGGATGAAGGTGATGTTGGTGGCGATGCCGATCACTACAGCCCGGTTCGATGCCCGCTTCCCATAGATTTCGCTGAGGATGTCGGTGGTCAGGAAACTGGCGGCGAACAGGGTGTTGCCAAGCGTCTGCTCCATTCCGAAGGCCCTGATGAGGATCATCACCTCGATGTTGGCGGAAATGGTGACAAAGACGGTCCATCCATACAGGCCGGCACGGCCGGCGAGGCGGAAGAACACGATCAGACCCAAGAAACTGATCAGAAGGGAAACCAGAAGCAAAAATTCGTTTGGCATCAGCCGCTCCTTTGCCTTCGGTGAGCCGAGAGACACAAGGCGCTGTGTCACCGGGGCAAGAGCCCCGTACCCGGTTTTGTTTTGCAACAGGAAGGTTTATGAACTGTTGGTCTCATGCAAGACGGGTGTATCATTGGAAGGAATGGCCCCGCTTGTCAAGCGGGGGTCATTCCGCCTTGCCCCTCCAGGAGAGCACCTTCAGGCCATCCAGCTTGGCGTATTCCATCGCCATCCGCTCGTCCAGGCTTTCCACAGGCTGGGGGTTCCACAGCCGTTCGGCGATGACCGCCAGGCGGGGGAAGAGCAGGTATTCGGCCTCCCTTCCGTTCCGCACATACTCGGATAGAACTGATTGATAAGTATGATGCGTATGTTG
>CAJMOS010000107.1 GCA_905215015.1 uncultured bacterium | reverse complement strand
ACATGTCTGATGTTTTGACAAACTGTGAAGCAAGGATGCAGAAGACCTGCGAGACCCTGAAGGCCGACTACGACGGTCTGCGCACGGGACGCGCCTCCGCGAGTGTCCTGGACAAGATCCGCGTGGACTACTACGGCACGCCGACTCCGATCAACCAGGTCGGCACCATCAGCATCCCCGAGGCACGCACCATTGTCATCCAGCCTTGGGACAAGTCCGTCCTCCCCGCCCTTGAGAAGGCCATCCTGTCCAGCGACCTCGGCCTGCCGCCGAACAACGACGGCAAGCTGATCCGTCTGACTTTCCCTCCCCTCACCGAGGAGCGCCGCAAGCAGCTGGCGAAGAGCGCGAAGAATACCGCCGAACAGGCGAAGATTTCCGTGCGCAACATCCGCCGCGACGGCATGGACGAGCTGAAGAAGGCCCAGAAGGCCGGCGAAATCAGCGAGGACGAGCAGAAAAACCTCGAGGCCAAGATCCAGAAGCTGACCGATACCTACACTGCCAAGGTCGACCAGATCGCGGCAGCGAAGGAAAAGGAAATCATGGAAGTCTAATATAATTAGATTTTTCAGCTTTTACCAATCGTTTCCAAGTGTATCTTATCGCGACCTGCAATCTGTTTTGCAACAGCAAGTTGCAGGCCGCTTTTTTCCCTCGCCTATGTTCCCCGTCGTCCAGGTACTTCATGTCTCCGGTGAGCACCGCCTCTTGCGCTCGCTCTGGCCCATGACGTAGCGCATGCGTCCCACCGGGTCACCGATCATGGGCATCTCCCCCTGCAGGTCCGTGGAGCTCCATGCCTTGTCGCCGGTCTTCTCCGCATACAAGGTGCGGTACAGCCTGGGATCCCGCTTCAACGCCTCCCTGGCGGCATCGACCTCCTCCTGGCTGGCGGCCTCCACTACAATCCTCGCCTCCGGCGGCAGCTGCGTGTCGTCGGAAGAGAATGCGGAGATGACCTGGTCGAGCCCTTCGTCCGTGTCGACCAGCTCCTTGAACCGGTTGTCCAGGCTCCTCTCCCTGCACTTGCGCCTTTCCTCGTTGAGGATGGCGGTGGCATTGGTCGCCTCCTGCACGTTGCCCTCGGCGCTCCCGTCAGCTTCCTGATAGAGTGCGCGCAGCCAGGTCTCGAGCGTCAGCTCGTTGCCCTTCTTCAGGGAGTCCTCGAGGTCGGGACGGTTCCGGGTGAGCCATTCCTTGAAGGCGTCCGCGGACTCCGCGTCCCTCGCCGCCTCGCTCATCTCGTGGTCCCCGTACAGGTCCCCGCCGTCGAGCATCTTCATGTAGTCCCAGGTGGTCTGGGCGAACTGGCCGATGTCCATGCGCGGGATGCGCTCCTGTCCGCGCACGAACTCGTCGGACACCCTGTCCCTGAACTCCTCGAAGCTCTGGCAGGAGCGGGCGATGTCCATCAGCCGGGTCTCGTCCCCGACCGTCCGGATCAGGGCCTCCCTGGCGCTCCTCTCGATCCGCTCCATATCCCGGGTGCGGGCCTTCTGCACCTGGCTGGCGGGGATGCGTTGCTCGAGCACGTTGGGCTCCAAAGAATCGTGGTGTTTGGGATTCATTTCCTGAATCTCGTACAGGTTCACCACTTGCAAAGTCGGGCCAGATGCGTTATAAGTATGAACAGATGGCGATGTTGTCACGCCGGTTACGAGGTTAAAATCTTTGATGCGTGCAACATCGCCATTGTTTTGTTCACACACCAAAATCAACTTTTTTGTTTTTCCACCATATTCGGCATTGACACGGAAATACCAATAATTGCTCACTCCCGGCTTTTTCTCGGGTTTGCTATTTTTTCTTTCTGTTTTGGAACTTCGCGTTCTCAATAAGATTTTCAAGGTTTAGGATATAGTTATAATTACGTCGTAAGTCACTCTTTTGTGGGTTTTTCTGACTTGTGAACCAGATATGTCTCCTTTGCCGACGAGAAGAGGGCAACCGAATAATTTCGCCAGTAAGTGTTCTAAATTCCTTGCCAGCATTTTTATCAAGAAATTCTAAAGATTGTTTCTTTGCGGTTTCCCCATACCCTTCTATCGTGACCGTCTGCGCCAGCACTTTATCCACGTCCGCCCGTCCAGGAGCCGCATTCGCTTCAGCCGCCTGGGCGAGCACGTCGGGCTTGACGGAATCGGAATTCGATGCGATATTGGAATCAGACCAAGGGTTACTCCTTGGACTGCTTAAGAAGGTGCTCTTTACGAGCTCCTTCTTATTTATATCAACACGAAATTCCGAGAAAATCCCGTCCTTGTTTTCGATGACTACATGGAAAGATTCGGAAACATCTTCGTCAGCCGTGATTTGTCCATTGATATATGCAACGGCTTTCTCGATGCCGACATTGGTTTGAGACAAATCAAGATAAAGCATTTCTGCCTGTTTTCTCGCTTTTCGGAAATTTCCTTGAATGCTTCTTTCCGTCCCTGTAACCGCTTGTTTCTCATCAAAGAAAATGCCATTTACAATACCATCAGGGCTTTTGTTTCCGAACAAAAGTAAGCGACTACCGAAATCCTCTGGTAGCAAAAACACATCGAAGCCATAATGACGTGCAAGTTTTCGTGCCATGGCCATTTCGTGTCTCAGCTTTTCTTTTTCAGTATTATTTATCTCTGCGTGCGTCATCCGTTCAGGATGGATATACAGATGCTCCTCTTGCTCGTCCTGATGATAGCGAGTCTTGTCCGTGTATTTGCGAATAAGGTTTTCCTTATCCGCAGTCTGAGCCATTACTCCTTCTCCTTCCGCCCTTGCCACCCCGCTGTCCTTCCTGGTCAGCAGGTCGTCGTATGCGCGGACGATGTCGTCGGTCAGGGTGACCCCGTGGGTCTCCATGCCGCGGTAGATCCGCCTCATCCACTGGGCGATCTTGGCGAAGATGGTCTTCAGCTGCGGGCTGAACGTCTTGCCGTCGTACAGGTAGCCCTCGAACAGGCGTGCCATGATCTCGCTCCTCAGCTCCTGCTGGGCCTTGGTGAGGTCCTTGCCGTCCCCCCAGGACGCGACCACCTGCGAGATGCGGGTGGCGGCGTCGGTCTCCTTCCCCTCGTCGTCGGTGGTGTAGAGCTGTTTGTTGTTCTGCGAAGAGCCGAACTCCCTGCTAGTCGCGTTGACGACCATTTCCACAAAGGCCGTTTCCCTTTGGAATATACTTCGACCGCGTTATTGCTCATATTGGGTTTGTAGTCATAGCCTTGTCTCAATACGTCAGGATTGACAAAATCGGAGTCCGATGCGATAGTAGAGTTGCACGGTACCCGTACGGGTTCACTGACGGATGAGACGTCCGCCGCCGTACCTAGAGCCCAAGATGCCTTAAGTGACAGCCTTGGGCTATTTTCTACCAGCATTTTCGTCAAGAAATTCAAGAGATTGATCCCTATCATTCCATGCCCTTCCACCGCGACCGTTTGCGCCAGCACTTTATCCACGTCCGCCCGTCCAGGAGCCGCATTCGCTTCAGCCGCCTGGGCGAGCACGTCAGGCTCTGCTTGGCCAAGGACTATATGGTCTTTCCCTTCCACAGCTCCGGAAGGGACATGATCGAGCCAAGAGACATCCTCGCCTTTGCCAAAGTTGTACCAGGACAACAGCTCACCCGATACGCCTTTCAGTTCGTCAACCACTTCTCCTGTTAGCCCATAGGTTCCATACAGGAAAATTCCAGAGCCATCTGCAGTCTTATGGTCATGCAGATAACGCCCGATCCAATTGATTGCCTCCTCCTTGCCGAGATGCTGCCTGTGCATGACGTCGGTGAGGAGTTCCAGGGTATAGACGCTTGCCCTTTCGTAGTTGTCCAGTTCTTCTTCGGGCAGTTTGCCGATGGTGTTCCTGATCTTGTCAAGACTAATCGCATAGAAATCCTGTTTGTTATAAGCAGACCCAACGTGGTGCCATTCGGTCCTTTCGAGGAAGGATTCTTTCATCTCGGCTGCATCCATGTCGGAAACAATATCCTTGCCGGCAAGGGTTTCCACGGCTTGGGAAATGTCGGATTTCCTCCATTTCCACAAAGGCCGTTTCCCTTCGGAATATGCCTCGACCGCGTTGTTGCTCATGTTCTGAGCATAGTCGTAGCCTTGTCTTAATACGTCGGGCTTGACGGAATCGGAGTTCGATGCGATAGTAGGTATAGAGGCACTGCCTCCCCGACCGAGGGAATTGGACCCTGCGACGTCGGGGATGTTGGTGCCTTGTTTCATATAAACCCAATTAGTGCTTTCTGCCCATTCTTTGAATTTATGGTCTTTCCCGTAAACGGAAGCAACTATACAAAGCCCCTCGTCTTCTTCTTGGACCAAATGGATTGGAACAATTACATGAGCCCCGTTTCGATCATAAACGTTAGTCAAAACAACGGATGCATTTGGAACAGTCCTTGACTGCCCTATAGCCAAAGGCTCAGTGACCGCTCCCAATGCTTCCAACATAATATCAATTGTCATGCCAGGATGACGCCTCAAAGAATGAGGGACGACAGACTCTTTAATTTTTAATGGAAGATCTTCCATTCCGGGAAAACATTTTCCGAGGATATCCGGAACTCTATCATAAACTGTTCTATAAGTTCTCGAACTAGCCAACGTCTTCACGTCAGCTTCCGTCAGCCATTTTGCAAAAGACTTGAAGTCGGACTGTTCTCTCTCTTGTCTTTGCGCCAGTGTCATCACGCTTCCTTCCGCAATCGCCACCCCGCTGTCCTTCCTGGTCAGCAGGTCGTCATATGCCTTGACGATGTCGTCGGTCAGGGTGACCCCGTGGGTCTCCATGCCGCGGTAGATCCGCCTCATCCACTGGGCGATCTTGGCGAAGATGGTCTTCAGCTGCGGGCTGAACGTCTTGCCGTCGTACAGGTAGCCCTCGAACAGGCGCGCCATGATCTCGCTCCTCAGCTCCTGCTGGGCCTTGGTGAGGTCCTTACCGTCCCCCCAGGATTCCACCACCTGCGTGATGCGGGTGGCTGCGTCGATGTCCTTCCCCTCGTCGTCGGTGGTGAACAGGCCGTCGCTGAACAGCCGGTCGTGTGCCTTCACGTACCCGGCAAGCTGTCCGCTCCTGCCGGCGGCCTGGATCGCGTCCTCGAGCTGCTGTGTGGAATCGGTCACCCGCTCCAGGACATGGAACGACTCGTGGACGAACGTGGAGAAGTTGCCGTGCTCGGCGGCGTAGACGATCGCCTTGCCGTCGGTCACGAACTGCGTCAGGCCGTTGACGTCGCCCTCGGAAAGGCCGCTCTGCCTGAGCACCGCCTTGCCTTCGGCGGAGGAGAGCTTCCGGAACCCGCCGTCCGCGAAGTACTTTGCCAGATACTGCTCTCCGGTCATCCCCTTGGTCCGGGCCATGACCTCCAGTACGTCGGCGGCGGTGTAGAGCTGCTTGTTGTTCAGCGAGGAGCCGAACGCCCTGCTGATCGCGCCCACAACCTTCTGGTGCCCCTGCACCTGGTCCTGGCTGCTGATCTGCAAGGAGCCGCCGTTCTGCTCCATCAGGCTGTCCTTGACGGCCTCCAGCTTTTCGTCGCCGTTCGTGTCCCACTCGATGCTTGCCTGGGAATACTCGTCGATCAGGTCGGTGACCGCCTCACGCACGAGGTCCTCGTGCCCCTTGCCCATCGAGACGTCGGTGATGGTGAGCCTGTTCCCGTTGTCGGACAGCTCGAAGTCGACCGCCCCGTACTGGGCGCCCCTCCTGCCGTCCTCGATTTCCGGGTCGCCGATCAAAAAGCGCCTCCGCTCCACTCCCGCGGCATCCTTCGGGGAGACGATCTCCTCGGTGGAAAACAACAGTTTCCTCTCTAGATGTTTGTACGTCCCGCACTCCAGCAATAGCGGTTGAATAGGACTCTTTTCTGCGAAGACTATGGAATCCATCTTTCGCGAATACAGAAAGCATTCGAGGTGATACCGCACCAATCCGCTTGCAGGAGTAATGACATCAGACATCAATCCCACGTCTCGGAATGGACATTCCTTCGCGAGGGAGAATTCTCCTATTTTCCGTTTATCCAACAGATTAGCGTCCTACCGGGAACATGTGAGAAGTTTGGAGAAGTTGCCTTATTGTACAAGGCCTGTATAAGTCCTGTACAACCTCTGACATCATCAACTTCTTTTTGTACAAAGAATTAATATTTTTTCTCTTGCCAAAGCAACAGGTTGTCTGTAAACTGGTCGCATCATCAGGATCGTAGACGTATCCTCCGGTCATGCTTGCACTGGATATTCCGGAAGCAATTGATAAGCGGGGAACATACGAAAAGGAGTCCGGAGTGCGGGAAACACTTCGGACTCAATCTTTATCCAGGAATCAGGCAGCGTCGTCGCTGGAGGTCCTCCCCTTCAGCTTTCTTCCGACCGCCGGGATGTTCATCACGAGTGTCAGGATGGTCAGGAAGAGCAGGACCAGGGTGATCGGCCGTCCGAACAGGGCAGCCAGCTTGTCGTTCTCGCTCTCTGCCAGACTGATGGCGCGGCGGAAACTGGAATCCATGATCCCCCCAAGGACGATGGCAAGCACCATCGGCGCCACAGGGTACCCGTGCCGGCGCATGCAGAATCCAAGCACTCCGAAGCAGAACATCAGCCCCACGTCAAAGAGGCGGTTGTTGCAGGCATAGGCTCCGATGATGCAGAGCACCGTGACAATCGGCAGCAGGATCCGCTTGGGGACCAGGATGACCTTGCTGATGCGGGGCGCGACGATCAGGCCGAGCGCCAGCAGGCAGACGCAGCCGAGGAAGCCGCCTGCGAGAATCGAGGCGAACATCTCCGGCTGGGTCCGGATGAACATCGGTCCCGGCTGCAGGCCGTGGACGTAGAAGACCGAAAGGATGACCGCCGTGACGGCGTCTCCAGGAACGGCCAGCGTCAGCATGGGGATCAGGGCTCCTCCGATACAGGCGTTGTTGCTGGTCTCGCTGGCGATGATGCCTTCCACCGCCCCCTGGCCGAAGGGAACCGAAGGGTGTTTGACGATGCGCTTGCCCTCGCTGTAGGCGAGAAAGGCCGCGACAGGCCCGCCGGCGCCGGGGAGCGCCCCGACCAAGGTGCCGATCAGACAGTAGTAGAGCGCGTACAGCCAGTTTCCCGTAAGAATCTCTTTCAGGGAAACTTTCTCATGGGGGATCGAGCTGACCTCGGCCTCCATGTTCCCGCCGGCTATGGCCGAGAGCACCTCCGCCATCCCGAACAATCCGACCAAGGCAGGGACGGTGGCAACCCCCGCCTGCAAGTTCCGGATGCCGAAGGTCATGCGCGGGGTGCCCATGACCGAGTCCAGTCCGATCATGCTGACACACAGGCCGAGCATGGCGCTGACCAGCCCTTTGCTGAAGGTCCTGCTTGTCAGGGACCCGACGGCGGAAAGGCCAAAGAGCGAAAGCAGGAAATAGTCCATCGGCTGGAACTTCAAGGCTATCCGGCTGACCGGCTGGGCGACCAGCCAGAGTGCGGCAAGGCCGAAGACGCTGCCGATGAAGGAATAGACCGTGGCGTATTTCAGCGCGCGGTAGGCCTGCCCCTTCTTGGCGAGCGGATATCCGTCAAAGGTAGTGACGACGCTTGAAGGCGCGCCGGGAATATTGATCAGGATCGCGCTGAGCGCTCCGCTGAAGACGCCGACGACATACAGGCCCATGATGGTGGCAAGGGCGTCGTTGGTCGACCACGTGTAGGTGATCGAGACCAAGAGCGCGGTCGCCATGGTGACGGAAAGCCCGGGAATGGCGCCCACGAACAGGCCAAGCACCGAACCGACGAAGACGAGCAGGATGAAGCGGGGTTGCGTGCAGAAAGAAAGAACGGAAGCAAACGGCATGGGGCACCTCAGGGAAGCATCACGTGCAGCAGCACGTGGAACAGGTAATAGATGACGACGCTGGTGGCCACCGAGAGGACGCCAACCACAAGCGGACGCCGTTCGCCAAGCAACAGGAAAAGCAGCACGAGGAAGACGACCGTACTGAGGACGAAGCCGGTATGGGGCATGGCGAAGTAATAGGCCAGACAGATGGCGAGCGTCGCGAGGACGTTCTTCCACTCCGTCTTTGGGGAAGGCCGGCAGGACTCACCCTTCTGGTCCGGCCTCACGCCTTCTGCGAACAGGCTGAACGAAAGGACCAATAGGAACAGGGAGACCAGCAGGGGAAACAGATAGGGGGACAGCTTCCAGGGAAGGCTGACCTGCCGATGGCTAACCAGCGAGTAGACCAGCAGGGAAAGCGCCAGGAAGAAGCAAAGGATACTCTCGTGGACGACAGGCCTTTGCAGATAGGTTTTCAAACGATTGGACATGATGGAGACTACTCCTTACGATACGCAAGGTCCGGGTCTCGCGCGAGGCCCGGACCACAAGGACCCGATACTTCAGTTCTGTGGTTTGGGAATGCCGAACTTCTCCGGCGAATATTTGGTCGCTCCGGCATCGTAGAGCATCCAGCTGACCTGGGACTCCCAGGACGCGTAGAACCGCTTGATATCGTCGATGGAAGGATACTCCTCGTAGAGCTTCTCAAGGCAGTTCTTGTCGGCGAAAGAAATCCAGGCCGGATCCTGGACGACCTTCAGGCTGGCGTCACGAAGCACCTGCTGGACGTCGGCGGGGACATCCTTGGAAACAAGGAAGTTCAGCGGGGTAAACGCGTTCTTCATGTAGGGAGCGGCTTCGGGAACCACCTCCTCGAAAATCGGCACATCGGGATAGGCGGCCAGATGGTGGTTGCTGCTGACGGCAAGCAGGCGCAGGTCCCCGCTCTGGATGTAGCCGGTGACCGTCGCGAAGTTCGAGTTGGTGAAGTCGACCTCTCCGGAAAGAACGGCAAGGAAACAGTCGTTGCCGCCCTTATAGGCGGTCATGGCGGGCTTGTAGCCCAGCCGTTCCATGATCAGGCCCTGGACGTGTCCGCTGCCGCCAGGACCGGTGTAGCTCATCTTCACCTTGCCAGGGTTGGCCTTCATGTCGTCCAGCAGGTCCTGGAAGGTCCGGTACTTCGAATCCTTCGCGACGACAATCACCTTCGGGTCGTTGACGACAGCCATGATCGGCGCGAAGTCGGCGTAACTCATGTCGGAAAGGCCCATGACGCGCTGGGTCCCAAGACTCTCTGCGGTGAACAGAACGGTATAGCCGTCCGGCTGGGCGTCAAGCGCGGCCTTGCAGCCGATCGAGCCGCTGGCACCCCCTTGGTTGACGACAGTCACGCTTTGGCCGAGCTGTTTGGACAACAGGGCTGCGAACTGGCGGCCGGAGACATCCGTCGTGCCGCCGGCACCATAGGGGACGATCATGGTAATCGGCTTGGCCGGATAGGAGGCCTTTCCCTCCTGCTGGGCCTGTCCAAAGAGCGACGCCGCCATCATGGCCATGGCGCCAACCAAGAGCATTGTTTTTTTCATAGCACTTCCTCTCAATCACGCAACAAACGTGTTGAAAGTATTCGAACATTTTCCGATGGCCAAAGTCAAGTGGAAGCTTGCATTTTTACGCATAAATATGCATGGGACATTCATTGGCTTCCTTTTCCTGTCCTGTTGCTGTACGCAAGCCGTGCAAGGTGGTATGCTTGCCACCATGGAAAGCACAGTACCGACCCATGTCGGATTCATCATGGACGGCAACGGCCGCTGGGCGAAGAAGCGAGGCCTGCCCAGGGCGGCGGGGCACATCGAGGGGCTGAAGTCCCTCAAGAGGGTCATCGTCAGTTGCCGCGACCACCATATCCCCTTCATCACCCTCTATGTCTTCTCCACCGAGAACTGGAAGCGCAGCCAGCAGGAGGTCAGCTACCTGATGCATCTCCTGGCCTGCAAGCTTCCCGGCGAGATCAATTTCTTCATCCAGGAGCACGTGCGTGTCCGCGTTCGTGGCGACGTTGCCGGATTGCCCGAAGCTGTCCGCAAAGCGATCGGCGAGACCGAGGAGGCGACAAAAGCCGAGACTGGCATCACCTGCTGCCTCGCCATCAACTATGGCGGGCAGGATGAAATCGTCCGTGCCGTCAACAAGGCGATCGCCAGCGGCAAGACAAGCCTCGCCGCCGAGGATATCCGGGGGAACTTGGACTTGTATGACGTCCCGCCGGTGGATATGATAGTACGTAGTGCCGGAGAGCATCGGTTGAGCAACTTCCTGTTATGGGACAGTGCCTACGCGGAACTCGCGTCTTATGAGAAACT
>CAJMOS010000106.1 GCA_905215015.1 uncultured bacterium | reverse complement strand
GGTGCAGAATTTTCGGTCGTCCTCGTGGATATATGCGTCAGTTTGATATGTGCAGAATTTGCTTCCGCAAGCTGGCGAGCGAAGGCCAGATTCCTGGCGTTACTAAATCTAGTTGGTAAGGAGAGACTACTATGGCAGTCAGTGATCCAGTAGCAGATATGCTCACCAAGATTAGAAACGCTAGTCTGGCGAAGCACGATAAAGTAGATATCTCTACTTCGAAGATGAAGCTTCAGATCATCAAGATCTTGAAGAATGAAGGTTTCGTGAAGAACTTCAAGAAGGTGACCAAGGACAACTTCCCGTTCGTCCGCGTCTACTTGAAGTACGATGAGAACCAGGCTCCTGTCATTCATGGCCTCGAGCGTATGTCCACTCCGGGCCGCCGCATGTACACTGGGTATCGCGACATGCCCCGTGTGTACAATGGCTATGGTGTCCTGGTGGTCTCGACTTCCGAGGGTGTTATCACCGGAAAGAAGGCCGCGGAGTCCAAGATCGGTGGCGAGCTGATCTGCAAGGTTTGGTAAGGAGGAGGTAGAACATGTCCAGAATTGGAAGATTGCCTATCGTCCTCCCGCAGGGCGCCAAGGTTTCTGTGGCTGGCACGTCGGTCTCTGTCGAGGGCCCGAAGGGCAAGACCTCCATCACCGTGAATCCCGACATCACTGTCGAGGTCAAGGACGGGAAGGTCGAGCTCAGCCGCAAGGACGATTCGATTCGTAACAGAAGTTTGCACGGTCTGTACCGCCAGCTGATCAACAACGCGGTCATCGGAGTCACCACTGGGTATTCCAAGAGCCTGACGATCACCGGTGTTGGTTACCGCGCTGAGGCCAAGGGCAAGAACATCCTGTTCACCCTCGGCTACGCAACCCAGATTGAGTTTGTCTGCCCGGAAGGCGTCGAGCTGAAGGTCGATAACCCGAACAAGGTTACCGTCTCTTCCATCGACAAGCAGAAGGTGGGACAGGTTGCGGCGGACATCAGAAGTCTGCGTGGACCTGAGCCGTATAAGGGCAAGGGTATCAAGTACGAGCAGGAGGTCATCCGCCGCAAGGCTGGTAAGACCGCTGCCGCGAAGAAATGATGGTAGGCTAGCGTTATGAACAGAATTATCGATAAGCAGAGAAAGCACGAACGCCGCAAGCTCCACATCAGAAAACATCTGAGTGGCACTCCGGATCGTCCGCGTATGACTGTGTTCCGCAGCAATCTGCACATGTACGTCCAGGTCATCGACGACGTCAACGGCAAGACCTTGGTCTCTGCCAGCACTCTCGAGGGTGACCTGAAGGGCGTGAGGAACAATGTCGAGAATGCCGCGAAGCTTGGCGAGATCGCCGGCAAGCGCATGCTCGAGAAGAATATCAACACTGTGGTATTCGATCGTAACGGTTACATGTATCACGGCATCGTGAAGAGCATCGCCGATGGCGCCCGCAAGGCCGGTGTCAAGTTCTAAGGGGTAGTACTGTGGCTAACAATGAAAGAGAAAGAGACCACAACAAGGACGATGGATTTGTTGAGCATCTCGTTCAGCTGAACCGCGTCAGCAAGGTAGTCAAGGGTGGCAAGCATGCCTCCTTCGCCGCCTTGGTCGTTGTCGGTGATAAGAAAGGTCACGTGGGCTACGGCTTCGGCAAGTCCAACGATGTGACTGAGGCAATCCGCAAGGCTTCTTCCCGGGCGAGGGCACACCTGGTTACCGTTCCGATGAAGAACGATACCCCGAAGATCCCTCACGAGATCGTCGGCTCCTACAAGAGCGCTCGTGTTCTTCTTCGCCCGGCAGTTGCCGGTACGGGCATCAAGGCCGGTGGCGCTGTCCGCTTCATCTGCGATGCTGCAGGCATCAACGATGTCGTGAGCAAGGCCCTCGGTTCTCGCAATCCGATCAACTCTGTCAAGGCGACTTTTGACGCCATCGCGCATATGATGGACGCCAGGGCTGTCGCCAAGGCCAGAGGCAAGAAGTCCCTTGCTGAGATGTGGGGGTAATGGTATGGCAGAAGCAAAGAAACTCAAAATCACTCTGGTGAGAAGCTTGAACCGCTGCCTGCCCAACCAGGTCAAGAACGCCAAGGCTCTTGGCCTGGGCAAGATCAGTAGCACGGTCATCGCGGACGACACTCCGTCTGTTCGTGGCATGATCCGTGTTGTCGCTCATCTTGTAAAAGTCGAGGAGATCTAACATGGCACAGATTGTTGCGCCAAAGGGCGCAAATACAAAGAAGACCATCGTTGGTCGCGGCGCTTCCAGCAAGGGAAGAACTTGCGGAAGAGGCAACAACGGCCAGAACTCCCGTTCTGGCGGTGGAGTCAAGCCGGGATTCGAAGGTGGACAGATGCCCTTGTATCGCCGTTTGGCAAGAAGGGGTTTCTCAAATTCCAAATTTAAGGTAACATATCTTCCTGTTTCCCTTACCGTCCTGGAAGCGAGCTTCTCTGATGGTGAAACCGTGAGCGATGCCACTCTCAGAGAGAAGGGCATCCTGTCCGGTGCCAAAGCCCAGGCCAAGATCCTTGCGGATGGCGACTTGAGCAAGAAACTCGTCATCGAGGGCTTGAAGGTCTCCGCCGCTGCCGGCGAGAAGATCAAAGCCGCGGGTGGCGAAGTTCGGTAAGTTGGAGCAAAGAGAAGGGCTTTATGGCAAACTCCTTGGTTGATATGTTCAGAATTAAGGATCTGCGTCGGAAAGTTCTGATCACCCTGGGCCTGCTGATTGTCAGCAGGGTCGGGGCGGTCATTCCTATTCCGGGTATCGATCCGAATGTCCTGACCACATATTTCCTGGCTCAGAGCAATAGTTCGAGTTTCGGCCTTACCGAATACTTGAACTTTTTCTCTGGTGGCGCTTTCGAGAATTTCTCCCTGTTCATGCTTGGGGTCATGCCCTATATCAGCATGCAGATCATCCTGCAGCTGATGTTGCTGGTCGTTCCCTCGCTGAAGAAGTTGGCGCAAGACCCGGCCGGAAACAAGAAGATTCAGCAGATTACCCGGTATGGTACCATCGTTGTCTGTCTGATCCAGTCGTTTGTGGTCACAATTTACGCTCGTTCGATTCCCAACCTGTTGACCTTGGGGATTGTACAGTTTACCCTTATCGCAATGTTGACTGTCACAACGGGAAGCATGTTCCTGGTGTGGCTTGGCGACAAGATCACCCAGTGGGGCATCGGCAATGGCATCAGCCTGCTGATCTTCGCTGGCATTGTCGCGCGTATCCCTGACGGGTGCGTCCAGATCGCCCACGGCATCAGCGCCGGGACGTTGAACCCCCTGTCCGTGGTGATTGTCGCGTTGATGTTCCTTGTCGTCATCGCTTTGGTTGTGTATGAAGAGCAGGGTGTCCGCAAGATTCCCGTGAACTACGCCCGCCGTATTGTCGGACGCAGAATGTATGGTGCCCAGAACACCTACATCCCGCTGAAACTCAATCCGTCGAACGTCATCCCGGTCATCTTCGCGAGTGCTTTGCTTTCGTTTCCGTTGCAGATCGCTTCGTCCCTCGGAACTCGTGTCCGGTGGATGGCACGGTTTGCCGAATGGCTGAATCCCCAGGGAGCCCCCTATCTGATTATCTACACCCTGCTGATTATCGCATTCGCATTCTTCTATACCCAGATTTCGATGAATCCCGTCGAAATGGCCAAACAGATCCGTGAGAACGGAGGATCTATTCCGGGTGTCCGCAGCGAGAGGATGGAGGAGTACCTCACCAAGGTGCTCAACCGCATCGTGCTGCCTGGTTCCCTCTTCTTGGCCTTCATCGCCCTGATTCCGACCTTGGTACAGAAGTTGTTTAGCTTTCCCCCGCAGGTCGCCATGCTGTTCGGTGGCACCTCGCTGATCATTATGGTCGGCGTCGACCTCGACACCATGCGTCAGATTGAGGGATTGATGCAGATGCACCACTATGATGGTTTCACAGTGGGCAAGAACAGAAGTCTTTAAGGCTGAAGGAGCTTTATCATGAAAGTGAGAGCAAGTGTGAAGCCGATCTGTGACAAGTGCAAGGTTATCCGCCGCCATGGTGTTGTCAGAATCATCTGCGAGAACCCGAAGCACAAGCAGAGGCAGAAGGGTTGATTTTCCAACCCACCATTGAATGTAGGAGGCCATAAATGGCAAGAATTGCTGGTGTTGATGTACCGAACAAGGCGACCAAGATCGCGTTGACGTATGTCTATGGCATTGGAAACAAGACCGCTATGGATATCTGCGCCAAGGCCGGTGTCGACCCGGATGCAAATATCAACACCTTGACCGTTGACCAGCTGGCTGTCGTCAGAAAGGTCATCGATGAGAACTATAAAGTTGAAGGCAGACTTCGCACGGAAGTCGCGTTGAATATCAAGCGCCTTATGGACATTGGCTGCTACCGCGGCCTTCGCCACAGAAAGGGTCTTCCGGTTCGCGGTCAGAGAACCAGAACCAACGCAAGAACTCGCAAGGGTAAGAAGAAGACCGTTGCAGCGAAGAAGAAGTAAGGAGCAGGTAGGAAATGGCTAACGTAAAACGCAAAGTTAAGAAGACGGTATACGAAGGCAACGTCTATATCCAGGCTACTTTCAACAATACCATCATCACCATTACGGATTTGCAGGGCAACGCTATTTCTTGGGCAAGCGCCGGCGGACTTGGGTTCCGCGGTGCCAAGAAGTCTACTCCGTATGCCGCTCAGACCACGATGGAGAAGGCTGCCAAGGCCGCTCTGGACACCGGTCTGCAGGAAGTGAATGTGTTTGTGAAGGGACCAGGTGTCGGCCGTGAGAGCGCCATCCGTTCTCTTGGCGTGCTTGGACTGAAGGTCCGCACCATCAGTGACTGCACTCCGATTCCCCACAATGGTTGCAGACCTCGCAAGAGCAGAAGAGTCTGATGAGGAGCAGGTAAGAAAATGGCAAGATATACTGGACCAAAATGCAGAGTTTGCAGAGCTGAGCGCTGCAAGCTGTTTCTCAAGGGTGACCGCTGCCGCTCTGGCAAGTGCCCGTTGAACGATCTCAAGAATGCTGGTCTTCCTGGCCGCGATCCAAGGGCTCGTGCGAAGAAGCAGACCACCTATGGACTCCAGCTGGCTGAGAAGCAGAAGCTGAAGAAGACCTATTGCATGCTGGAGAAGCAGTTCAAGAGAACCTTCGAGGAAGCTGCCCGCCGCCCCGGAATCACCGGTGAGACGCTGATCAGCCTGCTCGAGTGCCGCTTGGACAATGTCGTGTTCCGCCTCCACTTCGCCGCCAGCCGCAACCAGGCTGCCCAGCTGGTGAACCATGGCCACGTGATGGTCAATGGAAGACGGGTCAACATTCCTTCCTACTCCGTGAAGCCGGGTGACGTGATCACCCTGACGGCGCGTGCGCAGAAGCTGACGCTGATCAAGCAGAACCTTGAAGAGTTCGGCAAGAGCGGTGTCTGCCCCTGGCTGTCGCTGGATCCGGATGCGATGAAGGGAACCTTCAACGCCGTCCCGAGGAGAAGTGAAGTTACCGAGCTCGAGAAGATCAACGAGCAGCTGATCGTCGAGTTGTATTCCAAGTAAGGAGTAGTTCATGGCACGCAAAAACCTGCTTAAGGGTTTCAAGAAACCCAAGGGGATTACTTTCGAGCATAGCGCAGTGGAAACGAACTATGGCAAATTCATCGCCTATCCGTTTGAGAGAGGCTTTGGAACTACCATTGGTAACACGCTCCGCAGAGTGCTCCTTTCCTCTATCCAGGGATATGCGGTCACTGCCGTGAAGTTCACCAGTTACGACAAGGATGGCAATGCCAAGATGATCGTCAGCGAGTACGAGCAGATTCCTGGTGTCCGTGAGGACATCATGGACATCACCGCCGCTCTGAAGAAGCTGCAGATCAGGATGCCCGAAGATGTGGAGGGTACCACCCTCTTGATCGAGTGCAAAGGCCCCGGAGTCGTAACCGGTGCAGACTTTGAGCGTGACCGGGTCGAGATTACCAACAAGGATTTGGTGATCTTTACCATGATGGATGACTGCAACCTCGAGATGGAAGTACAGATTGACCTTGGCAGAGGGTATGTGCCGGCTGAAATCAACAAGAAATATGTTGAGGACGAGGCTGGTGTCATCCCTGTCGACGGTGTCTTCTCTCCCGTCAAACTGGTGAAGTACCACATCGAGCCGACCCGTGTTGGCTATCGCAACGATTACGATAAGCTGACGCTGGAGATTTGGACCGATGGCACCATCGCTCCCCAGAATGCCTTGGCGGAAGCGGCCAAAATCGCGAAGGACCATTTCCAGATTTTCATCAACTTCGATGAGTCGCTGATCAACAGCAACGATGAGATTGATGAGGAGGAAGCGAGGGTCCGCAAGATTCTGAACACCCCTGTGGAGGACTTGGAACTCACCGTCCGTTCGTCCAACTGTCTGAAGAACGCCAATATCAGAACCATTGGCGATCTGACCAAGAAGACCGAGGAAGAGATGGCCAAGACGAGGAATTTCGGTAAGAAGAGCCTCCAGGAGATCAAGGAGAAACTCAAAGAGTGGAACCTGAGTCTCGGAATGACTGATTACAGTGTGCTGAAGACCGCCATGAGGGTTAACGGCGCAGCCGAGAATAAAGAGGATAACAGCAATGAAGCATAAGATTGGTTTCAACGCGCTGGACAGACGCTCCGCTGAGCGTAAGGCCCTTCTGCGTTCCATGGTCACCTCTCTGTTCAAGTATGAACGGATTGAGACCACCAAACCGAAAGCTCTCGAGGTCCGCAAGAAGGCCGAGAAGCTTATTACTCGCGCAAAAGAGGACAACGTCCACAACCGCAGAATCGCGGCCGCCTATATCTATGACGAGGGTGTTGTCGCCAAGTTGTTCAACGAGATCGGGCCCCTCTTCAAGGAGAGAAAGGGTGGTTACACCAGAATCCTGAAGACCGGTTTCCGTGTTGGCGACGCCGCTGAGATGTGCATCCTCGAGCTGGTTGAGAAGACCGCCGAGCACGAGAAGAAGGCCGAGAAGCAGGCTGAAGAGAAGGAAGCGAAGGCTTCCGAGAAGAAAGCCGCTGCTCCGAAGGCTGAGAACAAGGACGTGAAGAAGCACGCCCGTTCTTCGAAAGTAGCTGCTGCGAAGGGCTCTGCCAAGGCAGCAGGCGTCCGCAAGACGATGGCCGGCGGCAAGGCTGGCGGCGGGGACAAATAAGACCCGGATTTCCGTGTTGCGAATGCAAGAGGTCAGTGTTCTGACCAAGACCGCTCCTTCGGGGGCGGTTTTTTCATGTTTTTCCTGCGGGTTATCGCTGATATAGATTTGTTCACGTTTTCCTGTTGCAATTGCTTTGCAGATTTCGAGAGCGGTAACGCCAGACGGGAACTGCAAAGCAAAGATAAAAACGCAACGCACGCGCTTTCACGTGCCAGAGCCGGTAGGTAGCCCGGCCGTCCTGTCATTTCATTTCGTGGGGTAGCCAGTGCTGAGGGGACTTGCGGGAGTTCCCGTAGATCTTGGAGAAGAAGTATTGGGTGTCCATGAAACCGTAAGCGCATCTGCGAGTGGTCTTGATCATGTTGTTGGTGTCCTCGATCTTGCCGGTGGACAGGCATAGGACGATGCCCTCGAGGTGCCCCTCGACGGTGTCGGCGAAGGCTTTGGCTTTCTGTCAGGGATTCTCCTGGAGATTTCCATACGGGTCTTTCTTTCGGTGATGGCAAGCAGGTGGCTGGAGCCCTTCATCGAGCAGATGGTCCTCGGATGCTTGCGCGGTAGGGTGCCAAGCATCATGGGGCTCGTGGTTTTCGGCAGTTCCCACGTGCCTGAAAGAGAGAGGATTCCGACTGCAGTCTCTCCTCGTACGTGAAATGCCTATGCGCACAAACCAGAGGTGTGGTACTTCTTACTCGTCCCATGAAGCTTTCCTGATTGATTCGTTTTGTGGACAATCCATGTTACTGGTAACGGCGGTTTTGCATGTTTCCCGCTATCCTTGACAATCAGGCAAGGCACCCCTAGAATAAATTTTAATACAATTTAGGGGGTAGTATATGTCGTATGTTATTACTCTCCTGGTTGCTGTAGTTGGTATTGCGCTGGGCTGGAGTGCCCGTTGGCTGTATGCGAAATTTAAACTCACCTCCATCGAGCAGAAGGCTGCCCGTCTGGATGCTGAGGCTGTAAAAGAAGCGGAAGCAAAGAAAAACGAACTCGTTCTTGAGACACGCAAGCAACTGCTGGACGAACAGCGTCAGCAGGAACGTGAAGCGCGAGAGCGTCAGAATGAACTGCAGAGGACGGAACGCCGCCTGCAGGACAAGGAAGAGGCACTCGAGAAAAAGCAAGGCGAGATCGAGAATACCAAAAAACAACAGGGAGACCGCGAGAACGCGCTCAACGATCGGGAGAAGGCTCTCTCCGACCGCGAGGACTCGCTTACCAGCGAGCTGGAGCGGATTGCCAGCATGACCGCTGATGAAGCGAAGAACGCCATCATGGCGCAGATGCAGGATGCCGCTCGCCACGACGCCCAAGTGGAGATCAACAAGATTGAAGCCGAGGCGCAGCTGACTGCCGACAAGAAAGCCAGGGACATCATCGTCTCCTCCATCCAGAGGCTTGCCTCTGAGGTGACCGGTGACACCACCGTCTCCTCCGTCAGCTTGCCCAGCGACGAGATGAAGGGACGCATCATCGGCCGTGAGGGACGCAACATCAGGACCCTTGAGACACTGACCGGAGTGGATATCATCATTGACGATACTCCTGAGGCGGTTGTCATTTCCTGCTTTGACCCGGTGCGCCGCGAGATTGCCCGTGTCTCCCTCGAGCGTCTGGTGCAGGACGGGCGTATCCATCCGGCCCGCATCGAGGAGGTCGTCACCAAAGTCACCAAGGAAATCGCCCGTGTCGTCATGGACCAGGGTGAGACGGTGGTCTTCGATCTTGGCATCAGCAACATGAGCCAGGAGGCCATCAGGGCTCTTGGCAGGCTCTACTTCCGTACCAGCTACGGACAGAGCGTGCTGAATCACAGCAAGGAGGTCGCCATTCTCGCCGGCATGATCGCCAAAGAGGTGGGCGCCGACAGCCAGCTGGCGATGCGCGCGGGTCTGCTGCACGACATCGGCAAGGGTATCGAGAGCGAAAGCGACCAGAACCATGCCGAATTGGGCGCTGACCTGGCCAAACGGTTGGGTGAGGACCCGAAGGTCGTCAACGCCATTCTCGCGCATCACAACGATGTGGAGCCTGAGACTGTTGAGGCGGTAATCGTGCAGATTGCCGACGCGATCAGCGCTTCCCGTCCCGGTGCGAGACGCGAGACAATCGACAACTACATCAAGCGCCTTGAGTCGTTGGAAAAGATCGCCAAAAGCTTTGATGGTGTGGACAATGCTTTCGCCATCCAGGCGGGCAGGGAGCTCCGCATCATGGTCAACAACGAGAAGGTGAATGACGAGCAGGCTAAGGACATCGCCCGCAGGATCGCCGAGAGAATCGAGGCTGAGCTTCGCTATCCCGGCCGTATCAAGGTGACGATCATCCGCGAAAGCCGCGTTGTCGAATACGCAAGGTAACCATGGCTGAGAAAAAGTCATTGAACGCCCTGATGCTGGGGGATGTCTGCGGACAACCCGGCCTCCGGGCGCTTTTTGTATCCTTGGGAGACTTGAAGAAGGAGACCAAGGCTGATGTAGTGGTGGTCAACGGCGAGAATGCCGCTGACGGATTCGGGCTGTCGGTGGGGCAGATGAACCAGCTTTTTGCCTTGGGGGTCGACGTGATCACCAGTGGCAATCATATCTGGCAACAGGAGGACCTGCGTCCGGTCCTGGACAGCGAGAACCGCTTGCTCCGGCCGGCGAACTACCCGGATGGAGCGCCTGGCCATGGCATGTGCGTCGTGTCCACCTCCTGCGGCCCGGTGGCAGTCATCAACCTGCAAGGGCGTATCGAGATGCCCCAGACCGATGATCCGTTCCGTGTCGGGCTGAAGCTGGCCCAACAGGCGAGACGCCAGACTCCTGTCGTGCTGGTCGACTTCCACGCCGAAGCTACCGACGAGAAGGAAGCGCTAGGTTTCTACTTGGACGGCAAAGTGAGCGCAGTGGTCGGAACCCACACCCATGTGGCCACAGCCGACGCCAAGATCCTTCCCCATGGTACCGCCTACCAGACCGATTTGGGCTTTACCGGTCCAAAGGATAGCGTCATAGGCAGTGTGCCGGAGATCGCCATCCAGAAGCAACTCAGCCAGATGCCGCTGCGCAA
>CAJMOS010000105.1 GCA_905215015.1 uncultured bacterium | reverse complement strand
TGAACGGCAACGTAGGCTGATGTTTCTCGCGCAAATACGGGCGGAGGAGTTGTCCTCCGCCCTTTGCATGCAAAGCCCCTACTGGGCGGCGTTGAAGGAAAAGCACGGGTGGAACGTCTCCGCCTTCCATCTTTCCCATTCCACGCTTCTGGTGCTCACCAGAACCTTTTTCCGATTCGCGACCCTTGCCTACGTCCCGTTCGGACCACAGCAGCCGGTCAGCCTGAGAGAGCTTTCCCTCGCTCTGAAGAGGTATCTTCCCAAGGGTACTTTCGCCATACGCTACGACCTGCCGTTCGGCATGGAGCTGGACAGCGCGGGGGCGATTGTCCAGCGCGATTCGGTCCAGCCTGACGCCACGGTGGTCATCCCCCTGGAAAAAGGATACGAGGCGGTTTCAAAAGCATACCGCGAGCGCGCCAAGCGCCAGCTGAGGCGGAGCGAAGGGCTTGTGGAGGTACGGGAGTGGGACGGCAGCGAACGCCAGTTCAACCTCTTCTTCGGCCTGTACGAGCAGACCGGCAGGAGGGACGGTTTCTCCACCCGCAGCAGGGACTACCTGTGGGACGTGCTGCACGGTCCCACAGGCCAGACGAAGGCCAAACTCTTCCTGGCATGGAGGAACCGGCAGATGGTGGGGGGCACGATCCTGCTGTACGGACCAAAGGAGGCGATCTACCTTTTCGGGGCCTCGGCCCGGATGCGGGACTGCACGGCGAGCCATGCCCTGCAGGACGCGATGATCCGTTTTTCCTGTGACCATATGATTTCCCGCTACGACCTGTTCGGGGTCAGCGGGAAGGATGGAAGGGGATCCCACCTGCGCAGCCTTGACGTGTTCAAGACCTCGTTCGGAGGGGACGTTGTCTACCGCCAGCCGACGATGGACTGGCCTCTTTCCCCCCTGCTGTACCGCTGTTTCACTCTCGTGGAGTTCCTTCGGTATCGCTTGTCGCGAGGCTTCTGAACTGGTCCCCGCGATCGAATTCGTTGACAAAGTACTCGAACGAAGCCGCGCCTGGAGAGAGCAGGAGCACATTCCTGACGCCGGGGTGGACAGCCATGTAGGCGTCTGCCTGCATCATGGCGTGGAGCCAGGCCTCCTGCATCGTCCTGTATGGGCCATGGTAGGGAATCCTCAGGCGTCTGAGCATCGGTAGCAGGTAGATCCTGGTGAAGCTGCCGTCCAGCAGCGTGACGCTCCGCACTTGTCGGAAGACCTCCTCCATGGCGGAAGCCCCCACTTTCTTGTCCGTCCCTCCGGTAATCAGATGGATGGGAAGGGGGTCGAACAGGGAACAGGTGAAGGCGACCGCCTCGGGGATGGTGGCCGCGCTGTCGTTGACGATGACCAGGCTGCCGCGTATGGCCACGATCTCATGGCGGTGGGGCACCCCCTGGAAGGAAGAAAGGGCCTGGAAGACCGCCTTTGGCTTGTATCCCAAGGCGATCAGGATCGCGTAGGCGTTCTCATACTGGATCTGCTTGCGGGACTTCCTGGTGGTCCGGTCGATTCCCCAGACCTGGTGGCGTCCCAGATGGGTCAGCCCGCGGATCTGGTCCACGAGGAAGTCGGGGACGATGGCGCTTTTCGTCCATCTGCCGAACAGCTTCAGCTTGTCCTTCAGGTAATCGTCCAGGCTTGCGTAGCTGTTCTGGTGGTCGGGATAGAAGTTGGTGATGACGGCAATCGATTCGGTGGGGAATTTCCCTCCAAGCGCGTACGAGGCGTCCCTGATCTGCCAGGAGGACATCTCGGCCACCAGGTATTCAGGCACCGGTTCTCCTTGTTCCCATGCGTCGAGGACGGTGTAGCAGCTGATTCCCATGTTGCCGCACAGCCTGACGGTATGGCCGAGTTTTTCCAGGACATGGGCTGTCGCGTAGGCGGTGGTGGTCTTTCCCTTGGTGCCGGTGATGGCGATGAAACGGGTCTTCCTGATAAAGGGAGAGGAAAGGAGGACGGAAAAGTCGCTGACCACTTTCTTCGCGTAGGCGAGGTAGGGATTGGTCAACGGAATCGAGGGGTTCTTCACCACGATGTCGGCCCAGAGGAAGTCTTCCTTGCGGTGCTCTCCGGTGATGCAGGTGGCCCCCCGTTCGACCAGCGGCGTCAGGGAGTCCTTCAGGGCATCCGCGCCTTTCAGGTCGGTGATCCGGACCTCGTCGCCGTGGGCGAGGTAATATCTCGCGGCGGCATAGCCACCGCCATGCACCCCGAGACCGAACACCAATACCTTCATCGTTTTTCTCCCAGCCCCATCATACCAAGAGCCTCTCTGGAGGAACAAGTACAGGACCCATACAAGAACGGGTTTTTATTTGTATGGGATTCCGGAAGGAAACGGAGGATGCCGATGCCGACGGTACGAGAGTCACTCCTGCCGCATTGTTGCTGGAGGGCCTGGACGCTCAAGCGGGCGTGACGGCATCGGGTCTTATCAACGACACGGTCTACCGGACGAATATCGATGTCTCCGAGTTGCGGAATAAGATTTCTTCCCGTTGACGCGTTCTTTCCGGGCTCCGTTTTCCTACTTGACCATACGTTTCCGAATCTGCATAATAGTCGGGTAATTGCGTCCAAGGCGGCCCTTTCGGCATCCAAGGACAAAGGAGTTCGTCTATGCCTTGCGGAAGAAAAAGAAAAAAGCATAAGATTGCAACGCACAAGCGGAAGAAACGCCTTCGAATGATGAGACACAAGGCAAAATAACTTCTGCTGTTCAATCGAATTGCTGAAAAACCATCGGCTCGACCGGTGGTTTTTTTGTTTGACCGCAAGACTCGTTGACCTTTGTTTCCGGCGCATGCTATATTGGCATGAAACCTCTTTATCCACCTTGGGGTGGATCAGTAAGTCCGTAAGGAGGAACCATGAGAAATTATGAGTTCACCGTCATCTTCGACGCAGACGAAGAGAAGTTCAAGCAAGGCCTGGAAGATGTGACCGCCATGCTGGCCACCGCCAAGGCAGAAATCACCAAACAGGATGATATGGGCGTCAGAATGCTGGCCTATGTCATCAAGAAACAGGACAAGGGACATTACGTCTACTTCGAGATGCAGGCCGACCCCGCCCAGATCCAGGGCTTGGAGCGCAAGCTGGTCCTGCACAACAGTGTCCTGAAGTTCCTGTTCGTCAACAAGAGCAACTGATCGGGACCAGATCATCGAAAGGGGGAATCCTATGGCAGGCGATTTGAATATGGTGGCGATGGTGGGACGCCTTACTCGTGACAGCGAGCTGCGCATGACGCAGAGCGGGAACGGGATCTTGCGTTTCTCGATTGCGGTCAACCGGAGAAAGAGGACGGCGGACGGCAACTGGGAAGACGAGGCGAACTTCTTCGATTGCTCCCTGTTCGGCAAAAGCGCCCAGACCATGGCAAACTACCTGAAGAAGGGAAGACAGGTTGCCATCCAAGGCGAGCTGAGACAGGATCGCTGGAATGGACAGGACGGTCAGACCCGCAACAGAGTGGAGATTGCAGTGAATTCCCTGCAACTGGTCGGCGGCCGCCAGGACGGTGGCGCTCCCGCGCAAGGAGATTCCGGCGCGCAGGGCTATTCGCAGAGGCCATACACGCAGCAGCAGGCCAGCGCCCCCGCGGCGCCAGCCCAGCCGCAGCCCCAGATGGCTTCGGGTGTCGAGCAGTTCGATGATGACGACATTCCATTCTAAGCAAGGAGATAACACATGAACGAGAATGAAGATAAAGATGAAATGATGGAAGATAAAGACGAGGGCATGGACAAGGCCGGCAAGTTCGACCGCAAGGGTGGCCTTCGTGGCGGCAAGCCGATGTTCAAGAAGAAGGTCTGCAGATTCTGCTCCCAGCATCAGGAGCCGGACTACAAGAACCCGGACCAGCTTCGCCGCTTCACCACCGAGAGGGGCAAGATCCTTCCGGCCAGAATCACCGGGTGCTGCGCGAAGCACCAGAGAAAGCTGACCGCGGAGATCAAGAAGGCCAGAGTCCTGGCGTACCTGCCCTTCGAGAAGCAGTTTTGATTGGTGGCTCGCATGACTGACATGCGGAACCGTCCGTTCCTGGAATGCTTGCTCGCGATAGGGGTCTCATTCCTCTTCGCCCGGCTGGACATCCTGAACGTTTTCTATCTGGTTCCGGTCTTGGCGGTCTGTGAGCCCGCCCATGGTGCGAGACGCTACGTCCCCGTGGTTGCCGCCGGCCTGCTCGCCGTGGCTGCCGGCATCTTCCAGGGCAGACATGCCTTGGTGAGTGAAGCGGGAATCATAGCGGTTTGCATCTCGGTGTTTCTTCCGACTGTACTTTGGATTTCCGCCCTTGTCTGGGTATCGTTGGACGGAAAATCGATGATGAGACGATACCTGGCCGGAGCTTCTCTGGGAGCTTTGGCGGCACTTGGGTTCCTCATCTTTCTGACCCATGGCGGGGAGACGGTGATGAAGGTCGATGCAGCGATGCAGGGCCAGTTCATCTCCCTCTTCTCCCAACTGGGGCTGACGGATGGGGCGGAAGGGGAGTTGCTCTCCCAGCACTTGGCGCAGTTCTACCGCGCCATCGTGATGGGGCTGGGGTGTCTGCTTGTCCCGCTGGTCATGCTGTTCGCTGGACTGAACGAGTTCATCGCGCTCACCATGGCCAGGCGGCAGGATGATGCCCTTTCGGAGCGGATAGCCGGTTTCCACGTCGCGGACAATTGCATCTGGGTCTTCTTGGGTCTTTGGCTTGCGGTCTGCTTCGGCTATTTCTCCCACAGCTCCTACAAGGTGATGGCGATTCTGGTCAACCTTGCCGGCAGCGTCACGCTTGTCTACGGGATCCAGGGATTCGCGATCATGCTCTACCGGAGCCGCTTGCGGGGTCCCCTCAGTGCAGGGAGTCTGTTTTGGAGACTCTTCATCATCATGGCGTTGGTACCGTTGGTAAACACGTTGTTGATGTGCGTGATTCCCCTGTTGGGAGTCACCGAAACATGGATACAATATCGAAAACCTAAGGAGTTAGTGAAATGAAAGTCATTCTGAATCAGGATGTGAACAACCTCGGAGAAGAGGGAGATGTCGTGACCGTGAGAGACGGTTATGGTCGCAACTACCTGCTGCCGACCAAAGCCGCAATGCCCTACACCCCTGGCAACCTTGCCATCGTGAAGGCGCGTGCCGCCGCCATTGAGAAGCGCAAGGAAGAGAAGAGAGCCGCCAGCGCGTCCATGAAGGAGAAGCTGGAAGGCATGACCATCACCTTGGTCGTCTCCGCCGGCGAGAGTGGCAAGCTTTTCGGTTCCGTCACCAGCCAGATGGTTCAGGACGCCCTCGCGAAGCAGGGAATCACCGTCGAGCGCAAGAAGCTCGAGGTCCCGACCCATGCCATCAAGATGACTGGCAAGTACGAGGTCCGCGTCCATCTGTACGAGAGCGACTTCAGCATCGTCACCCTGTTCGTCAAGAGCGAGGCCGAGCTGAAGGCTGAGAAGAAGGCCGCTGAAGAGGCTGCCGCCAAAGCCGCCGCCGAGGCCGCGAAGGCTGAAGAAGCCGCCGTTGCTGAGGAGGCTCCGAAGGCCGAGGAAGCCGCTCCCGCCGCTGAAGAGCAGCCGGCTGAGAACTAATCCATGTCGGATATAGCTGGCCGGGTGCCCCCGCAGGATCTGAATGCCGAGAAAGCGCTTCTCGGCATTCTCATCATGGAGTCGACTCTTCTCGATGAGGTCTCCACCGTGCTTCGCGCGGAGGACTTCTACCAGAAGAGCCACCAGGCCATCTATACCGCGATGCTCGATTTCAAGGAGCAAGAGCGGAACCGCACCCTGGACCTGCAGTCGCTGATCACGTTCCTTCTCTCGAATGGACGGATCGAGGAGTGCGGGGGTGCGGCCTATCTTGCCGAGCTTTCCACGGGCGACCGCGCTGCGCTGAGCGGCAACGCCCAGTTCTATGCCAAAGCCATCAAGGACTGCTCCCGCCGCCGCAAGGCGACTGTGTTCGCCAGCTCGCTCCGGGACAAGTGCTTTGACGACCCGTCCGACATCCAGACGATCCTGAACGACGCCCAGACCGATCTTGGCCGGCTTGCCGTCGACGGCAGTACGGGCGCCCAGTACAGCGACATGCAAAAGGTGATGGACGAGGTCTACAAGGTGGTCGACCCCCAGCAGTCGCTGGAGACCGGCCTGATGAGCGGCTTCACCTACCTGGATGATGTGACCGGAGGGTTCCGCAAGCAGGAAATGACGGTCATCGGCGCCCGTCCATCCATCGGTAAGACCGCATTCGCCCTCTCAATCGCCCTGAACATGACGATGAGCGGCGTCCGGGTCGGATTCTTCTCCCTGGAAATGCCGGTCCGCTCCATTGGCTGCCGTCTGCTCTCCGCCCTCAGCGGGGTTCCGTTCAGCCACATTTTGCGCCGCACCTTCACCAACGACGAGTCTAGCCGCATCATCGATGCCATGGGCGATCTCTACACCAAGCAGCTCTTCATCCAGGATGTCGCCAACATGAAGCTGATGGACCTCAGGGCCCAGGCGCACCAGATGAAGCTGAAGAGCGATGTCCAGATCATCTTCATCGACTACATGGGCCTGATCGAGCCGGATGAGCAGAATGCGGGTGACGAGCGCTTCAACTGGATCAGCAAGGTAAGCCGCCAGATCAAGCAGCTGGCGCGCGAGCTGGACATCCCGATTGTCGTGCTTTGCCAGGTCAGCCGGGAGGCAGAGGACCAGGAGCCAAAGCTTTCCAACCTGCGTGATTCCGGATCCATCGAGCAGGACGCCGACGTCGTCTTGCTGCTGCACCGCGCCCGCCCCAAGGAAGGAGAGCAGCGCAAACCGATCGAAGAGACCTCCCTGATCGTCGCCAAGAACCGTAATGGAGAGACGGGCGTGACCAAGATCGCCTTCAAGGGAGCTATCGTCAAATTCCATAATCTGGAGAAGGCCAGCAGCTATACGCCGGCCAACAGCACCAACGCCTAGCAGGTCACAGCATGTGCCTGAGGTCGAGCAGCGTCATGACGAGCATGATGGTGCCGACCATCAGCCATCCCGCCAGCTGGATGCCCCACCAGACGCGCGGACTGACGCGTCCACCGGAGACCTGTTCCCAGAGCGCCAGCACGATCTGCGAGCCGTCAAAGGCGGGAAGGGGAATCAGGTTGCTGATTGCCAGCGAAAGGCTCACGATCGCCATCAGATACCAGAATCCCTTCAGTCCCACGTCGGCGTGCTGTTGCAACCCCTCGACCGTGATTGTCCCGATCATCAAGGCGGCGCGTCCCATGCCGGTCAATTCCTGACGCACATCCCGTCTCCTGCCAGTGACGATCGAAACCAGCGTCGAGACCATTTCCCGAGTCTGCTGGATGGTCATCCTGACTCCCTGGAGCGGGGAGAAACGGCCGGGCAGGATCTTGTATCCACCTTCGAGCGAGAAGTGGTAGACGGCTTCCGGCTGGGCGGGGAACGAGATGGTCTGATGCCCGCCCCTACGGATTACCTCGAGGCGCACGGTATGGGCCCTGGATAGGATTTCGGTCAGGTCGTAGTTGTTCTCCACCGGGTAGCCGCCAGCCATGACAATCTGGTCGCCCGCCCGCAAGCCTGCCTTGTATTCGTCGCTTGATGTCTGCACATAGCCGACCACCGGCCTGATCTCGTTGGCGAGCCCCCAGCGTCCCGTCTCGTCGCTCGACGCCTGGATGTCCAGCTGTATTCCATCCCGGCTTATGCCGAAGGTATGGAGTCCTTTCTCCGCTTGTCCGAGCATCATCTCCAGCTGCTGCCAGTCCTCGACGGGCTGTCCGTCGAAAGCGGTGACCAGGTCCCCGCTGCGGATTCCCGCGTCATAGGCGTTGCTCGTCGCCGGACTGAAGAGCGAGGGGTAGTCGTTGACCGTCACCACCCTGGCAGGGGTGCTGACGATGCGCTGCGGCATGGCGCCCAGGATGGAGAAGATCAGGATGGCGGCAAGAAAGTTGCACAGCGGGCCCGCGGCATAGGTGACTACCCGCCTCATCGGCGTGACGGCGAACAGCGACCCCTCCTCGGCGTTGTCGAAGGAGGAGTGGCGCATCTCCAACGCCCGGGCAAGGTCGTCCGCACCCTTCATGCGGCAGTAGCCGCCGATGGGTAGCAGGGAGATGCGGAACTCGGTGTTCCCGATCTGCCATCCGGCCAGTCTGGGCCCCATGCCGACCGAGAAGACCTCGACGATGATGCCGGATGCCCGGGCGGCGGCAAGGTGCCCGATTTCATGGATCACCACCACAAAGCCGATGCCGGTGAGACCGATGGCAAGTCTTAGCAGAGACGCGAGCATAGGTCCCTCGCAAGGCTTCGCAGCTTGCCGTCGAGCTCGACGGCCTCCGCCAAATCCTTCGGGGCTGGATCCTCAGAGCGCGAGACCACTTCGCTGACCACCCTCTGGATATCGGTAAAGCCGATTTCTTTCCGTAGGAAGGACCAGACAGCCACTTCGTCGGCGGCGTTGAAGGCGATTGCCTTCGAGCCCCCCTCGCGGAGGATGTCCCAGGCCAGGGCGAGAAGCGGGAACCTGTCCATGTCCGGCTTCTCGAATGTCAGGCTCAGGTTGGTGAAATCCAAAGGCTTCACCAGCGGGGCCGTGGTTCCAGGAAGCAGGGCGTTGATGATGGGAAGGCTCATGTCCGGGTTCCCCATCTGCGCGTAGACAGCGCCGCTACGCATGCGGATCATCGAGTGGACGATGCTCTGCGGATGGACGACCACCTCGATCCGTTCCGGCGCGAACCCGAACAGTCCGCTTGCCTCGATCACCTCCATCGCCTTGTTGGCGAGGGTGGCGCTGTCGATGGTGATCTTCGGCCCCATCTTCCAGGTGGGGTGGTGGAGCGCCCGCTCGACGTCCACGTGTGCCAGTTCCTCCTTGGGGGTGTTCCGGAAAGGCCCTCCGCTGGCGGTGATGACCAGATGGTCGACCTGCCCGGCCGGCTGGTTCCGCAGAAGCTCGTAGATGGCGCTGTGCTCGCTGTCCACCGGGATGATGGAGCGGCCAAGGCGCCTGGCGGTCGCAAAAAGGAAGGAAGCGCCGCAGACGACGCTTTCCTTGTTCGCCAGGGCGAGGTCCTTGCCGCTTTCCAAGGCCAGCATGCTGGCGGAAAGACCAGCGAAACCGCTGATTCCGTTCAGCACGATATCGGCATCCGTGCTTTCCAGCATCGCCTTCAGGCCGGAGAAGTCCCCCTCGGGGATGAGGACGGTGCGGGCACCGAACTCCTTTCCCAGCGCCTCCAGCTGCGATTCCCGCGCATGTGCGGAAAGACCCACCACCTTCAGCGGAAGATGATGGGTCCTGATCGCGCCAAGCGCGGTGGTGCCGATCGATCCGGTGGCCCCGAGGATGATGACGCGTCTCATGCAAGGGAGAGCAGCTCGCAGAGCAACCAGAAGACCGGTGCCGTCGCGAGCAGGGAATCGATCGAGTCCAGGATGCCGCCGCGTCCTGGAATGACGTTGCCGCTATCCTTGACACCGACAGAGCGCTTGATGACGCTCTCGATCAGGTCTCCGATATTGGCGGTGGTGGAACAGACAGCCCCCATCAGCACCACCTTCCACACCGGTATCCATTTGGCGGCAATCAGACAGGTCGCGACACACCAGATGATGCTCATGGCATGTCCGCCAATGAATCCCGCGATGCTCTTGTTGGGGCTGACCTTCAGGATTCCCTTGTTCGAGCCGCCGAGCCACATGCCGAAGATGAAGGCGAAGATGTCGTTGGCGAAGACAAAGGAGAAATAAAGGATCAGCAGGACCACGCTGTGCTCGAACTGGCAGATCCTCACCAGGAAGGTGAAGAGGTAGTTGGGGTAGACCAGCAGGAAAGACCAGCCGAGAATCCGGGAGAGGGATCCCTTGAAGTTGTCCCCGATCCCGTTGAAGATCTCGATTCCGAAGCCAAGCAGGGCAAGGACAATCAGGGAGAAATGGGTGATCGGCCACTGTGGCCAAAAACTCTCCACCCAGGTGGCGACGACCAGCAGGGACGGAACCCAGAAGGGAAGGGCGATCTTGTAGCCGGTGCCCTTCTCCAGCAGGTGGGCGATTTCGTAGGAGCCGATCAGCGATGCTCCGAGAATCAGCAACATGGTGGCGAAACGGTGCAGGTAGGGAAGAAAGTAGATGTAGCTGAATATGGCGGGAACCCCAATCAGGGTGGTCGCCGTACGTTTGGCCAAGGAACTCATCCTTTCAATCCTCCGAATTTCCGGGTACGGCCACAGTAGTCCTCACAGAGTCGTTCTACCTCGCGATCGCCCCAATCCGGCCAGAGTTTCTCATAAGACGCGAGTTCCGCGTAGGCACTGTCCCATAACAGGAAGTTGGCAGTGCGCGTTCAACTACTTCTTTAATCTGGGTCTGACCCTCACGTCGCTCTG
>CAJMOS010000104.1 GCA_905215015.1 uncultured bacterium | reverse complement strand
GAAGGGTATCCTCGTTGGTGTAGGCAAGGACGATGGAACGCTCCAGCTTTTCCTTGATCGGACGGACCGCCACGTCCTTGTCGGCTCCGCTGACGGCGAGCGAGTAGAGGATCGAGTACCCCAGTCCCTGGCGCACCATGGAGAGGATCGTGTAGTCGTCGTAGACCTTGCACGCATACCGGGGCTCCAGCCCGAGGGCGCGGAAGCCTTCGACAGCCACCGACCGCGTCCCCTCGTCCAGCTCGATGAATGGCTCTCCGGCAAGGTCCGTGAGGGATACCGTCTCCTTGGCGGCCAACGGGCTCTCGCGGGAAAGGACCGCCACCATCCGGTCCCGGTAGACCCGCTCGAAACCCAGTTCCCCGACGCCCTGCTCGTTCAGGAAGCCCAGGTCGATCTGGGCGGAAAGGAGCTGGTTCCTGATGCTGTCGTATTCCCCTTGGGAGAGGACGAAGCGCACGCTGGGGTATCTCTGCTTGAACTCGTACAGCAAGGGTGGCAGCAGGTTCCTGCCGACACTGGTGAAGATGCCCAGCCTGACATGGGCGTCCAGCAGTCCCCGCATCTCGTCCTGCTTGCGTTCCAGTGCCCGCTCGGCCTGGACGATGCTTTGGAAGTAGGGGAGATAGGCTTGTCCGTCGGCGGTAAGGGCCATCGGTTCCTTGCCCCGGTCAAGGAGTCTCGTCTCCAGGCTCTCCTCCAATGCCTTCACCGCCTGGCTGATGGCGCTCTGCGAGTAATGGAGCTTGGCTCCGGCCTTGGTGAAGCTTCCCAGTTCCACTACCGTGAGGAAGATGTCATAGCGGCTTGTCATAAGCATTCCTTATGAAATTATTAAAATAATGCGTTTTACAAATGTCAATGGAATCGGTACAGTGCTGCACGGAGAGGATGAGGACCTATGCGGGGGACGGAATTCAGGAAGGGGATGCGCGACGGGCTTCCGATTGCGGTTGGCTATTTCGCCGTGGCTTTCTCCCTTGGCATCGCTGCCCGGGGTGCCGGGCTTACCATCGTCCAGGGGGTGGTCGCCAGCCTGCTGAACAACGCTTCTGCGGGGGAATACGCCGGATTCACCACGATAGGAGCCGACGCCTCCTATCTGGAGATGGCGCTGATCACTCTGGTGGCCAATGCCAGATACCTGTTGATGAGCACCGCCCTGAGCCAGCATGTCGACCCGAAGATGCCGTTCTGGCAGAGGCTGACCATCGGCTACGACGTGACCGACGAGTTGTTCGGCATCTATGTCGCCCATCCGGGGATGCTGCCTGCCTCCTACGCCTACGGAGCGATGGGCCTGGCCATTCCGGGCTGGGCGGGCGGCACCGCGTTCGGCATCTTCGCCGGACAAGTGTTGCCGCCTCGTATCGTCAGCGCCCTGTCCGTCGCCTTGTACGGCATGTTCCTCGCCATCATCATCCCCCCTGCCCGCAAGAACAAGGTGGTCGCCCTGCTGGTCGTCATCGCCTTCGCCTCCAGCTGGGCGAGCGGAATCGTCCCTTGGCTCTCGACGCTGTCCGGCGGAACGAGGACCATCATCCTGACCGTAGCCATCAGCGGAGCGGCAGCCCTGCTGTTCCCGGTGAAGGAGGAAGCGCATGCGGCATGATGTCTGGACCTATATCCTGGTCATGAGCGTGGTGACCATCGCCATCAAGGCCCTTCCCCTGGCCCTGATCCGCAGGCAAATCACCAATCCCTTTCTCCGCTCGTTTCTGTTCTATCTTCCCTACGTGACCTTGGCGGTCATGACCTTCCCCGCCATCGTCCAGGCGACGCAGAGTCCCTTGGCGGGATTGCTCGCGCTCGTTCTGGGAGTGGTGCTGGCTTGGTCCGGAGCCGGTCTTCCCGTGGTCGCCTCGGCCTGCTGCCTGGTGGTGTTCGTCACCGAGCTGGCGCTGGTCTGATGGCCTGCCTGAGACGGTCGGTGCAGCCCTTGGTGCCGGCATACAGCCACTCCCGCACCGGCGTCCGGTCGAGGAAGGCGTCGCTATAGGTGAAGGGCGTGCCGTCGGCATGGTAGATTTCCATACCCGATGCCCTGAGCACCGCATGGGCGCTGGCGAAGTCCCACACATAGCCGACCGATTGGATTGCCCCGTGGACCTTGTCCACCAATACCGGACAGAGCAGGTGGATGACGGTGGAGCCGAAGCAACGGATCTTCCCTGAGAAGCCCTCTGCGCTCATGTGCTTGAGCGCGTCCGAGCCCATCATCACCTGTCCCATCGTCTCCTTTTCCGTCGTGATGGAAAACGGTGTGCCGTTCACCATCAGCTTTCCGCCCGGATCGAGCCGGACGAACAGCCCTTCGTTGGTGGCGATTCCGAAACGGGGCGCGCAGACCATCGCGCCGACCGGGGTCCTGTCCCTGTCGAGGATGCCGACGGAGACGCACCAGGAAGGGAACCCCTGCGAGTAGACGTCGGTGCCGTCGATCGGGTCGATGACGAAGGTGAATGGGGCGTCGGGACGGTGGTCGGTGGAGTGCTCCTCGCTGATGACGGCGCAGGAGGGAAAGAGCGATGAGACCAGACGGATCAGCCGCGTGCTGATCGTCAGGTCGGTCTGGGTCACCGGGCTGCCGTCGCTCTTGGTCTGGATATCAAGTTCCGGCTGGGCTTTGGCGGCGTTCGCGGCAAGGGCGCGCACCGCCCGCTCGAGCTGGTCGAGGGAATCTTTGGAAAGCGTCATGACTGTATGGTAGCAAAAATGACTGGTGGCGGAAAATGGGAAACCCTTGCTTTTTCTCGCACAGGTATGGCTTACTTTTCCCATGGTCCTCTATTGGAGTGGAACAGGTAACAGCGCCCATGTCGCCACGGTGCTGGCAGGCGCTTTGGACGACGGGCTTTCCGACCTGGGAAGGCGGATGCGTAGCGGGGACGAGTCCCCCCTTGTCTCGGAGAGGCGGTGGATCCTGGTCTGTCCTGTCTACGGCTGGCGCCTTCCCCGCGTGGTCACCGACTATCTTGGCAGGTGCACCCTCAGGGGGAGCAGGGAGATCGTCGTGGTGGTGAGCTGCGGTACTTCGAGCGGCGACGCGCAGGGGTACGCCCGGCGTTTCTTCCGTACGATGGGCCTTCGTCTGGCAGGCTTTGCCGAAGTGCGGATGCCGGAGAACTATCTTGCCTTGTTCGAGACGCCTGGGGACGATGAGGCGCGGGCCCTGAACAAATGGGCGCAGCGGAGCATCGTCCGCATCGCCAGGAGCCTGAAGGAGGGCAAGGACCTGAAGCCACACAAGGTAACCCTGTGGGGAAGGTTCCTCTCGAGGGTGTGCAACCCGTTGTTCTACCGCTTGCTTGTCCATGACCGGGCTTTCCGCGTGGGCGAGGCGTGTACGTCCTGCGGTCTCTGCGAGAGGCTGTGTCCCCTTGGCGACATCGTCCTTGGACCGGACGGCAAGCCCCGTTGGAAGGGCCGATGCACCCACTGCATGGCCTGCATCGCCCATTGCCCCTGTCGGGCGATCGACTATGGGAGGATGACAAAAGGGCGCAACCGCTATTGGTATCGGGGGTCCTGACCCTTGCCCAACGTCCTCTGGTGTGGTACGGTTTGGACGTTTATGGCGGAAGCTGGGATTACCGCGAAAGTAGAGGAATTCCTCAAACGAAGTGATGCCTGGAAGGCAGTGAGCTCTTGCAGGCCGTTTGTGCATGTAGAGGGGCTGGACGGCTATCCGCTGGCTCTCTTCGTCCGTGCCATCGTGCGCCTGCAGAAAGGCAGGGTCTGGATGATTTGTCCGACCGAGGACAGCGCCATGATGGCGCTCAAGGACTTCGGATGCAAGGTCAACGGACGCTTCGTGGAGGAGGTGCCGAAAGGGGAGTTCCCCTTGGTCTACCTGCCTGCTGCCAGCCGCATGGTCTACAGCGAGGGCGGGGATGACGCGGGAACCTACGAGCAGGTCCAGCAACTGAGCCAGATCGACACCCAAAAGCGGGGCCTGGTCGTCACCCATTTGCGTTCCTTCGTCCTGCCCGTGCCAAGCAGGGAGGGCATCCAGGAGGCGACGCTGACCTTCAGCAAGGGGCAGCCCTTCAAGCCGGAAGCCTTTGCCAGCAGGCTCGGGGAGAGCGGCTACGCCCGCTCGCCGTCGACCACCAGCCCGGGCGAGTTCACCATCCGGGGTGAGGTGATGGACGTCTTTCCCTTCGAGAGTGCCGTTCCCTACCGGATTTTCGCCGATTGGGACGAGATTGGCAGGATCGGCATCTACGAGCCGGTCACCCAGCAGACCACCGGGGATGTGGACAGTTTCCGGATTCCGCTCTTCGAGGGAAAGCAACAGCGGTTCAGCCAGATATCCAGCTACTTCCGCCCGGGCGACTATTTCGTCTTTGTCGGCGACCAGCGCCTTGCTTCCAGTTTCAAGAGCCTGATGGTGGAGGCGAAGGCCGGCTTCCGGACCGTGTACCGCGAGAAGCCGGACAGCCCGATTCCCGAAGCGCTGCTCTTCGATTTTCCCTCTTTCCAGAAGACCGAGGGGCACAGCCTGCTGGTGCGGGACCTGAAGGGGCAGGACGCCCAGGCCTATAGTTTCGATATCGACGGGCCTCGTTCCTATTTCGGCAGCTTCGTCCTGTTGCGGCAGGACCTGCAATCGCTTCGGGACGACGGCTGGGACATCTCGATCTTCAGCGGCAACATCACCCAGCGGGAGCGTCTGGGGCAGATGCTCGGCGCGTTCCCGCAAATCCACTATGTCGACCAGGAGCTCTCGGGGGGCTTCGCCGTGCAGAAGCTCAAGGTGATAGCCCTTTGCGAGCATGAGATCTTCGGGCGGCGGAGGCAGGTGGTCAAGACGCTGGAGAAGGTGCAGACCAGCCCGCTGGACTCGTTCGTCGACCTGAACGAGGGGGACTACGTCGTCCACGTCAACTACGGCATCGGCCGCTTCGTGAAAATCGACCGCGTCAAGAGCTTCAACCGGGAACGCGACTACATCAAGATCGAGTACGCGGGGGGCGAGTTCCTCTACGTGCCGATCGAGCAGGCCAACCTGGTCCAGCGCTATATCGGCAGCGAGGGCGGAGCGCCGAAGCTCGACAAGCTCGGCGGCACCGGGTGGGAGCACAAGAAGGCCAAGGCGCGCAAAAACGCCGAGGACCTGGCCCGCCATCTGATCGACCTGTACGCCCGCAGGAAGAACTCGGTCGGTTTCGCCTTCCAGAAGGACAACGACATGCAGCTGCAGTTCGAGGCCTCGTTCCCCTATGACGAGACGCCAGACCAGCTGACCTGCATCGATGACATCAAGGCCGACATGGAGAGCCCCCATGTGATGGACCGCCTGATTTGCGGTGATGTCGGCTACGGGAAGACGGAAATCGCCTTCCGCGCCGCGTTCAAGGCGGTGCTCAGCGGAAAGCAGGTCGCCTTCCTGGCTCCGACGACGATTTTGGCCGAACAGCACTACCGGAACTTCCTCAAGCGGGTCGCCGACTTTCCGGTCACCGCGGCCCAGCTGTCCCGTATCGTCAGCCCCAAGGAACAGAAGCAGATCCGGCTTGGGGTCGCGAGCGGGGCTGTGGACGTGCTCTTCGGCACCCATCGGATCCTGCAGAAGGACATCATCTTCAAGGACCTCGGGCTGCTCGTGGTCGACGAGGAGCAGCGTTTCGGGGTCAAGGACAAGGAACGGATCAAGGACATGCGCGCCAGCATCGACTCGCTCTCCCTCTCGGCCACGCCGATTCCCCGCACCCTGTACATGTCGCTGCTTTCCATCCGGGACATGTCGCTGCTGACCACGCCCCCGATCGCAAGGCGTCCGGTTTCGACCACCATCGCCGAGTTCGACGAGGGAACCGTCATCCAGGCGATCCGCAAGGAGGTGGAACGGGGAGGGCAGGTCTTCTACCTGCACAACCGCATCGAGACCTTGGACGCGGTGGTCGCCAGCCTTCGGGCCGCGCTGCCGGACCTGATCATCGAGAGCGCCCACGGGCAGATGGACAGCGAGGAGCTGGATGAACGGATGCACCGGTTCATCAACCAGGGCATCCAGGTCCTGGTCTCCACCACCATCATCGAGAACGGCATCGACATCCCCAACGTCAACACGATCATCATCGACCGTGCCGACCTGTACGGGGTGAGCCAGCTCTACCAGCTCAGGGGACGTGTCGGACGGAGCGACCAGCAGGCCTATGCCTTCCTCTTCTACCCGAACGACGTGGCCTTGAGCGAGGTGGCGGTCAAGCGCCTGAAGGTGATCAGCGAGCATACCGAGCTGGGCAGCGGCTTCAAGGTGGCCATGAAGGACATGGAGATCCGTGGTACCGGAAACCTGCTGGGCAGGGAGCAGTCCGGCCAGGTCGCCTCGGTCGGGCTGGACATGTACATCCGCATCCTGGACGAGGCGGTCCGCACCTTGCAGCAGAAGGGGGAGAAACCGGAGGACCGGGAGGTCTTCCTCGAACTGGACTACAGCGGCTTCATCCCTGATTCCTACATCCGCGACCCTTCGGTCAAGTTCGACATCTACCGCCGTATCGCCTCGATCCGTACCGAGGCGGACCTGGAGCGCCTGAGGGGGGAGCTTGCCGACAAGTACGGCCAGCCGCCAGAAGAGGTGGACAACCTGCTCTATATCGCCGAGATCAAGATCCTCTGCCGCAAGCTGTCGGTCATCCACCTGACCGAGCGTCGGGGGATGGTCACCTTGGAATTCGCCCATGTGGCGGACGTGAACCCCGGCAAGGTCGTCAACCTGCTCGCGCAAAGCGGCGGCACGGTCAAATATGATTTCAACAATCCTGGCAGGGCAAACTACCTGTACATGCAGACCAGCGCGGTTTCCCTGAAGGACAAGGCCCTCTTCATCATGGAAAAGCTGCAGAGGCTGCTCTGAACCACAGCCATTTGACGCAGGCAGGCTCCTTGGCTATGCTTCTGCCGGGAGATGCGCATGACGAAGCCGTCATATGAGACACAGAACAAGATCTATCAGGATGTGCCCGAGCTGAGGGACGTGGAGATCAGGCGGGAGGACGGACATAGGGAGATCAAGAGCTATGTCCTCCGGGGCGGCTACATCCATGCCAGCGATGTCGAGGCGTTGAAGCGCTACTATCCGCTCTACGGATTGCCCTTCGAGGACAAGGTGATGGACTTTCGTCAGGTGTTCGGCAACGACCATCCGGTGGTGATGGAGATCGGCTTCGGCAACGGAATCTCCACCGCCAAGATCGCCAAGGAGCGGAACGAATACAACTACCTCGCGCTCGAGGTCTTCATCAGTGGCTTCGCCAAGCTGATGAAGCAGGTGGGGGAGGAGGAAATCGGCAACCTCAGGCTGATGCGCTTCGACGCCGTGGCGGTGCTGGAGCACATGATTCCCGACGGCGGTCTGGAGGGTTTTCATGTCTTCTTCCCCGACCCGTGGCAGAAGAAGAAGCACCACAAGCGGCGTCTGATCCAGCCGCCTATGGCCGGCCTGATGGCACGGAAGCTCCGCGCGGGCGGGTATATCTACTGCGTCACCGACTGGGAGGAGTACGCCGGGCAGATGCTCGACGTCTTCAGCCACACCAAGGGAATCCACAATGCGTTCGAGCATTACGCTACCCCCAGGCCGTGGAGGCCGATGACCCATTTCGAACAGAAAGGGCTCAAGGCGGAGCGGCCGATCCGGGAGATCTGGTTCGAGAAGGACTGACTGATTCCGGGTGGAGAAATGAAGCAAAAAAGGGAAAAACGCTCGTTTGCGTGAGGGTATTTGCATCATACGATACAGATGGATGATGGGGCTTGGGCATGCGCTTCTCTATCTGAGTTGGTATGGGGTCCCCACTTTCCGTGGCTTCTCGACGACGTGTCGGAACGGAGGGGAAACAGATGCCAAGGGATGCGGAAGGCTTGATCGCAAAGCGTGTTCATGCAGGGAAATGGGCTCCCAGTCGTTTCTTTATCCGGTTGCTTTCTTCCTTCTTCATCGTAGTCTCCTTCTGCGGAGCGCTCGTGCTCATCGCTCTCGCTCTTTCAGGACGTAGCATCAGAAAGGAGAGCATTGAGCGTCTCGACGGAAATCTGACATCCATAGCACGAACCATATCCGGCCAGTTCCAGATGGTGGAAAACTTGGGAACCGATTTTTTCCGGAACAGTTCCGTAATTCTCTACTTCCTTCCCGAGCATAAGAAGACGCCGGAGGAAAAAAGCGAGCAATGGCGGATACACCGTGCGCTTTCTGACGAGGAGTCGTTGCTCACCGCGCTCGTCCATGACGTGTATGCGTTCATTCCGGATGATCCGTACGTACTTGCCAGCGCTGGTTCTTACGAGACTTCGTTTTTCTTCCGGACGATTGACCGGTACGAAACCTATGACGAGGCTTTTTGGAACAAGTCCAATGTCTCCAATGGCCCGTCCCGGATTGTTCTTCCCGAAACGGTCCTGTTCACGCCTTCCGGGGAGGTTCCTGTGATTCCATTCGTGACCTATGGCAGAACCAGGGTTCATGTAGCCAATGTCCTTGCTTCGGCAGTTACCGGGTTCTTCATTGACGCGACGCCGTCGGGAGGCTCGCTGTTTGCCATCTTCCGGTCTGACGGGACGCTGCTGTACGCTTCTGATGTGGACGAGCTCGCCGCGCTCGGAGGAAACCTCCTCCTGCTGCCGGAGCATGCGATGGTGGGGCAGCGAATGCTTTTCCGCACAACCGTCGACAGGCTCATCTACCTTTCCTTGGTATCGCCACGCAACATCTCCGAGATTTCGCATTCCCTGAACATTGCAAACCTCATTCTTGGCATCCTTTTGGTTTGTGGAGGAATCTTCCTGTCGGTTCTCGCGGCTCGCTGGATCTGGCGGCCTGTCCATCATGTTGCGAGTCTGATTCCAGGAAATCCGAAGGGGGGAGACGAGATTAAGACGCTTGAGGACGGAATCGGCAGCCTCCTCACGAAAGAGGGGGAATATCGGGCAGAGAAGGCCCGCCATCAACTCCATTTGATCTTGGCGGATGTTGGCACCGATGCCAAGGAAGAGACGGAACGGGAGATGGAGGAACGATACGGTTTTTCTCATGGTTGCCGGCTTCTCTGCGTGCTTTTCCATTTCGATTTTCATGATGCGTTCTACCAGACGGTCGGGGAGGACAAACGCAAGAGCTTCATCATGTATCTTCCTCGTCTTCTGGAGTCGCTCCTCAGGGGGGTCGTCCCCACGGTCGGAATCGACCTGCATGGGGGCTTTTTTGTCCTTGTGGTGCAGGATGTCATAGAAAAAAGGGATGAAGTCCTCAGCAAAATCGCCGAAAGCCGTACGCTTTTCCAAGCGGATGAACACATGTATGCCGTACATATCGGAGTAGGCAACAGCCAGAAAAGCCTTGAAGGTCTCTCCGTCTCCTACCATCAGGCGCTTACCGCGGTGAAGAGCGTGCCGCGGAGTTCTCCTTTCTCCCTCGTCGAGTTCTGCACGCTTCCTGTTCCCGAACGCATTGATTTCACCTACTACGACCAACGGGCGATCATTCTGGCAGTACAGAGCGGGGACGCCCCGTCCCTCTCCCATTGTCTCGACGGAGTGTTTGCAAGAAACGGCAAAAGGGGAATTGCCGAGGAATCAATCCGCGAACTCTACCGGCTGATGTTCCTTGTCGGACGAGGTTGCCTTGACGAGAAAGGCATAGCTCCCGAGGATCTTGCGAGCTACCCTGCGCTCAGACAATGGATGATCGATTTCCAAGGTGATGGCCGGCAGATGCTTTCCTCTTTTTTCTTGGAAGTCCAGCAGAGGACGTATTCTCCGAAGGACCTCTCATCCGAATCGGTCCTGGTCGGCAAGGTCAGGGCTTACTTGGAAAAGGAGTATGCTCGGCCGCTCAGTCTTGAGATTATCGCTGGCGATTTGGGCATCTCGGCCAAATATCTTTCCCGCATCTACAAAGAGGTGGTTGGGGTGAATCTCTCAATCGACTTGGCCCGCATCCGCATGGAGAAGGCGAAAGCTCTGTTGGCGGATGAGAACGTGAAAGTAGGGGATGTCGCATCGCTTGTCGGAATCGACAGCCGGGTGACGTTCCTTCGGGTTTTCAAAAAGATTGTGGGCGTTCCGCCGAGTTCCTACCGCCTGTTGGCTCTCAGGGAAGGGCAGCGGCCTGCAGAGAATGATGAAGGCTGAAGAGGAGGTTTCTGGATGATCTGGCATGTGGCAAAAAACGGGAGAGAAGGGAACAATGGTTCAAAGGAACATCCTTTTCCCGCAATTTCTCTGGCAGCGGAGGTAGCAAGGGCCGGGGACGTCGTTTGTGTCCATGAAGGTGTGTATCGGGAATGGGTGTCCCCCCGGTATGGAGGCAAGGATGACCACCGTCGAATCGTCTACGAGGCTGCGCCGGGAGAAAAGGTCGTCATCAAGGGCTCAGAGGTGGTGAAAGGCTGGAAGGAGGAGGG
>CAJMOS010000103.1 GCA_905215015.1 uncultured bacterium | reverse complement strand
TTGTGTTACGTTCAGCTTCAGCAGAAGCTCTTAATGTCTCTGCACTATGTAGGTCCTGGGAAACAGTTTCTTGATTTGCGCCTGGTCGCCGATGCTCTCGGTGGATTCCTCGTCGTAGGTCTTGATGCAAGCGATGTCGCTCAGAAGAATCTTTGGCATCTTCGGCTTATAGTCGTAACGGGCTTTCTGAAGCTTGGAAATATCCATGGAAGGGAACCTCCTGATCTTCTGTGGTACTTTAAGCATAGGGTCTCATTTCGAAAAATGCAACAATATTTCAAAAATGAAAAGTTGCACAGATTCCCCGAATCGGATACCCTCTGATGCATGGAAGGAAAGCTCTCGTTGTTCGTTGATGGGGATTCGGTCCCGACCGCCATCCGTGCGGTCATCCTTCGCCGCATTCTCAAGCAGCAAATCCCCACCATCTTCGCCGCAGACCGGAAACTGAAGGATGTCCAGCTCGCCAGCAACGAGGAGACCGCCCGTCTTCGCCGTGAGGCAAAGTCGAAGGGAGTGGCAGATCCCAAGGAGCTGAAGAAGCTCAAAGGGTGTCTTTCCTACGTCGTCGTTCCGACCGGGGATGGAAGCGCCGACGACTGGCTGGTGGGGCACATGACCCTTCCCGCGCTGGCGGTCACCCACGACATCCCCCTTGCCGCCCGCCTGATCGAGAAAGGGGCCGTGGTCCTGGACGACCGTGGCAACATCTACGACGAGCACAATATCGCCCCGCGCCTGTCGGAACGGAACATCAACACCCAGCTTCGGGAGTGGGGAGTGCAGAGCGAGCGCGCCCAGCGGATGGACCAGCGGCAGCTGAAAGCCTTCAGTGACGCTTTTGACACGACCCTGCAAAAGCTCCAGCGATAAGAAGGGGAGAAAAGACGGTAGTAATAGGTATGAGATACCTTATTACCTGTCTGTGTTTTGACGTGAGGGATGAGGAGGAGTCGAAACGGCTTCTTCCCGAGTCGAGTGGTTTCGAGCCACGCTTCTCCTACTGGACGGAGCGTAAGCCGCCCGTCCTGGAAGACCCAGTGGCGTTGGTCGTGGTCCGTGACTACCTCACCCTGTTCCGCGAGGTGCCAGTCCTCTGTGAGCTCTACCAAGACAAGCAGATCCTGGTGCTGGTCAACAACCTGCGCGAGAAAGTAGCCGCCCTGCCCGAAGGGAAGAACCTTTGGTACGCCGACCGGGCCGTCGACGTCCCCCAACTCCACCAGACTCTTTACCACTTGCTTTTCGGCACTGCCCGCAAGGCAGAGAGCTCGGTGTTCCTGACCAGGCGGGAGATGGAGGTCTTCCAACTGGTGGCCGCCGGGCTGACCACCCAGGAAATCTGCTCCAGCCTTTCAATCTGCCGATCGACCGTCAACACCCACAAGAAGCACCTGTTCATCAAGTTCAAGGTGCGCTCCTCCGCGCAGATGGTTGCGGCAAGCGACAGCGCCCTGTATCACGTCGACACGTAATCGATAGAGGCTTTGCGCGCCTGGCTTTGCTGCAGGCTCCGGCCGATCAGGTAGCCCTTGCCGTCCTTGATGAACCGATATCCGGTCTGCTTGAAGAAGAAGGAGACCTGTTGGGAGATGCACTGCTTTCTGATGGAGAGCACCCAGTCGTAGTTGCAGGGGCGGGCCTCTTCTCCGCTTTCCCCTCCCACGGTCACCTGCTCAATCCGGGTTAGCGGAAGAGAGAAGCGGATGGGGCCGAGAATCGGCTCGCAGATGATTTCCTTGTGTTGAAAGGGAAGGCCGATAAGCAGCGGAAGACGCCTGTCCGCCTCCTGCTGGTTTTCCATGGTGACGCACAGGGTGACATGTTCCCATCCATCCCCCCAGTCAGGGGGCAGGCAAGAGCGTACCCGCTCGACACGCTTGGTGATGATGGTGATGCAAAGATCGTTTCGTAGACGGATCATATCCCAGACTTCCTTGCGCCAGGGGTCGGCCTTGTCCAGGAAGAAGTCGCTGGTCATGCAGCAATACAGATGGCTGCCGGCAGGAACCTTGAAACGACGCGACCTGTCCATTCGCATGGGCAGGTCGTAGTCCTTGGTCCTGGTGACCAGTGAAGCGTCTTTTCCGATACGCTGGTCCCTGCGGTAGACGTAGCAGTTCCGACAACCTTCGCTGTACTTCGTGCAACCATGCCAGGGATTCCAGGTGATCCAGTCCATCAGAACTCGATCTGGCCGACCGCCCTCGGATAGGGGATGACGTCGCGGATGTTCTGCATGCCGGTGACATACATGACCGCCCGTTCAAAGCCCAAGCCGAAGCCACTGTGAGGGACCGAGCCGTACTTGCGCAGGTCGGTGTACCACCAGTAGGCATCGGTGTTCATGCCGAGCTGGCGCATACGGGCAAGCAGCTTGTCGTAATCGACCTCTCTCTCGCTTCCCCCGATGATCTCGCCCAAGCGGGGAACCAGGACGTCCATGCCCCGGACCGTCTTTCCATCCTCGTTCTGCTTCATGTAGAAGCTCTTGATGGCGGCCGGATAGTCGGTGACGATCACTGGGCTCTTGCAGACCTGCTCGGTCAGGTAGCGCTCATGCTCGGTCTGGATGTCGCTACCCCAGTGGACCGGGAACTCGAACTCGCCGTTGTGCTGCTCGAGCACCTTGATCGCCTCGGTGTAGGTCATGTGGGAGAACGGGGTCTCGACAACGTGCCGCAGCGTCTCGATGATGCCTGGCTGGACGCGTTTCTCGAAGAACTCGAGGTCCTCCGGGTTTTTCTCGAGGGCCGCCTTGAAGAGGAACTTCAGGTACTCTTCAGCCACGCCCATGTTTCCCTCGATATCGCAGAAGCTCATCTCCGGCTCGATCATCCAGAATTCGGCGAGGTGGCGCTTGGTGACACTGTTTTCCGAGCGGAAGGTGGGTCCGAAGGTGTAGATGTTCTTCATGGCAGTGGCGTAGGTCTCGCCCTCGAGCTGTCCGCTGACGGTCAGCTTGCTCATCTTCCCGAAGAAATCCTTGCTCCAGTCGACCTTGCCGTCCTTGGTCTTGGGGACATTGTCCAACGGCAGGGTGGTGACGGTGAACTGCTCGCCGGCACCCTCTGCGTCGCTAGCGCTGATGATCGGCGTGTGGACGTAGATGAAGCCGTTCTGCTGGAAGTACTGGTGGGTGGCGAAGGCCAGCGTGTTGCGCACCCGCATGACCGCCCCAAAGGTGTTGGTACGGGCCCTCAGATGGGCGATCTCACGCAGATACTCGACCGTCTGGAATTTTTTCTGGAGCGGATAGTCGTTTGGACAAGGACCAACGAGCCTGACCTCTTCGGCCTGCATCTCGACAGCCTGGTTCCCCCCCTGGCTGGCGACAATCTTTCCTCGGCAGGAAACCGCCGCCCCGGTGGTGATGGAGGCAAGAACCGCATTGTCGTTCAGCTTCGCCTTGTCGATGACCACCTGCAGGCCCTGCAGGCAGGAACCGTCGTTGACCGACAGGAAGCAGACATTCTTGCTGTCCCGTTTGGTCCTGACCCACCCATCGGCCTGAACAATCTCGTCACCGCTCTGGCGGGCAAGCAATGCCTTGATACGATTCTTCGTCAAATCCATCTTGCAGACTCCTTGTGGAAAATTCCGTGAGAGGATGGTAGCACAAAGCCCTTTGACCTGCAACGAGAGGGAGAAGGAGAAAGCGGTTCTAGTTAACATTGCGGGGGAATAGTGAAGATATACCAGCAAAAGATAGGAAAGCGCCGGGAAACGGAAACGCTTGAGCAAATCTCCTTGGTTTACTACCTTATTCTTATTATGGTCCATTATGCGGTGCTTGGTTCGGGATCGAACGGAAACAGTTATGCGATCAGTGATGGAACGCGGACGCTTTTGGTCGACCAAGGTTTCAGTCTGGTCGAGCTGAGACGTCGGCTTTCCCTGTTCGGCATCCCCTTCTCGAGTGTCGTGGGGTGCTGCGTCACCCATCTGCATCCCGACCATGTCCACGGACTGGGCACCTTCGCACGCAAGACGGGTCTTCCCGTCTGGCTCAACCGGGCGATGGTGGAAAAGGAGCCGGTGGTCTTCCAGCGGCTCAACCTGCCGGAGCGCTCCGTCCATCTGGCCGTGCCCGATACCCCTTTTGACGAGGGACCTTTCCACCTGACCTGCATGTCCACCAGCCACGACAGCGGCGGTTCGGTCTGTTGGGAAATCGGGATAGCCGACCGTAGGCTGATGGTGCTGACTGACACAGGGGTGACAACCGAGGAGCAACTCGCCTGCGCCCACATGGCGGACGTGCTGTTCCTTGAGGCAAATTATGACGAGGAAATGCTGGCCGAGGGGCCATATCCCCCGGCTCTGAAACGCCGCATCGCCGGGAAATGGGGCCACCTTTCCAATACCGCCGCCCTTGCTTTCCTGACGCAAAGCGGCTTTCACGGGGAGCGGGTCTATTTCATCCATCTCTCCTCGACCAACAACAATCCCGGACTGCTCTCCATGCAGGCCGGTGGATTGTACCACGGCCCCTTCACGGTCTGCGAGAAGGGCAAATGGTACGAAGGAAGGCTCGCATGAAGAAGAACAAGAAGAAAAATCTCTGGACCCTCAAGCGGATCAAGCACCTGCCCGGGCGGGCTGACGGCCTGAAACCGTACAGGGTCTATGCCTATACGTTTCGCTCGCTTCTGGAATGTGCCGCAAGCCGCTACCAGAACCGCCTAGCCCTTTCCATCTGGCAGGATGAGGCGAGCGAGGTGACTTACCGGGAGATGAGCTATAAGTGCAGGAACTTCGGCTTGTTCCTGCTTTCCCGCGGGTACCGGAAGGGGGACAAGGTGTTGCTGATGGGGGAGTCGTGCCCTACCTGGATGATCGCATACCTCGGCCTGACCAGCGTCGGACTGACTGCCGTCCCTGTCCTGCCCGAGTTCAGCACCAAGGATGTGCAGAACATCATCGACGAGAGCGGGGTGAAAGGGTGCATTGTCAACGTCAAGCACTTCGAGCAGTGCTATCCGGGACATGAGCGGCTGGACTTCATCCGCATGGAAGACCTGTTCCTGATCAAGCCGGAGGACTTGGACGGCACCCGTGCAGGTTTCCAGAAAGCGCCTGGCACCAGCCTGACCGAGACGAAACCGGAGAAGGGGTGGGAGAACGCCTGGCGGGAATCTGCCCCGGACGAGGAAGATTTGGCTAGCCTGATTTTCACCAGCGGCACGACCGGCAAGAGCAAAGGGGTCATGCTGACCCACAAGAATCTGGTCTGGAACATCGACGTCTGCTGCGTCAACTTCTTCAAGACCAAGCCCGGCATGAAGGCCCTTTCCATCCTGCCGATGAGCCATGTCTACGAGTTCACCACCCAGCAGATGCTGGGCATGCTCTGCGGCTTCAGCATCTTCTACCTAGGCAAGCCCCCTGCGCCGACCATCCTGATGAAGGCGATGCAGGACATCCGTCCCAATGTCATCATGACCGTCCCGCTCCTGATCGAGAAGGTCTATCAATCCAGCGTCGGTCCGGTCCTGAAGAACCCGAAGCTCAAATTCTGGCTCCACTGGAAACCGAGCCGCCATTTCATCTGCCGGGCGGCCGGAAGAAAGATCAAGCTCGCCATGGGCGGCAAGATCAAGTTCTTCGGCATCGGTGGCAGCGCCCTTGATCCGACGGTCGAGCGCTTCCTCTACGACGCCAAGTTCCCTTATGCCCAAGGCTACGGGCTGACCGAGACCAGCCCGATGATTGCCGGACATGGACCTTACCCAAAATGCCACCGCCTCGGCTTTCTCGGTCCTGTGCTGGAGCATGAGACGGTGAAGATCGACAATCCCAACAGCGAAGGGGTAGGCGAGATCCTGGTCAAGGGGCCGAACGTCTTCAAGGGATACTTCCACAACGACGAGCTGACCCGCGAGAGCTACACTCCCGATGGGTTCTTCCGTACCGGAGACCTTGGGGTCATGAAGCGGGGAATACTGGGGCTTCGTGGCAGGACCAAGACGATGATTCTCGGTTCCGGCGGCGAGAACATCTACCCGGAGGCGATCGAGAGCATGATCAACAACATTCCTTTCGTCAGCGAAAGCCTGGTGGTCGCCGAGGACGGTGGACTGCTCGCCCTGATCAAACTGGACATGGAGTCCTATGCCCAAAGCATGCAGATTTCCCTTGACGAGGCCAAGGTTTCGGCGAGGAAGTACCTGGAGGGCCTGAAGAAGACAGTCAACAAGGACCTGGCCTCCTTCAGCAAGATCAGCGACGTCGAGCTGCAGGAAAAGCCTTTCGAGCGGACCCCGACCATGAAGATCAAGCGGTTCCTCTACGAGCGTACGGGCAAGAAAAAAGACGACCAGAAGAAATGACTCTTCTGCAAGGATGACGGCGTCTTCGCGGTGGCGGGACGCCGTTTTTTTTGCCCTCTTGCCTTCCGGCGGGATTCTGACTAGTATGGTGGAAACAAAATGTAAAGGAAAAGTTTCCATATGGATACCGCACAGAACATCATAGAGGAATCAATCCACAGCTTGCAGGAGGAGGGACTCCGCTTCTCGGTGGATTCCCTTGCCGCAAGAATGGGCATGTCAAAGAAGACCATCTACAAGTATTTCCCTACCAAGGAAGCACTTGCAAAAGCACTCTACCAGCAGTACTTCCACGAAGCGCGGAGGCATGCCGGGCGTATACTGGACGAACGACAGGGACAGGCGGCGAGGACCCGGCTGCTTGGCCTCTACTACCAGGCTTACGCGATGGTCAACCCGGGGGTCTTCAACAAGTTCGCCCTGAACGACGGGCTGAGAAGCTTTGCCGAGAAGGAGATGGACCAGCTCTATGCATTGATCGGCCCGGCGCTGACCTCCAAGCCGGAGGCGCTCCGTCCCATTCTTGACGGAACCTTCGAGTACCTGTACACCCGTTCCCTGCCGGGAGACGAGGTGATTCGCACCTTGAGTGGTTTCCTTTCCTCTGGAACGGAGGCCTGAACCTATGGCAAAACCTATCGTCAACGCGCAGCTGCTCTCTGCCGAGCAACCGTCCAGGGCCATCATCAAGCTGGCCGTCCCCGCCACCATCGCCTTGTTGGCAAAGGCGGTCTACAACATCGTCGACACTGCCTATATCGGGCTTTTGGGGAGCGATACTTCCCTTGCGGCAGTGGGGGTAACGCTTCCGATCCTACTGATCATGGTTTCGGTGGAGAACATTTTCGCCGCAGGAGCGGCGGTCATCGCCGGCCGTCAGCTGGGTGCAGGCGACCCGGAGGGGGCCAGCCGGACCACCACCAGCATCATCGCCCTTTCCTTGGGTATCGGCCTCCTCTTGTGTGTCGGAGGTGTCGTCCTGATCGAGCCGTTGCTCAGGGCTTTTGGCGCCTCGGATGCGGTCCTGCCGGAGGCGAAAGCCTATGCGTTCTGGATGTTCATCGCCGCGCTTTTCAATTTGCCGGCCCAGAGCATGAACTGCGCGGCCCGGGCAGAGTCGGCGGTCAAGCCGGCATCCATCGCCGTCATCACAGGGGCTGCGCTCAATGTGATTCTGGATCCGGTCTTCATGTTTTCCTGGGGGCTGGATTTGGGGGTAGGGGGAGCGTCGCTGGCGACCACTGTCTCCCAATGCGTCACCTTCCTGATCCTTGCCGGCTTCTACGCAAGCGGCAGGACGCTGATCAAGGTGCGTCCCGCATATCTGGCCCTCACCGGAAGGATGGTCAAGACGGTGGTCTCGATCGGGATTCCGACCGCCATCATCCAGATTTGCCTTGCCCTGGCGACCTCGATGACCAACATCGCGGCCAAACAGCTTCCGGACGCGGACCTGGTCATCGCCGCCTACGGGGTGGTGCAGCGTCTGGTGCTGATCGGCTGCTATGTGATCATGGGCTTCATGCAGGGCTACCAGCCGGTGGCTGCCTACTCCTTCGGAGCTAGGAACGAGAAGCGCTTTCATGCCTGTTGCCGCTTCGCCATCAAAGGAGTCCTGTTGCTGACCGTGCTGGTCGCCGCCCTGTATATCCTTTTCGCAAAGCCCCTGATCCTGCTCTTCAACCGCACCCCTGCGGTGGTCGATTACGGCAGATGGCTGCTGGTCTCCCAGGTGGCGCTCTATCCCGCATTCGGACTGTGCTACATGATGACGATCACCTTCCAGACCATCGGTGCTTCGCGCCTGGGGCTCTTCCTTTCGATGATCAGGCAAGGTATCTGCTACATCCCTTTCATCTTGCTGCTTCCGGGAAGGCTCGGTGTCGAGGGCATCTACCTGTCCCAGCCGGCCGCTGACCTGCTGACCTTCCTGGTCTGCCTGTTCCTGGTCCGGCCGATGAAACGGATGGCCTCCCGGCGCATGGCCGACCAGCTTTCTGAGGACCAATAGGAACGCATCGGGATGCACCCGCAGGTGCATCCCGCGAAGCGGTGGAAACGGTTCTAGAACGTGAAGCCGAGCCCGAGCTGAGGCATCAGCACGTGGGCCTTCCACTGCCAGTCGTCGTTCCGGTCCTCTGCCCAGGAGAGGGAGAGTCCGCTGCCCATCCGGATGAAGAACCGGGAATCGACGTCGTAGGTCAGATAGCCCATCAGGTCGGCACCGTAGGCGGTGTCGTCGCTGGTGATGGTGAAGGTCGGGCCGGTCAGCATCATGATCCTCCAGCCCTTGTTTCCCAGTTTGGTTCCCATCGTGAAGGCGGGACGGAAGACATTCTCGTCGGAACCTTTCCGGTAGGCGTACATGACGTTGAACCCCATGAACTGGTTGAAGGTCATGCCGAAGTCCGCGTTGAAGGCGAACTCAAACTCGTGGGAATCCTTGTCGATGGTCCACAGAGCGTAGGAATCGCCGGTGTTCAGCGTCGTGGCAAGCTGTGCCTGGGTGCTGGTGGCGAACAGGCTCCCTGCCAGAGCGAGAGTCGCGAGTGTTGCAAGTAGTTTCTTCATAGCTGGTGCTTCCTCTTGTCCCCCATCATAGGAGGAAGCGTCCGCTTCGGCAAGAAAGAGAAAGGTCAGTAGTTGTAGACCACGCCGATGAAGGGCATCAGGTTATAGGCAACCGGTGCCGCGCCGGTGGTGCCTTCGGCGTAGATCTTGTTTTCCGTCACCGAGGCCACGCTGCTGGGCACACCGCCGACATCCTTTCCCGAGAGGTCCATGTCCAGCTTGATGTTGTTGGAAAGGGGGATGTCCAGGCGGAAGCCGGTGCGAATGCCGAAATGCTTGGTGAAGTTGTACAGGAAGGCGGCCTGCAGCGAGGGGCCTGCGTAGAGGATCTTCATGTCGACGTTGTCGTTCTCGGCGCTGATGTACTTGAAGAAGGCTCCGCCGTCCAGCTCGATGCCAAGTTTCTGCCCATCGCCAAAGAACCGGCGGTAGCTGAGCAAAAGGCGCGCCTTGATTCCGAGCTTGTAGTCGCCTTCCTCCAGTCCGAGGTCTCCACCGAGCAGCGAGTCGATCTCGTCGCTGTCGATGTCCTGCTTCAGCATTTTCTGCAAGGCAACACCGTAGATAAGGCCGAAACGGGCCTCTTCCTCGAAGTAGTTCGCCCCCTCGAAGTCCAGGGCGAGCAGCATGTCGTGGAGCTTGACGTTGTCGAAGTGGTAGGGATTCCCTGCTTGCATCGCGGTTCCATATGCCTCGTACCCCGTCTGGGTTGTCACCTTGTTGAGGTACATGTCGGCGTCGATGCCGTAGGAATCCCATTCCGGGGCGATGGCGAAACTGACCCAATTGCGGGTAGTGGCGAAAAGCGGACAGGAAAGCATGAGGGCGATACCGATTCCGAGAATGGTTTTCATCTGGTTCTCCTTGGCATACTAAAATGACAAAATCAAAATTAATGTTATTTTTGACAAAATTAAATAAAATGTCAATTACTAATGGTGCAAAAGAGCCAAGGAGTCTGATAGGAGGGGAACGCAATTCCCAAATCCTGCCGCTTCGTGGTATACCTGTCACCAATATGGCAATAGATATCCGAATCAAGAAGGTCGAGCCGATTGCTTCCCCGGAGGAGATCGCCCGCAAGTATCCGTTGTCTCCTGCATCCCAGGAGTTCATCCTTTCCGCCCGTGAGGTGGTCAATGACATCGTCAAGGGAAACGACCGTCGTCTGCTCGCGATTATTGGTCCCTGCTCGATCCACGACCCGCGCGCCGCGCTGGATTACGCGCAACGCCTGAAGGGCCTTGCCGACCAAGTGGGCGACGTCATGTTTGTCGTCATGCGCACCTATTTCGAGAAGCCGCGTACCGTTGTCGGCTGGAAGGGGCTGATCCTGGATCCGGACATGGATGGTTCCTACAACATCCAGAAAGGCATCGAGGTCGCCCGAGAGTTGCTGGTGAAGCTGACCGACCTGAGGCTTCCCCTTGGGTGCGAGGTCCTTGACCCCATCATCCCCCAGTACATCGACGAGCTGATGAGCTGGTCCTCCATCGGGGCCCGTACCACGGCCAGCCAGAC
>CAJMOS010000102.1 GCA_905215015.1 uncultured bacterium | reverse complement strand
AAGGCGCACGCAGCAGGCTCGGTACATCCCATGGCCAGCACCATCTCCTGCTTCAAAAGCCGAGACAACACATCTTTGTTCATCGCCATAGCATCCCCCCTAGGGTATCTATTCCACAGACCGGACCGAACCGCAAGGTACAAAGTCACACTGTCATCTAGATTACGCTTTGCCACGGTCCTGGAATCTGGAAACCAGATCCACGAACTGGTCCCAGTCCGGCGGGAAAGCGTTGTTTCCCTGCCGGTTTCCATCCCGCCATTCGACAGTCCAGTTGTTGTCATCCAGCACCGGGCGGAAATAGCTTGGCTTCCATGCGCGCGCCACATCGACCAGCCGTACGATTTCCGCTTCCGTGGCAGTTCCCTCGCACTCGATGCTCCGGTACCCGTCCAAGGAAAGCTGATAGCGGAAACCACTTCCCATCCGCCGCGCATCGAAAGAAATCGCGGGGCTGTCAGCCCAAGCGTCGGTGGAAAAGGAAAACGTGGTGACCATAAAAGCATTGTAGCCCTTCAGAGAAATCTCGTATACTGGCCGTATGGAGAACACACGCACCTCGAACCAGTTTTCTGTCGGCCTGTGGAAGACCCTATCCACCAGCCAGGCCGACTATGCGACCGATCTTCCGATTCTCGCCTTTGCAAGCTCGGTGACACCCTATCTTACCTTGGTCGTCAAGGACAAAAACGGGGACATCCACCGAATCCTGTTCTCCAAACGTGGGCGAAAGGACAAGATCATCGATTCCTTTCTTCCCGAGGAGAACTGCTCGCTTCCCCAGAAAATCGTCGGCCACACCCTCCCGCTGATTGCCGAAGGGCTCGGCTGCCCGAACCTGATCGACCTTGAGGGCTTCTTCGGGGTTGCCATGACCCACATCTTCTTCGACCAGATGCTCCCCCTTTTCGAGGACAGCCCGCAGGTGCGGAAATGGTTCCAGAACGACTGGTTCAACGGCAAGGACGCAAGCAGCCAGCGGGACCTGCTGGAGGAGTTCGACTACCAGAAGGAGACGCTGGAGACGGCAGGAATGGAACTGGTGGAGAAAAAAAGCAGGAAGACGAGCTCCTCTTTCGCCTCCTCGCTGGACGCGCTGCGCGCCACCCAGAGATATCTGGCATTCCGTAGCCGCAAGACCATCAGCGACAACCAGCTGGTCCATCGCAGCAAGGCCCACCTATCCCTGAAAGAATCGATCCTCCTTGTCGACCACCTGTCGCAGAGCGACGTGCAGGAAGCCCAGATCCGGAACCTGAAACGCGCCTTCAACGCCGGAGGGGAAAGCTACGCGTCGCTCCTCGCCATCTCCCGCTCGGCACACAAGATCCACTCGAGTCCGATCGCAGTCAACGTGCGGCCGCATTACGAGTTCAACACCCTCGCCTTCGACCTTTCGAAGACCAGCTACAATTCGTTTGTCGCCTGGGAAATCCGGCGGAACTCGAACCTGATGTTGCTCGCATGAACGACCTGCCACGCTGCCACGGGAACTACCAGAAAGACCCCCTCTACCTCGCCTACCACGACAAGGAATGGGGCCGGCCCGAGCATGACGACAAGAAACTCTACGAGCTCTTCCTGCTCGAGCTCTTCCAGGCAGGCCTTTCCTGGTCCTGCATCCTCCATAAGCGGGAGTCTTTCCGGAAAGCCTTCGACGGCTTCGACATCCACAAGATCGCGGCCTACGGGCAGAGCGACGTCGAACGCCTGCTTTCCGACAGCTCGATCATCCGAAGCAGGCTGAAGATCCTCGCGGCGATCGGCAACGCGAACATCGTCCTTTCCATCATTTCTGAATTTGGCTCCTTCGACCGCTACCTCTGGTCCTTTACTGGCGGCAGGACACTGGTCATCGACCCGTCGGTCACCCATAACGCCGCAAGCGACGCCATGGCCATCGACATGAAGCGGCGTGGAATCAAGTTCGCCGGAAGCGTCACCCTGTACAGCTTCATGCAAGCCTACGGGCAGATCAACAGCCACGAACCCGGCTGTTTCGTGTTCCGTCAGCTTCAAGCCCAAGCACCATCTGACCGTCAATCCAGCTGCGCTGTTCCACTTGGTGGACACGATCCCCATCCTGGAGACCACCGATAAGCAGGGGCGAGCATGGGTCGTGCATCCGATACCGCTCCTCGGCCACTCTTCTATTTTCATTGGCATAGCAGTAGGAACAGCCGTGCAGACAGCAGGAATAGGCCCCGATATCCCCGCCAAGCAAGCAGTCGCACCCCGCCCTCACCCCAATCCCCTTGGGAGGATCGAGCGTGATTCCAAACGCCTGGCCCAAAATGGACTTGGTCATGCACCCTTGGGTGTCGGCCCCAAAGCGGCCAAGGGTTTGCTGCTCATGGCAAAGCCGGAGCGCCATGTCGTGCCTGCGGGCCATGGGAACCATGGATTTCACCAGTGTCTCCTGTTCCTCTTGGGTCACAGCCCTGGCCCCAGGGAAATTCCTGACCGTTTTCGGATACAGGTCCAGGAAACTGACCACCACGACCTCCGTCGCCCCCTCCAGCAGCGAGCACATGGTCTCGAAAGATTTCAGATGGTAGCTGACGGTATACCGGCCGGCAAGCAGGATCGGGTCGTAGCGCCAAGCGACTCGTTTCCTTCCCACCACCCTCGCCAAGGCCTGGGTGGAACGGATGACCTGCCGCTTCTCCGGAACAGCGGGCTCGAGAGCAGGCCCGTACGGAGTGATGGTGACAAACCAGTACTGCCGAAAGGAAGCGAGCTCGGACACATGCTGCAGAAGCGGCTCCGGGTTCTTCGTGCAGAACGAGACCAAGTCCACCACCTTCGGATCGAGCACATACCTGCTGACCAGCGTGGGATTGTACGGCGACCGCACCAGGACGAATCCCTCCCGGACCCGGTTGAGGAACCATTGGCTGTAGAAGGCGGGGATGTCGGTCCGCATGCTGGCGCTGATGATCATGCCATCACTCTAACCAATTCCAATCCTGTTGGCAAACGGAGCGGATTGTGTATGATGAAAACCATGAACAGCCTGCTACTTTCCTTTAGCGATGGAAGGGGTTGCTGGGTACAGGTCGAATGCGACCTAGCCTGTCCGCTCTCGGAACTGCAACGTGTCGCCGCCCCGGCCCTGAACCTGGCGCCGAGCGACTGGTACTTCGAGGACCGCGAGGGGGAACGCCATTATGGGACGGCTATCTCGTGCGAGAATCCGGACGCACCCCTGCAAAAGCTGCGTCTGAAGGAAGGCGACAGCTTCCTGTTCGTCCAGAACAGCGATCGCGCCTTCACCTACACCGTGCGGGTGAAGGCCATCCAGAAGAAGCAGGTCGACGCCCCCCAGGTCGTCCGGACCCACGGCCTGAGCACCCCCTGGCCGGCCGCGGTCACCCCGGCCACCTGGAACAGCGAGACGATACGGGACGCCCTCGCCCCCTTCCCATTCAGCTTCGTCGAGCGCGAGCGGAAATACCTCTGCGCCGCCGCGAACCTGTTCGGGGCCTGTTTCCTGCCCATGGTGGAATCGATCATGCAGTACTACGAGAAGGATTTTGACCGGAACCGATTCTACGCGATTGCCGACACCCTCCGCCATGACGACAGCCTTGACTGCTTCCTTATCGGATTTGACGACCTCTCCGACAGGCCGGTGCCCCCGTCCCCCGTCAAGGAGCGCTTCGTCGTCCACGAGGACATCCCGCTCTTCGACTCCGACCCGGGCGAGCTCGTCACCGAGCTGTTCGTCGAACAACGGCAAAACCTCGCCAACTTCACCATCCCGCCGGACCGGGAGGAGTTCCTGAAGTGGGCCGACCCCCTCTACCAGGAGCCGACACCCCTATTGGCCAGCCTGCGGCACACGTTGGAGGTCAAGCAGGAGATGTACCCGGAGGATATCGACGAGTTCCTCGAGCAGCTCGCGTTCATGGCCCGCACAGGCCATACGCCAGAAGAGACCCTGTCGGAACTGTGCGACACATGGGAACTCGTGTTTTCCGACTGGGAGGAACTGGACGATTTCTGCGACTGCTGCATCCGCTGGGTCTGCTCGATCCCCCAATGGTACGAAGGTGGGTTCCTCCCCCAACCGGATTCGGAAACGACATCCCCGGCACATCCGGCCGGGGACCTGAGCGAGTTCGAGCAATTCCGCCAGCGGAAAGAAAAGGAACGGAACAAACACTCCTGAAGGCCTACACCGACCCCTCCCGGAACTCCTTCCAGACCACCTCGAAGAAGTCATCCCCTGTGGGAAGCGGGTGGACCGGCCTCCAGACAGCCTGGCTTCCGCTGACCACCTGGGTCAGACCGGCCTGGACGTCACCCGTCCGGAAACGGAAACTGTCGGGAAGCAGGCCGCTCGGCTTCCTTCCGTGGCAATCGGTATAGAGGCTTGAGCCGCGGCTCGGCATGCCCCGGCCGATATAGTCCTGCATGGCAACCAATATTTCCCTGCTTGTGGCAAGCACATCCTTCAACCGGAAGAAAAGGCTGATTTCCTCCCTGCCGGCGATAGTGGCCTGTCTGGGCCAATCGGCAAGGACAGACTCCACCCGCTTCAGCAAGGGCTCGATCGCAACCTTGTCCCTGACCACCGAGGCGCTTCTCGTCATGGCGTGGGTGATCTCCCCAAGCAGCGCGCTCGCCCGGTCCTCCCCGGTCATGGCCATGACCACCTCGCTCTCCAGCGTCGTGTCCTCAGGCCCCATCTCCGCCACCGTCTCGGGAGTCCTGGCGATCGAACGGGCGGCCTTCAGGGCACCCACCTGGCTTGCATTCAGGGCGCTGCCGCCAGGGCGCTTGATGCCGTGGGTGCAGGCGGCCTCGCCGATGACATACAGATCCCGCACGTCGCTCATCCACGAGCCATCCACGGAAACCCCGCCATTGGAGTGCTGCACGCACAGCGCGATTTCCAGCATCTCCTCCTCGAGGTCCACCCCGTGGTCCATGTAGAACCGGTAGGCCGGCTCGTTCATCTTCCTCAGGCGCTGGATCGGCGTTCCGAAGAGCGCCCCCGCCTGGGCAAGGTACTCCCTCGCCTCCGGGGAAAGCGCATCGAACTCCAGATTGCTGGGGTTGGTCCTGAAATCAAGCCAGACCTTCCGGCCCTTGCGGGTCTCGTTGGCGACCAGCAGGTCGATCAGGCTCGAACCCTCCATCGCCTTCTCGATATCGAAAGGCCACTGGTATCCTTTCAAGAAGACCATGCTCGGGCTCACCTTCGGCTCCGCCAGCAGGAATTCCCTTGCGTCACCTCCGTCCGCGTCGGTGGAGACGAACCGGGGAATGGCCTGCATATAGGTGCCGCTGACGTTCCAGCGGGGGCGCAGGCTTGCAAGCCCCTGCTGCCACTCCGTCAGGTTCCTGCCCCGGCAGCCGGCAAGATAGGCGATGCCGCTCGCGCCATGCTGGCTGGCCGGATAGACGCTGCTCTCGAAGCAGTGGGCGGGGCCGCCGGTGGCCAGGACGATGTGGGATGCATAGAAGGTATCGAACTGCCCCACCTGGTCGTTGAAGCAGACAATGCCCCTGGCCTGCCCCCCTTCCACCAGGATCTTGCACAGCTGCTCGTGCTCCAGGACGGTCACCTTGCCGTCCAGAGCCTGTTCCAAGGCCTCGACCATGAAACGGCTGGTGTAGGGACCGGCGCTGGTCGCCCGCTTGGCCTCGTCGTGGTCGGTGCGGTAGCCGATGTACTCGCCCCAGCGGTTGCGGGGAAACGGGACGCCCAGGTCGACCAGATGGAGGAAGCTTTCCGCGGAAAGCGCCGCCTCCTGCATGGCATGCTCGCCGTCGACCGCACCACCGGAAAAGAGCATCGACGCCATCTGCCTGACCGAATCGCTTTCCGACCCGCCAAGCTGCAGTTTGTAATATGTCTGCTTGTCGCTGCCGGTATTGCGGCTGGTGCCCCAGGCCTTACGCTCGCACACCAGCGCGATCGAACGCAGGCCCATCCGGTACAGCGCGTCGGCACAGCGGAGCGCCGCCGCTCCGTAGCCGACAATCAATGTGGAAAAATTCTCTCGCATACGTTACAGGCTCTGCAGGTGGAAACCCCCATCGATGTCGATGTAGTTTCCCGTCGAATACAGGAACGAATCGCTGGCAAAGGCAGCGACGGCGTCCGCCACGTCTTCCGGGTATCCCCACCGGCCGATGGGGAACAGGCCGCCGGAGATCAACTTGTCGTACTTCTCCTTCACGACACTGGTCATGTCGGTCATGATCACCCCGGGACGGACTTCCATGACAAGGATTCCCTTGCCCGCCAAATCGGCGGCATACAGCTTGGTCAGCATCGAGACTCCCGCCTTGCTGACACAGTACTCGCCCCGGTTGACGGAGACCACGTCGGCAGAGCAGGAGGACACATTGATGATCGTGCCGCGCTTCCTGGCCCCCTCCGGCATCGGCTGCGCCAGCATCTGCCGGGCGACCAGCTGGGTCAGGAACATGTTTCCCTTGGTGTTGGTGCCGATGACGCGGTCCCAGCTTTCCTCCGTCATCTCCAGCAGGTCCTTGCGTTCCTTGGGGGCGACGCCGGCGTTGTTGACCAGCACGTCGATCCGCCCGAAACGCGCGACCGTCTCCTTCACGATCCGAACCCGGTCGTCGTGGTCGGCAATCGAGCCGGCGATGTAGTGGAAATCCTCTTGGGGAAATCCCTTGAACCGCTCATCGTCGTCTGCAAGCGGCCGGGTGCCCACGGCCGCCACCTGATAGCCCTCGTGGGAGAGCTTCGCCACGATTCCGAAACCGATGCCACGGCTTCCACCGGTCACCAGCGCAACTTTCTTCATCTTCTTTTCCTCACTTCTCCAGCAGGACTTCCCTGCCCTTCGAATACTGGATGGCATTGACGATCTTCACCGCCTCCAACGCGGCCCTGCCGTCCACCGGAACGGGAGTGCCGCGCAGGATGCTCGCATAGAATGCCTCGATCATCTTCCCATGGGAAAGGCCCCACTCGCTCTTCGCGCCATGGGCGACGGCACTGGCGTGGACGATCTTCCTGCCATCAGGCAAATCGATGGTCAGCCCCCCCTGCTCGACCGTCAGCCGTGCTTGCTCCAGGACAATCTCCACCCTGGCGGTCTTGAAGCCTGTGGCGCAATTGGTGAAGGCGCCGACGGCGGTAGCTCCACTTGCAAAGCGGAAGTTGGCCATGACGGAGTCCTCCGTCTCATAGTCTTTCGTATCGCGGAGGTGGGCGTCAACCGCGCTCAGGGCCGTCACCCTGCCACAAAGGTATTGGAGCAGGTCCAAGGTATGGACCGACTGGTTGATGATGCAGGAGCCCCCTTCGGTCTCATAGCGCCCGCGCCAGGGGCTCTCGGTGTAGTACGTGCCCCCGCGGTCCCAACGGACCAAGGCGGCGGCGCTCAGCACCTTGCCGTAGGTGCCCTCCTCTATCAGCCTCTTCGCCTCGATCGAGCTGTCGTTCAGCCGGTTCTGGAAACAGACATTGAGTTTCCTGCCGGTCTTCTCCGATACCCTGATCATCCGCTTGGCGTCGCTGACATGGATGGCAAGGGGCTTCTCGCAGAAAACGTCCTTGCCCGCCTCCATGGCCCGGATCGCCAGCTCAGGGTGGGTGAAATGCGGGGTGACGACATGCACCACGTCGACCTCGCTGTCCCGGAGCACTTTTTCGTAATCGTCGGTAGGCTCTCCCCCGTAGGTCCCGCTGAAGGCCTTCGCCTTTTCCAGGTCGATATCGACCGCATACTTCAAGACGGCGGCCTTGCTGCTTGCAATCGCCTTGCCGTGATTGCGGCTCACGGCCCCGCAGCCGACCACCGCCACGACCAGTTTTCCCTCTCGCATGCTCACTCCTCCATTGACGACGAACTTCCGCTACGGTACTGCCCCGGAGTCACGTGCTCGAACTGCTTGAAGACCCTGAGATAGGTCCTCAGGCTTCCGAAACCGCAGGCAAGCGCCACGTCGCTCACTTTCATCCCCTCGCTGAGCAGCTTCTTGCTCATGTACAGGCGATAGCGGGCGATATAGTCGGAAATGTTCGTCGTGTGATATTTCTTGAACGTCCGGGACAGGTAGACGATCGAGACGCCCAGCGTGTCGGCCAACTGGCTGACATTCAGGCTTTGCTCGGCGTAGTGCGCCTGGACCTCGTCCAATGCTTTCTGGTAGATTGCATAGCTCTTGCTGGAAGCATCCGCATACTGGCTGTTGACCTTGGCCACCGCCAGGCAGAGTTTCTGCACCAGTTCCTCGACCTCGACCCTGCTCCGCTCGAGGTTGTCCCCCTGGATGATCGGCGGCAGGGTCAGCTCGGGCAGGCTGTCGGTATAGCGCCCATCCAGCGTGCTCGCCGTCCGGTAGACCGTGGAGGCGATGGCAAAGAGCAGGTAGCGCAGGCATTTCGGGCTCGCCCCCGCATTCTGGTTCCCGCTGAAGACCTTCTCGACCAATGCGACGCTCTCCATGGCCTTTCCATCCCGGATCGACTGGCCCAATGCCAGTTCCTGCTCGGTCGTGTAGGTGAAGTTGATCTGGCTGGTCATCTGCCTGACGTCGCTGTAGGTAAGGAACTCGTGGGTGCCCCGCGCCTTCTCGTACTCCAGCACGTTGATCGCCTCAAGGTACGCCTCGCCCAGCTTGTCCAAGGCGTCCACCTGGGTGGAAGCGGCCGAGTACTGGCAGGCATTCCGCTCGCCAAGCTCCTCGATCCTCCTCTCGAGGCTGTCGTCGAAGGGACGTCTGCCGTTCAGGATGCAGGCCGAGCCGTGGTCGCTGTCAAACGGCAGGACCAGCACATCGTCTTGAGAGAGCGAGGAAACCATCTCCTCCTCGAAGCGTGACGCATCCTGCCCCTCGGAGAGCACGAACAGGACGACGATGAAGCAGGAACCCTTCAGCGTGATTCCGCACTCGCCAAGCGTCGCGAGGCTGACCGGCTCGCCATGGGCCACCAGCTCGCTGAGGGTATGCTGCTTGAACGCCTCGCTCTGCCGTTTTATGAGAAGGCTCATCCCCTCCTTCTGCTGCACCAGCCCCTGCATGGTGCTGACAAACGGCAGGTATTCGTTTTCCGCCTTGACGTTCTGGTCGATCTGGGTCCCGCTGGCATTGATGGCATCCTCGTAGGATGCCCAGTCCCGCCTGAGGCGGCCATGGAGCAGGAAAACCGCAATGGCCAAGGAAACGGCAAGCAACACCCCCACCATCACGAAATATCCCCGAAGCGAGCGGAAAATCACCTTGCGGTCGGTCAGCATGACATACGTATACGGACCCGTATCGCTGGCCCTGCGCTCGACGTAGTCGCTTGCGATCCGCTGGGAATCAAGCAACTCGGGGTGGGATGACCCAGCCTCGTAGGTAGCAAAGAACGAATAGAGCACCGTCCCGTCCTGGACGACCACGAGTTCCCGCCCGTCGGAGAGGACCGGTTCGAACAGGTCGTCAAGGTTGATGATGCAGGCAAGGTACCAGTCGTAGAGCTTGCCGCCACGGGCATAGTTCAGGGGCTTGATGACCAAAATGCGCTTGACCTCACGCCCCCCGGCGTAGTGGTAGTCGCAGTTGGAAAAGCGGATCCGCCGCACATCGACCCCGAAGATCGAGTTGATCTCGCTGCGGCTCAGATCAAGATTGTATTCGTTGCGCAAATAAAAATCGGTGAAGTTGCCCCACTGTTCCTGGCCGATATAGCGCCCGATCTTCGGATTGAACACCATCGCCCCGCCAATCGGTCCGGAAGGGATGACGCTCCTCAGGGCGCTGGTCGCCTGGTAGTATTCCATGCTGGTCGGCTCGCTGTCGCTGCCCGCATAGGGCAAGAAGCGGGCGTCAAGGAGCAACCCCTGGCTGACCGTCTCCACGTCGCGAAGGGCCATGTCGAACCCACGGCTGACGGATTGCAGCGCAAGGCGCGACCCCTCCACGGCGCTGCCCACCACCATGCGGGTGCAGTACAGGCAGAACAAGGCGGCAAGCAGGAAAGGAATCAGACAGGCGGCGAGATACGAGAACAGCCATCGGCGCACCATGCTCCGCTTGAACTGGCTCATATGTCTCGCCGTCATGCGATCCCCCTTACTGTCCGCACCAGAGGTTGTTCACCTTGCTTGCCGCCACCTTCTCCTTCAGCTTCGCGAGGAACAGGTCCTCGTCGACCGGCACGTCGACCCAGTCGTCCAACCAGGAAGAAAGGTGCATGGCATTGGAAATCTGGAGCGCGTTGATTCCCTCGAAGCCGCTTGCGAACAGCGGCTTGTGGTCCAGGATCGCGTCGCAGAAGTTGCGGATGATACCCATGTGGGCGGTATACTCGCCCTCGACCGGCACCTCGTAGGAAGGCTGGACGTCCGGTTTCCCGAGCCCGCCCTTGAACGTCCTGTTGAACTCGCTGCACGATGTGGACAGGAGCGTGATGGTGATCTTCTTTCCGTCCTCGATCACCATTTTCCCCTTGTCGCCATCAATCTCGATCCTGTTGGTCCCCGGCCAGTCGCTGATCGTGGTCATGTACAGGCCGGTGGCGCCGTTGGGATATTCCAGAAGCGCCTCCATCTCGTCCTCCACCTCGATCTTCCTCCATTTGCCGTAGTACATTTGGGCCTTGATGCGGCTGGGCATGCCGCAGATCCACGCAAGCAGGTCCAGGTTGTGGGGGTTCTGGTTGAGCAGCACGCCGCCACCCTCTCCGGCCCAGGTGGCCCTCCAGCCACCCATGTCATAGTAGGATTGGGGACGGTACCAGTTGGTGACGATCCAGTTGGTGTGCTGCATCTGGCCGATCACCCCTTGCCGCATCAGGTCACGGGCTTTCTGGTAGACCGGATTGGTGCGGAGGTTGAAGTCCATGGCGTAGACCTGGTCCGGGTGCTTCCTCGCCACCTCGTCCATCTTCCTCACCTGCTTCAC
>CAJMOS010000101.1 GCA_905215015.1 uncultured bacterium | reverse complement strand
TGGATGATTCAAGGGATGGACGATTAGGTCAAGAGGACTTGCTCCCGCTTCAGGAAACGGGTAGGGTGTGAACATGCGCAAATCCTATGCTGTCGACATGACCCAAGGACCTATCGCGAAAGAGCTGGTCCTGTTCTCGCTTCCCCTTTTGGCAGGCAATTTGTTCCAGCAGTTCTACAACACCGTCGATTCCATCGTGGTGGGGAACTTCGTCGGCGCATATGCCCTTGGCGCGGTCACTTCCGTCGGCCCGATCACCAACACGCTCATCGGCTTCTTCATGGGGCTCGCCACGGGTTCCAGCGTGGTGATCAGCCAGTATTTCGGCGCGAAGGATACCAGCCGGCTCCGCAAGAGCATCCACACCTCAATCATCATGACCCTGCTGCTGGCCGGCATCTTCATGTGCATCGGCTACTTCGCGACGCCGAAGCTTCTGTCCCTCATGCAGACCCCGGCCGAGGTGGTGCCCGAGGCGATCGTCTATTTGCGCATCTACTTCCTCGGCATCGCCAGCCTGATGCTGTACAACATGGGCAGTGGCATCCTCCGCGCGGTCGGAGACTCCCGCCATCCTCTTTACTATCTGGTTCTCTCTTCCCTGCTGAACATCGTCCTTGACCTGGTCTTCGTCATTGTCTTCAAAAAGGGCGTCGCCGGCGTCGCGTACGCGACCATCATCAGCCAGTTCATCAGTGACCTGTTCATTTTCGGACAGCTTGCCGTCTGCAAGGAAAGCTATAGCGTTTCTCTTGCGGAAATGCATTTGGATCTCTCCCTCCTGAGAAGGATCTTCTGGCTTGGGTTCCCCGCGGGTCTCCAGATGGCGCTCACCGCCTTCAGCAACATCTTCGTCCAGTCCTACATCAACTCGTTCGGAGCCGGTGCGACCAGCGGTTGGGGTGCGTATGGCCGCATCGACTCCTTCATCCTGCTGCCCATGCAGGCCGTCGCGCTGGCGGTGACCACGTTCGTCGGACAAAACGCAGGTGCCCATTCGGTCGACCGCATCAAACGCGGCATCCGGGACGCGCTTCTGATTGCAGCTGGCGTGACCATACCCCTTTCCCTCCTGATGGTCTCCTTCGCGCCGCATATGGTACGGCTGTTCAACCAGGAGGCGGCGGTCCTCTATTACGGCACCCTCTTCCTGCGGCTCAACGAGCCCTTCGACGTCTTCTGCTGTTTCAACCAGATTTACGCCGGCGCGCTCCGCGGTACCGGCGACGCGAAGACCCCGATGTGCATCATGCTCTTCTCCTTCGTCCTGTGCCGTCAGGTCTACCTGTTCCTGATCAGCCGCGTCATCCATTCCATCTACCCCATCGCGCTCGGCTATCCTTTCGGATGGGTGGTTTGCTCGCTGGCCATGTTCCTGTACTTCAAGAACTCCCATTGGGAACGGAAACTTTCGTACTAGGTCTATGCATGATTATGCATTTTTATGCAGAAATCCATTGAATTGTTGCATGAAAAACCCTATGATGTCCTCGTTATTGCTTTTTTCTGGAGGTTTCCGAGATGACGTTGGATACCATGCTGACCCTGCTTGCCTTTACCATCTACCTGCTTGCCATGCTGTTCATTGGCTTCATCACCATGGGCAAAAACAAATCCACCAAGGATTATTTCCTTGGCGGCCACAAGACCGGCCCCTGGCTTACAGCGCTCAGCGCCGAGGCATCGGACATGAGCAGCTGGCTCCTGATGGGGGTGCCGGGTGTCGCCTATATGACTGGCTGCAAGGGCGAGGCGTTCTGGACGGTGCTCGGCCTTCTGGTAGGCACGTATCTGAACTGGAGGATTGTCGCCAAGCGGCTCCGCACCTACGCGATTCAGGCAGGGGACGCGATCACCATTCCGGAATTCCTCTCCAACCGAGTCCATGACACGAGCGGCCTGATCAAGGCCATCGGCTCGGTGATGATCATCCTTTTCTTCGTCATCTATACCGCGAGCGGATTCGTCGCCTGCGGCAAGCTGTTCCGTTCGGTCTTCGGCATGAGCTACTACACAGGCCTGGTGATCGGCATTCTGGTCATTGTCGGCTACACGCTCACCGGCGGCTACATGGCTGTGGTCACCACCGACTTCATCCAGGGCACGCTGATGTTCCTCGCGCTGGTGGTCACCATGGCGCTTGGCTTCCGGGAGGCGGGACCACGCATCGCGCAAGTAGAGGAGATGCTCAATCCCTTCGTCAACGCCAAATACGACATCCTCTCCATCGTCAGCTTGATGGCATGGGGCCTGGGATACTTCGGCATGCCGCACATCCTGGTCCGGTTCATGGGCATCAAGAGCAACGACGAGCTTCCCACCGCGCGGCGCATCGCCATGGTATGGGTCACGGTCTCCATGGCCGTCGCCATGGTCATCGGCGTGCTCGCCCACGTGACGCTGCCGGTCCAGTACGCAAGCCAGACCGCGGCGGAGAACGCCTTCATCGACCAGGCGAAGATCTTCTTCCCCACCTTCCTTGCCGGTATCTTCCTGTGCGCGGTGCTCGCTTCCAGCATGAGTACGGCTGACAGCCAGCTGCTCGTCGCGAGTTCTGCCTTCGCGGAGGACATCTACAAGACGTTCATCCACAAGACGGCCTCGGAGAGAGAGGTGCTCGCCGTCAGCAGGATTGGAATCATCGCGATTACCGTCATCGCCGTCTTCCTCGCCCTGGACCCCGAGTCGTCGGTCTTCTATATCGTCAGCTACGCATGGGCGGGTTTCGGCGCCACCTTCGGTCCCTGCATCCTCGCCTCGATCTTCTGGCGGCGGACAACCAAACGCGGCATTGTCGCAGGCATGGTCGCCGGTGGTGTCACAATCATCCTGTGGCGCCAGCTTTCCGGCGGCCTGTTCGACCTGTATGAGCTGCTTCCCGGCTTCATCGTCGGTTCGCTCATGCTGGTGCTTTTCAGCCTGAGCGAGAAACCGGACGAACAGGTCCTGAAGGAATTCGAGAGATTCAAGGCTTCCCTGTAACCATATTTCTCCAAAAGAAAAACATGATGGGTTCACATTCCACTCCACAAATCAAATCCAGTTTTTGTGGAGTGGGTATTTTTAGGACACATCAACAAGATTTGTCCATTTCCTTCCCATGAATCTGTTGGTACACTTCACACGAAAATTTCATTCGAGGGAGAAATGACATATGGGCAAATTGAAGAATACCCTGACTGTTACCATCGTGCAAATGGGTATCAATTTCCTTGATAGCGATCCGGAGAAGAATCTCGGCCGCATGCTTGGCTGGGCAGACAAGATCGACCGGAACGGCACCTACCAGAAACAAAGGGATTTCCTCCGCAAGATCGTAGAGGACAAAGACAACAAGTGGCACAAGTTCGTGCTCCAGCTGTGGGACGACACAGACCCGAAGGTGCGCAAGGCCCTGATGAGCAATTTCTTCATCAACAGCGTCCTGATCGGCAGGGCGAACCAGAAAGAAATCTGCGCGGAAAAGGGTATCAACCTGCCCTGGACCTTGCTGATCGACCCGACTACCGCATGCAACAAGCACTGTACCGGCTGCTGGGCAGCCGAGTATGGCCACGCGCTGAACCTGACCTACGACCAGCTTTCCTCCATCGTCAAGCAGGGCAAGGAGCTCGGCATCTATTTCTACCTGTTCACCGGTGGAGAGCCGATGGTCCGCAAGCACGACATCATCCGCCTGTGCAAAGAGAATCCCGACTGCGAGTTCCTCTCCTTCACCAACGGCTCTCTTGTTGACGAGGCTTTCTGCAAGGAGATGCTCGAGGTCGGCAACCTGACGCTGACCCTTTCCGTCGAAGGCTTCGCCAAGCAGAACGACAGCCGCCGCGGAGAAGGTTCGTTCGAAGAGGTCATGCACACCATGGAGCTGCTGCACCAGTACAAGCTGCTCTTCGGCGTTTCCGTCTGCTACACGAGCAAGAACACCGAGACAGTCACCAGCGACGACTTCCTGCGCATGCTGCAGGACAAGGGCTGCAAGTACATCTGGTACTTCCACTACATGCCGGTGGGCAACGACGCCTCCCCGGAGCTCCTGCCCTCTCCCCAGCAGCGGGAGCTCATCTATCACAAGGTCCGCGAGGTGCGCAGTCTCACCAGCAAGAGCGATATCACGATTTTCCCCTTGGACTTCCAGAACGACGGCGAGTTCGTCGGCGGCTGCATCGCTGGCGCGCGCAACTACGCCCACATCAACGCCAACGGCGATGTGGAGCCCTGTGTCTTCATCCACTACTCCGGCGCCAACATCAAGGAGAAGAGCCTGTACGATTGCTTGACCCAGCCGCTGTTCCGCGCGTACAAGGAACACCAGGCCTTCAACAAGAACATGCTCCGGCCCTGCCCGATGCTGGAAAACCCCGGCTGGCTCCCGAAGATGGTCAAGGAGACCGGCGCGAAGAGCACCGACCTGCAGAGCCCCGAGGATGTCGACCACCTCGTCAGCAAGACGGTCGAGTACGCGAAAAACTGGAAGCCGACTGCCGACAGACTCTGGAAAGAGAGCGGACACACGCTTCCTGGCGACGAGCAATAACTCCTGTCAGGCAATCAGGAAAGGGCTGGCAAAACCAGCCCTTTCCTGTATCTGGACGGAATTCCTATTCACCCATTCTTCTGGAAAGCCATCCGTTCTGTGCCATCTTCCATGAAGACGATTCCGCAATACCGGAAGCCCTGCTTCGCCACCAGACGCCGCATCGGCAGGTTGTCCTTGTGGGTGTCTATGCGCAGATGCCTTCCACTCTCCCGCCACGCCCACTCCAAGGCAAAGGTGCCGACCCCATGGCTGCCCTGCCTGCTGGCGATGCGATGCACCACGCCATAGGGTTTGTCGTCCGGCCAGGCTCCCGCGACGATCCGCGCATAGGTTGGTTCCATACCGACAAAAAACACAAAGACGCCGAGAATCGACTCGTCGTCAGTCACGACATACAGCCTGCCCCCTGCCAGGTCGTCCCGCAGCAAAGACTCGGAGGGGTATCCTCCATTCCATTGCCGGGGATTTCCATGGCTGTGCATAAAGTTCCTCGCCTCATCATACAAGGCAAGAATCACAGGAAAATCGGTTTCCACCGCCTTACGTATCCGCATGCCCATATGATACGACACCAGCAGGAAAACGGACAGAGGCAGTCATGGGCGTGCCCATGCTTTTTTTAATAACAAAAATTTTCAATGCATACCACTTGCATAATTTGACGCGTAGTTGTATATTCAGTCCAACTTCAACAAGGAGGCATGTCATGAGAAATACCAATGCGATGTCCATGATGATGTGCCTCTCCATGATGCCCTCCCGGGCATAACACTCTATATCCACAACCAACTAAGTGTATTCGATGCGCAAGGTCCCGTAGCGGGACTGTATCTACCGGGATGAAGGGAGTTGCAGTATCATGGTTCGACTTGAACACGTGCATAAGAGGTTCACGACAAAACGACAGGCCGTCGAGGCGGTCAACGATGTTTCCCTGCAGGTGCGGACAGGGGAAATCTATGGCATCATCGGCTATAGCGGTGCCGGCAAGAGCACCTTGGTCCGCTGCATCAACATGCTGGAACCTCCTGACAGCGGAAAGGTTTACGTGGATGACGTGGAGATGACATCACTCTCCGAAAGGCAGCTCCGTGCCCAACGGGCCCGCATCGGGATGATCTTCCAGTCGTTCAATCTGTTCGCCTCCCGCACGGTGCGCGGCAATATCGCCTACCCCCTGCAGCATCGGGGAATACCCAAGGAAACGATTGCCGCGAAGGTTGACGAGATGCTCAAGCTGACCGGCCTGGAAGACAAGGCGGACGCCTACCCTTCCCAGCTATCCGGCGGACAGAAGCAACGCGTCGCGATCGCCCGTACGCTCTCCACCAGTCCGAGCCTGCTGCTCTGTGACGAGGCGACCAGCGCGCTGGATCCCACCACGACCCATTCGATCCTCCAGCTGCTCAAGGACCTGAACAAAAAACTCTCGATCACCATCATCGTCATCACCCACCAGATTGAAGTCGTCAAGGCAATTTGTGACAGTGTAGCGGTCATGGAGAACGGGCATGTCGTCGAGCAGGGTTCCGTCTTCGACGTGTTCGCCAATCCCAGGACCCGGATCGCCAAGCAGTTCATCGACTCGATTTCCGCCCTGAGCAAGATTGACGAGTTCATCGCAAACAATGACCCTGTGGTCAGCCTGGAACCGGGCCAGCGGCTGATCCGTTTGCACTACGGCACCAAAAGCACCAGCGAGCCGCTGATCACCCAGGTCGCACGCATGTTCGATATCGACCTGAACATCCTGCTCGGGGATATCGAGCTGGTCGAGGGATTCCCGCTTGGCGGCACCATCTGCATCGCGAGCGGCGAAAGGAGCCATATCGACGAGGCGATCGCCTATTTCCAAAAGAAGGGCGTCGTCGTGGAGGTGATCAAACAATGAACACGTTTCTGAACAGACTGATTCCCCATGTCATGGGCAAGCTGGGAGAGCTTGGAACAAGCATCTGGCAGACGATCGTCATGGTCGCCGTTTCCGGGCTGGTCAGCCTTGTCATCGGACTGATACTTGGCGTCGCGCTGACGGTCACCCGAAAAGGCGACGTCCTGGAGAACGTGCCTGTCCACCAAGTGCTGGACAAGACCATCAACATCTTCCGCTCGATTCCTTTCGTCATCCTCCTGGCGCTGCTGATTCCGCTGACCCGCGCCATCATGGGCACCGCCATCGGCACGAGAGGCGCCTATGTCCCGCTCGTTTTCGGGACGGTCCCTTTCTTCAGCCGGCAGATCGAGGCAGCCATCTCCCACCTGGACCACGGGCTGGTGGAAGCCGGAAGGGCGATGGGCAACGGCCCATGGGAAATCGTGTTCCGGATCTACCTCCGGGAGAGCATCCCGCAGATCAGCAGGGCGACAACCATCACGTTCATCAGCCTGATCGGGCTGACAGCAATGGCAGGATCGATCGGAGGAGGTGGTCTTGGAGACTTCGCCATCCGTTACGGATATCAACGCAACCAGCCTGATGTGACGTGGGTCACCGTCTTGATTCTGCTCGCCTTTGTCTTCCTGCTCCAATCCATTGGGGATCTGGTAATCAGGAAAACAACGCACTAAGGAGACATCTATGGATTCAAATCGCGAAATGTGCCGGTAAAAGACTATCCCTCGATACACACAATAGTAATTTATAAGGAAGTAATATCATATGAAATCCATTTTGAAAGCTTTGAGCATCAGCCTTGTCGCCCTTCTTGTCGGATCTTTCGCCTTCGCGAATGGAAATCGTGAAACCTCCGGTGCCGGACCGAAGGCAACCGTCGTAAAGCTCGGCGTTGTCGGTGAGAACAATGAGCAGTGGGAACCGGTCATCAAGAACCTGAAAGCTGAGAATATCGACCTGCAGCTGGTCAAGTTCTCCGACTACACCCAGCCCAACCGCGCCCTCGCCGATGGGGAAATCGACTTGAATGCCTTCCAGCACTACGCCTTCCTGAACAACGAGAAGAAGGAACGCGGCCTTGACCTTACCGTCATCGGCGAGACCATCATCGCCCCTCTTGGAGTCTACAGCAAGAAGATCAAGAGCCTGGACGAGCTGAAGGACGGCGACAAGATCGCCATTCCTTCCGACCCGACCAACGGGGGCCGCGCCCTGAAGCTCTTCGAGACGGCAGGACTGGTCAAGGTCGATCCTGCCGCCGGATACCTGCCCGAAGTCAAGGACATCACCGACAACCCGAAGCACATCCAGTTCGTGCAGGTCGAGGCGGCTCTGACCAGCAGCCTGCTGCCGGACGTGGCTGCCGCGGTCATCAACGGCGGACACGCGGTTGACGCGGGCCTCTTCCCGCTGCAGGATGCCATCTACCTGGAGCAGGCTGGTGGCGCTGGCGAGCAGAACCCCTATGTCAATGTCATCGTCGCCCGCACCGCAGACAAGGACAATCCGGTCTACCTGGAAGTGGTCAAGCTGTATCGCACTCCCGAGGTGGCGGAAGTGATCAAGAACGCCTACAAGGGTGCCTACATCCCGACCTGGACCAACTGAGAGACCATCTGACGGCCAGCTTCCCTCCCCCACAGGAGGGAGCTGTCGCAAGGAGAGCGCTATGTCGTTACGAGAAGAAATCTGGAACATCAAGCCGTATATGGCCGCGATTCGCGAGGACCTGCACCGCCACCCCGAGTTGGGCCTGCACGAATACAGGACCGCGGAAAGGATCGAGGAAGAACTGGACAAGCTTGGCCTGACCGCCCACCGGCGTATCGGTGAAACCGGCGTCCTGGCAACGCTCGATACCGGGAAACCGGGAAAGACCATTTTCTTCCGTGCCGATACCGACGCGCTTCCGGTCAAGGAATGCAACGACGTGCCCTACAAGAGCCAGAATGACGGGGTCATGCACGCCTGTGGCCACGACGGTCATACAGCCGCCCTTCTTGGTGCCGCCAGGATTCTCCTGGCCCACAAGGACGAGCTCAAGGGAAAGATCCTTTTCGCCTTCCAGCAAGCCGAGGAAATCGGAAGCGGAGCCCGCCAGTTTGTCGCCGCGGGTGTCATGCAAGGGGTCGACCGTGCCTACGGGCTCCACCTTTCCAGCGGCATGGATACCGGCACCTTTTCCCTCAAATCCGGGCCATATTCCGCCTGCTGCGACCAGGTACGGATCCATATCACAGGGAAAAGCGCCCATGTCTCCAGGCCGGACGAAGGCGTTGACGCCCTCTTCATCGCCAGCCTGATCGTCGTCCAGATCCAGTCCATCGTCAGCAGGATCGTGCCGCCCGCAGAATCGGCTGTCGTTGGTTTCGGGACATGCAAAAGCGGCACCTACTACAACATCGTCGCGAAAGACGCCTCTCTTGAAGGGACCATCCGCGCCTTCACTCCGGAAACCCGCAAGCGGATCCGGCAGGCGATCCATGACATCGTCGACGGAGCGTGCAAAGTCTACGGGGCGACCGGAACGGTGGAAATCGACAACTTCGCCGACCCGGTGGTCAACGACAGGGATGCCTTCCAGGAAGTGGTCGCGGCGGCGACAAAGCTGGTAGGCGCGGAACACGTGGAATCGAATCCGGACAAACGCTTTGGGGCTGATGATTTCGCCGACTACACCCAGGTCGTAAAGAGCGCCTACGTCATGGTAGGTTCGCGTAAGGACGCCGCAACAGGCTATGCCCACCACAGCGAGCACTTCGATTTTGACGAGGATGCGCTCTGCTACGCCTGCGCGCTGGAAGTACAGCTCGTGCTGGATACCCAATAACGGCAACTTTTCTTTATTTATACATTGCAACAAACAACGTAAAACTTTGATGTAGTCCCGAGGCCCTTGTCTTTACTCCCCTCCGAAAAGTCTTCAAACTGAGACATGAGAGGATGTCTGATGGAATTTCGTGTACTACGATATTTTCTTACGGTGTGTCAGGAAGAAAGCATTTCCAATGCTGCGGAAGTGCTGCACCTGACACAGCCTACTCTGTCACGGCAACTCAAAAAACTCGAAGAGGAATTTGGCAAGAAACTCTTTATCCGAGGAAACAGGAAAATCACGCTGACCCCCGAAGGCATGTTTCTCCAACAACGGGCGAAGGAACTGCTGGCTCTTGAGTCGGACACAACGTACCGTCTGGAGCATGAAGCCGTACAACCAGGCAAGCATCTCTGCATTGGCTCCCTCGGACAGGCTGACTTGCAGTGCATCATGCCTGCGATCCAGGGCATCTCCCAGACAGATACTCCCGCACAGGTCCACCTTTCCTATGGCAGCACCCGGTTCTTGCTTGACCAGCTGGATTCCGGCCTTCTTGATTTCGCCATGGTATTCGAACCTTTTGACCATTCAAGATACTCCTTCATGGAACTTCCCCAGAAGGAAACGTGGAACGTGGTGATGCAAAAGGAAGACTCGCTCGCAGACTCCGACCCCATCAAAGCTGACGCGCTTGTCGGCAAAACGGTGTATTATTCCACCGATGCCGCCAGCTCTCCCTGGGTTGCGGCATGGTTTGGGAGCAAGAGCCAAGCAGTGCGCAGGGCAGGCACCTTCTCGCTGCGCGAAACCGGCACGCTACTGGCAAAGCACAACTTCGGGTATGCCATTCTCCAAGGAAAAGTTCACGACCCTGATTGCTGCGTGCGTCCCTGCGCCCCCCAGGATCCTGCTTCGCTTTACCTGCTCTGGAAGCACCATCCCATGGATCTTCATGCCAGGACTTTCCTCAAAAACCTTTCGGAATCCCTCCATATCGTGCCCGACGACTTCATCGAATAGTGCCATCCAAACCACAGCAGAGATCACAATGGCCATGCCGATATAACATTCTCTTTCCGGTATCTTATGTTGGAACATATAATCTTTTCAAAGCAGGGAAAAACAGTGCCAACAACCGGCTGATTGGACCGGACGGTGGAAAAAGAGGATCCAGCCAATGCCTCTACATCCTTGTTTCTCCTGCAGGCAAGGTCCAGGATGATTAATAAACCCAAGAACCGCTTGGTCCCGGAAAGGAAAAGGCATTTTATGCCCTCCCTTTTGCTTCCCACTCTGGCGGCTTCCCCTTTCGCGAATGTATTGGGCACCGGCAGGAAACTCCACTCTTATGATCGGGAATGTTGATGGTTGTGCATGCGAGACCGGAATCGGTGGTTTGCAAGGTCTGGGCGCCTCAGGGAAAACGGTGAGTCAAGCCAAGGTCCTGCCCTATTCCTCCTGCAGGACTGACTGTTCTTGCGGTTTCCACCTTCCCACATTGCTTCAGGTACCAGTCTGTCCTTTCCTTCACTATTGGGTTTCTATCTCCGCACGCATGACGGCCTTGTCCTTGTCTGTGTATGCAGCTATCACAGTGTTCAAGATCTTATTTTATTATACGTTACATCATTATATCTTATTTATTATATCTATATTTTTAGAATATAAAT
>CAJMOS010000100.1 GCA_905215015.1 uncultured bacterium | reverse complement strand
AGGCCGCGGCCGCCCTCTTCGGCAACTCTTCCCTCTTCCCCTCTCGCTGTCCTCTCAAAAGAACCGGCACGCTCCCGCCTGCCGCGCTCGCCTCGAAGGCGAACAGCCCGTGACTATACGCCTTTCCCCCTTCCTTGTCCAGCCCTTTCCCTCACTTTTTCCCCCTCCCCGATCCCCTTGGAATCCTATCTGCTTGCGCGGACTGCACTTCCAAGACAAAAAAAATTTTGGATTTTTTTCTTGCGAACGAATCCTAGCGAATGCCGGTATTACTAGGTATGCGCATGTATCTGTATATCCACAACCGGTTTCCCGACGCGGCACTCGTTTCTTGGCAGGAATCGCCAGCCACCATCACCTGTACCTCCTATTCGGAACGCGAGAACCGGGAACTCAGGAACATCCTGCGGAACCTGCTGGGACAGCAGGCCACCGGAAGGTGCCTGCTCTCGCAGCATGTCGCCCCCCAGGACCTAGGGTTTGCCCTTGCGGTAGCCATGCGGACGTCGACGCTCGGGCTTTCCTTCTCCGTCCTGGTCGTGGGCAAAGGAAACCTTGAGGGCAAACTGATGTTCGGCGCACCTCCGTACCAATTCGGACAGGTTGCGAGACGGTATCAGTGCGACGTGATCCTGATGCCGATGGAAACGAAGACCTCATTCCCCCAGATCCGGCGGTGCACCACGGTCTTCGACGCGGTACGGCAGCTGCTTGCCTATAGACCAGGCACACACAGCGGACAATACCCTTTGCGCCATGTCCATGGAATCGAGACGGCCAAGCGCGCCCTCTTGCTGTCCCTCGCCGGACGCCTGCACCTGCTGCTTGTCGGTCCGTCTGGTTGCGGAAAGACCTTCCTCCTTTCCGAGTCAGAGGACTTTCTCGAGGATACCGTCGACTTCTGGGTGCGAAGTCACATGTCGGCAAAATACCTTTTGGAGCACAGGGTCTTTTCCCTCGTCGCTGGGGGAAGATTGATCCTGGATGAGTTGCCGTCTCTCCAAAGGAGCACATTGGGGGCAGTCCGGACGGAAATGGACGACAATCCGGATCTTCTGGTGCAGGCGGCGATGAATCCCTGTCCCTGCGCGGCAACAGGGCAACCGGGATATGCCTGCATCTGCAGCGAGCAGGAGAAGCGGCGGTATTGGCATACCATCGGCGTCCCCCTGCTCGACCGGTTCGACCTGAAAGTCCGTTTGCGGCCCGTCGGGGATTGGTCTGCCCATATCGATATCCAGGTTCCAGACTGGAAGGAACGGATGTCCCGGTGCATGCGATACCGTCCTTCCTCGGACATGTGCTCCCAAACGGTGATCAAGGCCTCGAAACTCCTCGACCTCGGCCCGCTTACCGCGCGGGGCAGGATCTCGGTGGCGAGGATCGCACTGACCATCGCCGAGTGGGATGGGAAAATGACGGTCGACCAGGCATCGTTGACGGAAGCACTCTCCTACCGGAGTTTCAGGCTGGACGACGAGACTTAGCGAAGGAAGCGCTCCTGGCACAAATCACTTTCGAGCTGCCTCGCATCTTTATAGAGATAGGCATGCATGCCGAGACCTTTCGCGGCCTCGACATTCCGTGCGGTATCATCGGCAAAGAAAACCGCGTCAGGTTCCACGCCCTCCCGCCTGCAGATGGCCAGATAGAAAGACGGGGAAGGCTTGTTCGCGTGAAGCTGCTGCGATGGGTAGACCGCGTCAAAGCAATCGTATTGGTGATGGCGCTGATGGTAGGCGTAATGGGAAGGTATCACGTTGGTCCCGCAGACAACACGCATCCCTTGCGAGCGGAGCTTCTCGACCACCCGTACGGCCGCTTCATCCAGATTCGGGTGGAAGAACTGGCAGAACAGCCCTTCCTTCGGCGCTTCCGGATCTTTTCCGGTCCAAAGGCCGAAAAGGTCCCAGAACTCATCCTCGTCGATCAGTCCCGCGCAAAGGGCCTGCATCGGATACCAAAGGGCCTTGTGCACTTCTTTCAGGGAGGACTGTGCGAAACCTAGGGAATGGGTCAGTTCCGGATCGACATGCACGTTCCTTGCAACGACACCACCCATATCCAATATGACAAGACGAGTACGCAATTTGACAACCCTCCTGGAAATAAGGGTATCGTCACTTTTTCCACAACTCAAGAGAGCGACCCCCTGCCGTTTCCGCTTTCCTCGAAATTCCTTGCGTTGGTTTTCCCTTAGAGACAAGACTGGCGTGAGGCACAAAAGAAAATACACAAAAATTGTCATTCCTGCCGGGTCGGTCCATTGAATCCTTTCCCATTCAAGGGCACAATAAAGCCATGAGGATTTTAGAAAAAGGCGTTACACCAGATTCGGAGATTTTCCTCTACCACCGAACATTACTTGCTCCGAACCCATTTTTCCGGCTGATCAGCATCGCTCACTACACGGCGGCCAGCCAGTATTCGGTGAGCGAGTTCGCTGTTGACGGATTTGTGTTGCTTCTTGTCGTTCAGGGAGACGGGTTCATCACTCTGAACAACGCGACAACCTACATGCATGCAGGCCAGCTGATCCTGATGGACGGTTGCGACCGCCCTTCGTTCGGCACCAACAGGGGAATCGAGTACTACAGCATTGTTTTCGAGGGAATCCAGCAGAAGGATTTCTTCAGTTCCCTACGAGTGAAGACTATTTCCGTAGCGGATGATGAGGTTCTTCCCTGCTTCCTGTCCGTGCTCTCGCCATTCCGTGAGGGACGGCAGCCGGACACCAAGCTGATCAACCAGCAGCTGACCACCCTGCTCGGGTACTTCTCCGCGGAAAACGGAAGCCGGAAATTCGAGATGGTCTACGACTACATTTGCGCGCATCTGAACGAGCGGATTGCCGTCGACGATCTGGCGAGGATGGTAGGGCTGAGCACCTTCTATTTCATCCGGGCCTTCAACGAGGACTGCGGCATGACTCCGCACGAATACCTGATCAAGCTCCGGGTGTATACCGCAAGCTATCTGCTCAAGGCAAGCGCGATGACGCTCGGGGAGATCACCCAGTGCTGCGGCTTCTCCAACGAAAGCGCCTTCAACAATACCTTCAAGAAGATCATGGGGGTCACGCCGATGGTCTACCGCAAAAACGCCAAAAAACAGGCGCGGCCGTAAAAACCTTGCGCAAGGTGATGGAGGGGCCTTCCCTCCAATTTTTATGTCAACATTTCTTATTTAAGAAATAAACATTATCATTTATTTACAAATGCATGGCGAACGGCTATGATGGATTCATGATCACGATTGCGGTAATGAACCAAAAAGGCGGGGTGGGAAAGACCACGACGAGCGGCGAATTGGCTGCCGGACTGGTGCGCAAGGGCAAGAAGGTGCTTCTGGTCGACGCCGATCCCCAGGGAAACCTGACCTACGAGACAGGAGTGAATCCCGACGATCCCGACATCAAGACACTGAAGGATCTGTTCGACAGGAAATGCACCGTGCAGGAGGCGATCTACCATACCCGCCGTCACGGCGCGTTGGTTCCCAACAACATCATGATGGCGAGCGCCGACCGCACCTATGTGGGAATCGGCACCATGAAAATCCTCCGCACGGCCATCAAGAAGGCACGGGGCTGGGACTACTGCGTCATCGATGCTCCCCCTACCCTCGGAATCCTTTCCTGGAACGTCCTGATTGCCGCCGACTATCTGATTATTCCGGTGAACGCCGCGGCTTTCTCGATCCAGGGACTGGCCGCCCTCTCCGAAACCATCGACGAGGTAAAGCACAGCGAGAACCACGGCCTGAAGATCCTCGGCATCCTGCTCACCCGCTACAACGTGAGGACCAAACTTGGGAAAGAGGCCAGGGAGACGCTCGAGCAGATTGCCGGCCACATGAAGACCGAGGTGTTCAAGACGACCATCAGGCAGAGCGTGCAGGTCGAGGTCAGCCAGGCGCAGCAGACTTCGCTTTTCGATCTGGCGCCCAAGGCGGCAGTCACCCAGGATTACGCGCACTTTGTCGACGAAGTGGAGGAGAAGCTCAAATGAAGAAAAGTCTGATGCAGGCATGGACGCAAAGCGAGACCCCTCTTGAGCAAACGGCCGAGCAGCCGGCAGAGGCCTCGGGCCGCCGCGGGCGCAGTTCCACCATCCAGGCCGATCCGCAGCAGGTCAGGACCACCACCATCCGTCTGAGCGAGGAAAACATCATCTACTGCAACCTGATGAGCAAGCAGACCAAAGGAAGCTCGATGAGCGGCTATATCAACGCGCTGATCGAGAAGGACCGCGCCAGTCATCCGAAAGAGTCCCAAAAAGCCAAGAAAATCCACCAGATCCAGCTTCAGTAACCAGTTCACATTGATTGCCGGTTCCCGATTGCGATAGGATGAGGCATATGGCTACCACGCTTTTCGATGCTCTTCGGGGCAATCGCTATCCAGGCCGCGGCATCGTGGCCGGCATGACGGAAGAGGGCCGTCGCTTTTTCGCCTATTTCCTCATGGGCAGGTCGGAGAACAGCCAGAACCGGATCCTGCGGATAGAGGGGACCAAGGTATTCACGGCTCCCTTTGACGCGGCGAAGGTCAAGGACCCCTCGTTGATCATCTACCAGTGTGTGGGTGAGCTGGATGGCGGCACCCTTGTCACCAACGGAGACCAGACCCAGACCATCCTCGAGACCGGCGGGTTCCGCGACGCGCTGCGCAGACGCACCTACGAGCCTGACGCTCCCTCCTACACCCCCCGGATCAGCGCGTTGCTGGGGAAAGGGGGATTCGAGATGGCCATTCTCCGGCGGAATCCGGAGGATGGCGGGTGCGACCGGGATTTCTTCACCTACGGCTACACGCCCGGCGAGGCTCGCTACCTCACCACCTATGTCACCGACGGCGACCCCCTTCCCTCCTGGGAAGGAGAGCCCCGCCAAGTGGCTGTGCCGGGAACCATCGGGGAAATCGGCAGCCAGCTGTGGGCAAGCCTGGATCCACGCAACAGGATTTCTTTGGTTGTCAGGCAGATCGACGTGTTCTGGCAGCACATGTACAACAAGCATTTGGGAGACTGAGATGCAATCACTCGAGTTGAAATATGGATGCAATCCGAACCAGAAACCAGCGCGCGTCTTCATGCAGGACGGCAGGGACCTTCCCTTCACCGTGCTGAATGGGAGACCCGGATACATCAACCTGCTGGACGCGCTGAACGGCTGGCAGCTGGTCAGCGAGCTAAAGGAGAACCTCCATCTGCCTGCCGCGGCCAGCTTCAAGCATGTCTCGCCGGCCGGCGCGGCGGTGGCGGTGCCGCTCACCCAGACCGAAAGGGAGATGTATTTCCTTTCTGACAAAAGCAAGCCAAGTCCGCTCGCCATCGCCTATATCCGGGCGCGCGGAGCGGACCGGATGTCCTCGTTCGGCGATTTCGTCAGCCTTTCGGATGTGTGCGACCTCTCCACCGCGAAAGTGATCAAGCGCGAGGTCAGCGATGGTGTCATCGCTCCCGGTTTCGAGCCGGAGGCTTTGGCGCTCCTGGAGCAGAAGAAACAGGGGCAGTACTGCATCCTGCAGATCGACCCGGACTACCGGCGTCCGGCGCTCGACCATCGGGAAATCTACGGGATCACCTTCGAGCAACACTACAACGACGCCAAGCTGGACGGATCAGCGCTTGAGCCGGTCGTCACCGAAAACAAGAAGATTCCCGAAAAGGCCAAGAGGGACCTGATCGTCGCCATGGTTGCCTTGAAGTACACCCAGTCCAACTCGGTCTGCTATGCCTATCACGGCCAGACTATCGGTGTCGGAGCAGGCCAGCAGAGCCGCATCCACTGCACCCGCCTTGCCGGCGAGAAGGCCGACCGCTGGTTCCTGCGGCAAAGCGAACGGGCGCTTCACCTTCCCTACCGCGAGGGTCTTTCCCGCAACGACAAGGACAACGCCGTCGAGCAGTTCCTGGCCGACCATCCCGAAAGCAATGACTGGAGAACCTATTTCACCGAGAAGCCGGAAAAGTACAGCTGGGAAGAAAAGCGCCAGATCCTCGCCGCCCACAGCGATGTATCGCTGGCAAGCGACGCCTTCTTTCCCTTCCGCGACAATATCGACCGCGCCCATATGAGCGGCGTCGGCTTCATCGTCCAGCCAGGAGGGTCGCTCCGCGACGACCTGGTCCTTGAGGCCTGCAACCAGTACGGCATGGTCATGGTCTGCAACAAGATCAGGCTTTTCCATCATTGATCTTTCACATGCGTAACAAGGAAAAGGAATGGGGAAGCGCGCGCTTCCCCATTGTCTTGTCCGGCTGGACAAAGGATCAGTAGCCAAGCTTCAGCATGGTGTCGGCTACGTGCTTGAAGGAAGCTGTGTTGGCTCCCCGGACGTAGTCGACCGTACCGTCCGCCCTGCGGCCGTAATCGACGCAGGCCTTGTGGATGGACTGCATGATCTCATGGAGCTTTTCGTCCACTTCCGCCGCGCTCCAGCGATAGTGCATGGCGTCCTGGCTCATCTCCAGTCCGGAACAGGCGACGCCGCCCGCGTTGGCTGCCTTGCCGGGGGCGAAGGCCACGCCGTGTGTCTGGAAGTATTCGGTCGCCTCAGGAGTATCGCCCATGTTGCTTGACTCGACGACATACTTGCAGCCGCCAGCGACCAGCTTCCTGGCATCCTCAAGGTCGAGCTCGTTCTGGCTGGCGCAGGGGAACGCCATGTCGCACTTCACGCCCCAGGGCTTCTCGCCGGGGAAGAACTTGGCGCCGAAGCGCTTGGCATACGCTTCCACATTGCCGGTGTTCGAGGCGCGGAGCGCTTCCAGGAAGTCCCACTTCTCCTGGGTTCCGACCCCCTCCTCGTCCAGCACGTACCCTTTGCGCCCGCTCAGGGTGACTACCTTGGCCCCCAGCTGGGATGCCTTCTTGGCGACACCCCAGGCCACGTTTCCGTAGCCGCTGATGGCGATGCGCTTGCCCTCAAGCGTGTCGCCGCGGTCCTTCAGCATCTCCTCGGCGAAGTAGATGGCGCCATAGCCGGTAGCCTCCGGCCGCAGGATCGATCCGCCGAAACTCATGTCCTTTCCCGTGAGCACGCCGGTGTTCTCGGTCTTGATCTGCTTGTACATGCCGTACATGTAGCCGATCTCGCGCCCCCCGCAGCCAAGGTCTCCGGCCGGGACGTCGGTATCCGGCCCGATATATTTCTGCAGCTCCATCATGTAGGCACGGCAGAAACGCATGATCTCCCGGTCGCTCTTGCCTGCCGGGTCGAAATCGCAGCCGCCTTTGCCGCCACCCATGGGAAGGGTGGTCAGGCTGTTCTTGAATGTCTGCTCGAAAGCCAGGAACTTCAAGGTGCCCAAGGTCAGGTTCTTCGTAAACCGTGTGCCGCCTTTGTATGGTCCGATCGCATTGTTGAACTGGACCCGCCATGCGCGGTTGACCTCCAGCTCGCCCTTGTCGTTCTCCCACTCGACACGGAACTGCAGGATCCTGTCAGGTTCCGTCATGCGCTCCAGAATACGATTCTTCTCGTACACAGGGTTGCTATTGACCAGGTCGATAATGCTGGAAAGCACTCCGCGCACCGCCTGGATGAACTCGGGCTGGTCGGGATTCTTCCGTTCCAATTCCTTCATAAACGCTTCCAAATCATACATAGGCACTCACCTCTGGAAACGATGCTATTGAAACGATGTTTCAATGTCAACAAAAGTAAATTCTTTGAAAATATTTATGTATATCTCAATTTTATGCGTACAGATTTGCTTGATTAACGCATTTTCATGAAATTATGCAGTATTTCCGCATTTTCTTGGTTTCTTTAAATGCAGTAGTTGCTTTATTTATTCCAAAAAATGTACGTTTTTTCGCTTTGGATAGGCATTTTCAGGGGCTTCTCTCTCCCCTTTTTGCGGTTTTCTTCCTATAAGTGAACAAAAAAAATCCTTCCACATTGGCGTGTGGAAGGACTGGCGGTTTCCCTTGGCTTCAACCGTGGTACCGGGAGAGGAAGTCTGCCGTCTTGGGACTCTTCGGATGCCTGAAGATCTCCTCGGGGGTGCCATCCTCCTCAATGCGGCCGTCGGCCATGAAGATGACCCGTTTGGAGACCTCCTCGGCGAAACGCATCTCGTGGGTGACCACCAGCATCGTCATGCCGCTTTCCGCAAGCTGCTGCATGACCTGAAGCACCTCTCCCACCATTTCAGGGTCGAGGGCGCTGGTCGGTTCATCGAAGAGCAGCACTGCCGGGTCCATGGCAAGGGCGCGGGCGATGGCCACACGTTGCTTCTGGCCGCCGGAAAGCTGGCGGGGCTTGGCGTTGATGTAGGCGCCCATGCCGACGTGCTCCAGATACTGGAGCGCCTTGGTCCTCGCTGCCGCCTTGTCGCGGTGCAGCACCTTGATCTGTCCGATCATGCAGTTCTCGATCACGCTCATGTTGTTGAACAGGTTGAAGGACTGGAACACCATGCCGACCTTCGAGCGGTAGGCAGCCTCGTCAAGGTCGCTGTCGTCCACATCCTTTCCCTCGAAGACAATCCGGCCGCTGGTCGGCTCCTCAAGCAGGTTGATGCAGCGCAGCAGCGTGCTCTTGCCCGAACCGGAAGCACCGATGATGGTCGTCACGTCTCCCTGGTTGACCTGGAAGTCGATGTCGCGCAGGACCTCGTGGGAGCCGAAGGTCTTTGAGAGATGATGGATTTCAAGGATACTCATTACAGGTTCCTCCCGCTCTTGGCGTCATAGGTGGTCATACCGCTGGTGAACTCCAGGGTATCGGTCGAGGCCAGGTCATAATCGGCCGGACCGTCCATCTTCCGCTCGACCGCCCTGAGGATGCGCGAACAGGTGAAGGTCAGGATGAAGTAGATGATCAGCGTCACCGTGGCCGCCTCGAAATAGGTGTACAGCGCGCCGGAAATGCTTTTGAACGTGAAGAAAAGCTCGACGGTGCCGATGATGGAGAGGACGCAGGTATCCTTGATGTTGATGATCAGGTTGTTGCCGATCTGCGGCATGATGTTGCGCAGGGCCTGGGGAAGCACCACGTAGAGCATGGTCTGCAGATGGGTCATGCCGATGGCCTTCGCCCCTTCCTTCTGTCCCGGGTCGACGCTGAGGATTCCGCCACGCACCGTCTCGGCCATATAGGCGCCGGTGTTGATGGAAACAATCAGAATGGCAGCCTGCCACATGCCGAGATTGACTGAGAAAAGCTGGGCGGCGCCATAGTAGATGAATGCGGCCTGCAGCATCATCGGGGTACCACGGAAGAACTCGACGTATGCGGTAAGAAGGGCTTTGACCACTTTGAGAAGCGCCCGCTTGACGACTGAAGCGTGATGTTTCAGCTCGATGGTCTGGACGACACCCACGGCAAAGCCGATGACACAGCCAAGGGCCGTGCAAACCACGGCGATAGCCATGGTCGTCCACGTCCCTTTGGCAAGAGAAGCAGCATACGTGTGGAAGATGTAGATCACACGTTGCAGGAAATTCATGTCCGCAATCATGCAAGGAACCTCAGTTGGACAGCGGCTGGACGCTGATGGCTTCGTTCATCATGCGATTGAAGTCATCCACCGTCAGGTCTTTCAGCACGTTGTTGATGGCCGCGGTCAGCTCGGGGTTCTTCTTGGAGACGGACACGCCGATGTTGATATCCTCCTGGCTGACCTGATAGTCATCGCTGGTGCCGGTGAAGTCAAGGATCTTCATGTTGGGATAGGCGATCACGGCAGCCTGCGCGGTCGGCATGTCGGTGCAGACCACATCGACCCTCTTGCTGTTCAGGGCGACCAGCATGGCGGGAGCGGACTCCTGGGCGGCAAGGATGTTGCCGTTCGGAATCTGGGGAAGGCACTTGTCATACCAGATGGTGCCGAGCTGGCTGGTGGCGGTAGCGCCGGCAAGGTCGGAAAGACCCTTCGCGTCGGCATATTTGCCATCCTTGTTGACCAGCGTCACCACGGAAGCATAGTAGTACGGCGTGGTGAAGTCGACCATCTGCAGGCGCTCGCTGGTGATGGACTGGCCGGCGATGACGCAGTCGACCGTGCCGGACTGGACGGCGGGAACCAGGGAATCCCAGTCAAGCTTGACGATGTGCAGCTCGCGGCCGAGCTTCCCGGCAATCAGCTTCGCCATCATGACATCATATCCATAGGCATATTCGGTCGAACCATCGATGCGCACCGCCCCATTGGCGTCAGTCGGCTGGGTCCAGTTGTAGGGAGCGTATCCGCACTCCATGGCGACCTTCAGGGTCGGAGTGGCGCTGGCGGACTGGGAAGCCTTCTCCGAGTTGCCGTTCGCGAACGCGAGGGTACCGGCAAGCAACGCAGCAAAAACCAAAGCAATCTTTTTCATAGGAATATCTCCTTGTCGTATTTCAGTATGACGAAGATGTTGTACAGCTATGGCAAATTTTAGTCAATATGTTATAAAAATATTTTTATTGTTATTATTATAACACTTATGCAATCTTTTGTGCCTTCTTCAACCAAGCGTTGCCTGAAAGCCGGACGAGGAACAGGATTCCCCTGATGTTGAGCTCCACGCACATGGCAATCCATACTCCCATAAGCCCGATATGCGGGGCGAGCATGGCGGCAAGCGGGATACGGACCAGCCACATGCTGACCAGGTTCAACAGCGTGGGCCCGACGGTGTCTCCCGCTCCACGCATCGCACCAGTGATGATGATCGAGGCACCGAACATCGGTTCGGCGAAGGCCTCGATCCTCAGGACGGCAGCGCCCAACGCGCGGATTTCCTCGTCGGGAGAAATCAGCCCGATCATCTCCGGGGCGAACAGGAACATCAGGGCCCCGATGGCCACCATCAGCAGCATGCCCAGGATACTGGTCAGCCAGGCAAGCCTGTGGGCCATCTCGGGACGTTCGGCGCCCACGCATTGCCCGACGATGGTGGCGGATGCATCCTGCACGCCATACGCCGGCATATAGCAGATGCTTTCCGCTGTCACGGCAAAGGAGTTCGCCGCGAGGGCTGTGGCGCCCAATGGGCTGACAATCCTGGTACTGACCACCTGGGCCCCGTTCTGTACCAAGCGCTCGACCGCCACCGGAATGGAGATGCGGATGGCATGGCCAATCTGCCGGGGAACCCAG
>CAJMOS010000099.1 GCA_905215015.1 uncultured bacterium | reverse complement strand
ACCGTCTTGGCTCCCGCCACGGTCTTGGTGTCGATGGTCTCGACTCCACCCTCGGTGTCTCCGGACTGGATCTCGACCGTCAACTTCTTGCTTGCCGCGATCGAGCATGCCGACGCTGCGACAACCTTGACGCAGATCGCGCCGTTCTGGCCTCCGGCTCCGGTGCGGAGCGCATTCCCTGTCTTTCCTCCGGCAAGGCCGCTCAGGGCCTGCCCGCTGAAAACGTCCTCGTTGATGATCCTCAGATCACCTGCAAGATGCATCATCTTCCCGCCTCCTCATACCGTCTGCTTGCCGATGAGTCCGTCGTCGCCGAAATTGTAGGTCTCGACGATCGGCAGGACGTCCCATGCCTTCACGCTGCGGTTCACGTTCGTGTCCGCCACCGCCATGTGAAGCAGGCTGCCCTTGATCTCGCGCACCATCAGGCCGGCCCTCGGATGCATGAGCAGCAGCGACCTGCCGTCCTGTCCGGCGTGCGCGAGCATCGCGATCTCGTCGATCTGCGCCGCCGTCGGCTTGTGGCTCGCGTCGATGTTGCAGATCGCGCCGATGCAGTGCTTGTTGTTCAGCAGCACGTCGATGTCGCAGTAGTAGTCCATGCCGACCACCTCCTTGCCTCCGGAGACGTAGACGCCGCCGGCGTATCTCGGACGCGCCTGGAAGAGTCCGCCCTCCACGAAGCCCGCGGGATTGTACAGCCCGCAGAACTCGTCCTCGACCCACCTGGTCGCGAGGATGGCGTAGCCCTGCCCGCTGCCGCCCGCATCGAGCGCGTTGCCGCTGGCCACCGCATAGTCCACCAGCAGGCCCATCATCTGGCGCTCGAACGCCATGGCGTTGTGCCTGATGAACTTGGGGAGGTGCTTGGCGATGTACTTCGCAAGTCCCGCCTGCGGGTCGCTGGTGCCGAACAGCCTCCGCAACGAGTCCACACCGACCTCGACAGTGAATGCGAGGATGCCGGTGGTCAGCGTCCCGAGGTTGCTCGTGGCGGTCGCCTTCTGCGGCTCCTCGTCCTGCTTCTTCAGCCCGCCGCCCTCGACGGAAGACAGGTTCTCGTACTTGTGGTCCATCCCGTCGGTCGTCGCGCAGAACGGGATCGAGTCCAGCACGGGGCAATTCTCCAGCACGTCGTCCACCTGGTGGAACACGTCGGCGCGCGCCTGCGCGATGTCGCGCAACACGGTAATCATCATCTGCCTCCCTTGAGGGTCTTGAGGGTATACTCCTCGAGCGTCATCGCATCATCATGCCCGCCCACTCCGGGTGCCCCGGTGGCGGCCATGCCTTTCTTGGCCTCCGCGACCGCGGCGGCCTTGGTCTCCTCGACCAGCTGCGCCACGAGCGCGCCGCTCGCCTCGATCTCCTCGGCGGTGTCGCCGGTGACCAGGGCCGCATACTTCTTGTCGAGGCCCGCCTTCTTCAGCTGGAAGTCGCGGTTCTGGCTCACAAGGGAATCCCTCAGGGCCTTCTCTTCCTCCGCCTTCCGCTGCTCCTCGGTCAGCTTGGCCTTCCGTTCCTCTTCGGCTTTGGCCTGGCGGTCCGCCTCTTCCTTTTTCAGCTTCTCGTTCTCGGCCTTGAGCGCCTCGAGCTCCTTCCGGACCGCGTCCACCTCGGTGGCCTCGTCGGGCTTCGGGTCGGCGACGCCCCCGGCGCCCGCACCCTTGTCCTCGTCCAGATACAGGTTCATGAATCTCCTCATGGGCTTGGCCCCCTCCTCGGGGCTTTCCTCCAGCCTACCAGCCATGGATGGCAGGCAATCCGAGGGCATGGGCGGAAAGGGGGATTTCCAAGGGCATCCGTGCAATCGGGACGGAACCGGGATCAAGGCAGGAACGAAACTTCGACGGAGACCCGTTTATAAACGTTGATAAACGGGGTGTCTGGCCAAAGACGTGTAACTTTGGGTTTTTGCCAGACCGACGCGTCTGGGGCCGTTTTTGAACGGGCATGAAAAATCCCCGGCGGAACCGGGGATCGGGGTCAGTCCCAAGAGACGATGAAGACTTTCGCCTTCTTGAGTATTGCAAAGGTTTCTTTATCCGGCAAAGGAAGCTCCTTTATCTTGCCGTCCGCTTTTGACACTCCTATGTACTCTCCATCTTGCAATGGAATCACACCGGGCGGCAAGGGACGATAGAACCCGAAAATCCACATGGAGTCGGTTTCCCTCGCCTTTGTGTCTGGATCAGGAAAGACCGAATGCTTTCTTGCTATCTCTTGTGCTTGCGTGAGTGTAATCATACCGGGAAACAGCACTCCTTTATCATTTTGGATGGTATCAGCTTATCAATCCGTGCATGTATTGTACTCCCTTTTACCAGGGAAAAAAAGTATTCGCGTGCGTCCTTTTCTGAATTTTGAGGGTCATGGAAGACTGTCCTGCCGTCAATCTGCTCGGCACAGAAGGTGTGGCCGTTCCTTTCGTCCCATGCCACACAGATCTCACATCTTGCCCCATCTCCCCATTCCGACATGCTATTGATTATCTCGCGGAAATCATCCTTGTCGTATGGAATTTTCTTCCAAACTGCATCCTCAAAGACATTTTTCCAATCGTTTGCGACCCTGTCAGTTTTATCCAGTATCGCCGGCTTCGCTTGCACATCGTATCCCCTTCTTCTCATCTCGTAAGCAGGAACGCAACGCTGGCAATTCATCCGCCATTTCTTGCCATCATTATAGTGTGGATTGACCTTTCTGGCTGCCTCCTCTGGAGGTTCCCGAAAGACCTCGATGCTTCGTTTTCAGCCGGTCTCATCCTTCGGCACTGCATTGAACGCATCCTGCTCCTGCTTCCATTCCTTGTAGGTGTACTGCGCATTGATGGTTTTCTCGTCTTGTAGATATCTCACCCTCGCTGTCACCCGGCACCGGCAGTTGAGGTCGAATGAGGGGTCGCCGCTGTGCAGCGGGGCGGAAACGTACTTGCCCAGCCTGAGAACAAACCATCCGCCATGCTCCTCGTCCTTCACCTGCTGGTCCAGCATGGCGTGCTCCGGCCTCGTCCTGGCGTCCAGCGTCGCGTCCCAGACCTCCTCGGATGCGACAGCCGTGAGGTGAGTCAATGAGGCAATCCGCCTCTCGAGGTTTGTTATTTCGATTGCATGAATTCCTTGAAGCTTTCTCGAGTACCCCTCCCGATGGAGGTCTCCGAGCTGCCGGTCATGCTCCAACAACCTCTGGTCATACGCATCGAACTTTTGCCTGATGTCTTCCGTTTCCATGCTTCCAGTCTAGATTGCCGGCATGACGGAACCAACGAACGCTACCCAAGTAAGGCCTTGCTGCATATTAGCATTTATGCTAATATATCTGCATGAAATATGAGGTCGATATCAGTAAGCAAGCGAAGAAGGGAATCATGAAAATGCCTGCTATGGAGAGGGCAAGGTTCAGGATCCTAATTCAACAGCTTGAAACCGTTGGACCGATATTGCATGACTGGCCCCACTTTTCAGGGCTCGGCCATAACAGATACCACTGCCATCTCTCATACCATTGGGTGGCAGTCTGGTACTGGGAAGAAGGAACAATCCGTGTGGAGGTGGAATATGCGGGTAGTAGAGAGAACGCACCATATTGACGTCACAATCGCCAGCGGAGGCGCATTGTTGCTTCCGCTCATCAAATCAGCTTATCCCGACGCCCAAATCATCGAACATGACGATTATGAGCCGTACCATGGCTCCGATCTGGAAAAGACCCTCAATCAGGACTGGAAGGACAATCCAGGGCTTAGGGTCAACGCCTACCGTTACAGCAAGGGGCTTTCCCTTGCGAAGCTGGCAAAGGCAGCAGGGATGAGCGCGTCTTCCATCTCCGCAATCGAGCACGGCAGGAGACCTCTCGGCGTTTCCGTTGCCAAGAAGCTTGCAGGCCCGCTTGGCATCGACTACAAGGAACTGCTCTGACTTTTATCGGAAGTGGCCGGACCTGAAGGTCGTTGGTGACGACGAAGTCGGGAATCTGCGACGACGTCTTGCGGTTCCATGGAAACGCTCTTTCGTCGAGGCACGGCCGGAAAGCTTTTCGGTAGTCAGAACTGGTATGTCGCCTTCGCATACGCCATGGAGTAGTCACGATACGCACCGTATGTCCCCTTCTTTTCGGGTCCTTCCAGGAACAGGTACCAGCCGCCTTCGATGGCAAAACCGTCCGTGACATCATACGCCATGCTCGCATGCCAGACGCTGTCAAGGTCGTTCAGTCCAGCCGCTGCCTCCAGCGAGAGATCGAGCAGGTCGTCGCAAAGCGTCCGGGAAAGCGAGAGGGTCGCCTTGTGTTCGTAGCGTTCGTGCTCAAGCCCTGCGGTCTTCCCCAGAACCAGATCACCGGCATACTGCAGGGTCAACGACCAGCCACCCTGCATCCAGTCCATACCGGCCAGAGCCTGGACCTGGTTCCTCCGCTCGCTACCCCCGAGGTCCTTCCGCTGGAGCGCCTGCCAGGGATACCAGGCACTTTCCATGCGAAGGACGAAAGAACCGACCGGCATATCTGCATCAAAGCCGACCATGCCCATACGCTCGTACACGGCCATTCCCCGTCCGATATCCACGACTGGCAGGTCATTGTACCCCCAGTACCCGTACAAAGCGTAGTCGACCAACGATGTCCTGCTGGCCAACCGCACCGCATAGGAACCATGGGCAAGGTTCCGTTCAGGTTCCTTCCGGTCAAGAAGAGAAAGGATACGGTAGGCATCAAGTCCCGCCAACGGGTTGTCATCCTCGGGAAGCCGGGCGGCGCGGAAAATGGGAATCCAGTAGCAATCGAAACTATAGCTGCCCCAGGAGCCGGTCAGTCTGAGCACGTCGATGGCGAGCGTATCGTCCTGATAGAGGCTATGGAAATCACGAGAGGAAAGCACATCGGTGATCCTTACCCCGTCGGCCTCGCCCCAGGCGACAATCTGCCGTCCGACACGGAAAGAGAACCAGCCCGCACGGTAGTCGAACCAGGCCTCCCTGACCTGGCTGTCCGTCCGGTCGGCCAGCGCATCCACCTCTAGCAACCCGTCCCCATAGAACATGGTCTCCTCTGAAGAGATCCAGAGCTCTCCTTCCAGGGAAAGGAGGGAGGAGAGGATCTTTCCCTCCTTTCCCGCAGCCTCCACCACCTCCACCTTCCCCTTGGGAGCAATACGGAGTGGGAAGAGCGGAAGCGAAAGGAACAGGTTTCCCAAAAGAAGCAGCAGGGTGCGTCTCACAACAGGTTTCCCCGCTCGATTGCCGCCACCGTGAACAGGGAATCGTCCAGATTCCGGTCATAGGCGACATCAGACATTTCCAGGATGGTCTTGTGGCCGGTCTGCACGTTCTGAATTGTCATTTTCCCTATGGTCAGGTATCCGTCGATCGTCCGGATGTCCTCCGAGACCATCACCCGCTCCAGCATGTCCTGCCGGTCGTAGAGCTCCGCCTTGAGCAACAGGTAGTCGCTGGTACGGTACCATTCAATCCTGCGAGGATTCCGTTCGGTATTGTCCTTCGCCACCGCCTGGACCTTGTAGCAGGATTGTCCGTCGACATCCTCCTCGCCGAGCAAGGTGAAGACATCTTTCCCCACACCCCGGTCGCCCATGTCGTCATAGGTAAAATCGGTTCCCATGAAGTCTTCCTCCTTGCCAGAGCCGCTAATCCGCCTGACCTTTTTCATGGCCGGCAGGTAGAGCCAGCAGTCGTCATCCCTGTCCTGGTCGTCCCATTCGAACATCAGGTACGCCACACCAGCCACGTCCTTTGGCTGGGAGAAGACCAAGACTGACTTCTTCACGTCTCCATAGTCCTTGGTGGACATCGAGACGACCCGTACCCGGCTCTTCCCTTTTTTGTTGACCAGCGTCATCGTCGCTGTCTCTTGGCAGGTCGTCCCTCCAGGAATCCCGTCGGAACGCTTGGCGATTTCGTATCCCGTCAGGGACTCCGCATGGGCACAGGCGCTCCCGATGGCAAGCAAGGCAACCATCAGCAAGGTGTCACGCATTTCTTCGCTCCTCCCTTTTCCCGTTGTTTTTGAAAAGCAAGTTGATCAATACAGGCGTCAGCGTGTAGTCGGCCACGAGGGCGGATCCAAGCCCTATGATGGAAAGGGTGCCGATACGGAGAAGAGCCATCATCGGGCTGAAGCAGTAGACGAGGAACATCGAGCAGAGAATCAGCGTGGTCATGCCCATCGTCTTGCCGATTTCCCGGAACGAACGCTCCACCGCCATGGCGCTCGTCGTTGTTCCATCCTCCATCTCGAAGCGGATGCGGCTTGTCAGATGGATCGTGTCGTCGACGGCGATACCGAGAATCATCGGCATGATGGTCATGGTCATCATGTCCAGCGGCGTGTTCGTCCACCCCATCGTCCCTCCCACCAGCAGGACCGGGACGATGTTGGGAATCATGGCGACCAGACCGGTCAGGACCGACTGGAAGACCCACATCAGCAGGATGGCGACGACAACCAAAGACCCGCCAAAGGACTTGAGCTCGCCGCTGACCACCTTGCCGTTCATCGCAGCGTACTCGACCACCTGCCCGACAACCGAAACCCGGGCTTCCGGGAAAAGGCTCTGCCCATAGCTCTTGGCACTGGAAATGTCCTTGAGGATCTGGTTGGCGTCGTACCCGTTGAGCTCCACATGGATGTGCGCGTACCGGTAGTCCTCGTCCAGCTCGGCAAAAAGGGTTTCGGGATCCGATATCTCGTACAAGAAGAGTTCCTGCGCCAACAGGTCATCGTCCTCAGGAATCGCGTAACAGGCCTCATCGTCCCCGTTCAAAGTCCTGTGCATCTCCTTGACCAGGCGCACCACGCTTGCGGTACGGGGCTGGCCGTTGGTGACCTTCGTCTGGCCCAAAGTACCCAGATAGCGCTCAAGCTGCTCCAGCGACTCCATCGTCCCGGCCTGTTTGAAAGCTCCTTCCTGCGGGCATTCGACCAGCACATCGTAGCTGTACTGGCTTCCCAATCCGGAATTGAGGATATCAAGCATCCTCGCGACATACGGAATCCGTTTCCCCATCATCTGCGTGTAGTCCATATTGACGCCCATGCAAGCCAATCCAGGAACCGACCAGGCAATGACCGCCAGGGAGATGGCGATGACAAGCGGACCCCTCGCGATAATCATCCGGCCAAACCGTCCGAAGAGCAGGTCGGCCCGGGTAGCCCCTTGGACCGCGACCGCTTCCGGACTTGGCTTCCTGTCCCGGCCGAAGCTCATGAAGACCGGCACCAGCACCATCACGGACAGATAGACGGCAAGGACCACGCCTGCGGATATGCAGCCGAGCCACCGTATCGGCTTCATGTCGGCAAGCAGGAAAGAGAGCAACGAGACCACCGTTGTCAGCACGGTAAAAAGAATCGGCCACCCGCACTCGCAGACAGCGTCGACCGCCGACTGGCGCCGCCTGCCACTCCGTCGGAAATGGGTGCGGAAGGCATCAATCAGATGGATTGCGTAGCCTACCGAAAGGGCCATCCCGAGCAAGACCGGCAAGGTGACCAGCGTGGAGTTTCCTTCCACCCCCAGCCAGCCGGACAGGCCGAAGACCGAACCGATACCGAGGAACGTGGCGAGAATGGGAATCACGACACCCCGGAAGGAGCGGACAAGGATGACCAGGCACAGCAGCATGACGCCAAAGCCACCCATCACCCTGATCCTCGTCTCGTGGTTGACCACGATGTTCTCTTCCGCCTCGGTGTAGGACATCCCGGTCGCCTTCATCGTATACAGGCTGCTCGTATACCGGCCCGACTCAATCACGCCACGTGCCGCGTCGCCCACCCTGATCATCGCCTCCTCGGAGTCGGTGTCGTAAGGCAACAAGGAAAGCACCACCCATGTCTCCGTAGCGTCGCTGCTGACCAAATGGTCTTTCAGCGATGACTTGCCCAGCAGGAACACCTTCTTTTCCGCCAGCTGATCGGGGTCATCGGGTATTCCATCGGCGAAAGGGCTGGAAATCTCAAACCCTTCATCGGTCCCGGTAGGCACCGACACGGTGGTAAGGCTGGTCACCTTGTCAGCATAAGGGACAGAGGCAAGCAGCTCGTCCCCCAACCGGTCGATGGCCTGCAGCACTTCAGGGGCGAACACGTCCGGGGCCTGCACCAGCACCATCACCGAGTCGTCATTTCCAAAAATATCCTTGAAATGGTCGGAATCGACCTTTACCTGCTCGGTGTCGTCGAACCAATCCTCGGACTGGTTGGTGAATGTGGCACGAGGGATGCCGGCAAGGCAGAAAAGCGAGACAAGGGCGACAGCGACCAGCAGAGGCCAGCGGTGGGCTACCTGCCACTCCCCTATGCTCCGGAAGACCCCATTGATGCTTGTAATCCGCATAGACCTCCAAGACCATCAGGTTGCGGGAAGGCAAACTGACTGCCCCTTCAGTATAGTTAGGAAGTACTAACCATAGCAAGATGAGATTTTCTCAAAGCCTCCACAAGCCCCACAGCAGGAAAAATCCACAGATAGCCCGAAACAGGACAAGCCTACCGGTACGATACCGTCTCGGAAAGCGGCTTCCTGCTGGCGTGGTTCGCCAGCGGCTTGGCTCCGGCGGCTCCGTGGCCGAGGTCCAGGATCATCACCACCTCCTCGTTTTCGGGAAGAGCAAGCGCTTCCTTCACCTTCTCGGGATCGAAGAAGTTCACCCAGCAGCTGTCCAGTCCCGCGTCCGTGGAGGCCAAAAGCATATGGGTGGCGACAATCGCCGCATCCTCCACTCCCGAGTCCCGCCGGCCTCCGGGATAGGAGAAGACATGGCCCTTGTCGTACGTGACGACCAGGCAGGTCGGCGCGCCATACCGGCACGGGGTGACGCTGTCGATCTTCGCGAGTCCCTCAGGTGACTGCACGACATAGACGCGCTGTTCCTGCAGGTTCTTCGCCGTGGGAGCCAGCCTGCCGGCCTCCAGCACCGCCTGCAGCTTCTCAGGCTCCACAGGCCTGGAGCCATCATAGTTCTTGCAGGAAAACCGATTGGCAACCAATTCCATGAACCGCATAGATTCCTCCACCAGCAAAGCTTGGCCCGCCTCCGAGCGGCCCTATCTCCACCATTTTCCCTTTTGCGACGTCCTGTCAAGCCTTGGCGACGCTCTTGGTGGCGATCACGTCGCTGCCAAGGCCGAGCACATCGGGAATCAGCACCGCTCCCGCCTTGACCGGAGCCTGGACCCTCGCGCTCCGGATCCTTTCCATCACCGGAAAGATCCGGGCCTTGGGAATCGGCTTGCTCAGCCGGACGCTGACCAGCGGCTGGTCGCCCCCCTCCACCAGGATCGAGGAGGCGATGGTGCGCATCGGCTCCGCCAGCTCCTCCCTAGCGTACTCGGCCCCATTGGGGCAACGATTCCCGCTGGTCTCGGATGATTGCGTGTCGATGACAACCTCGCAACCATTCGGACAGCGGATACAGGTAAAGGTCTTCAGCATGTCAGGCTCACCTCCACTTCTCCTTCCTTCCGCAAGGCCTGGTGGCGCACCGTCACCTCGATCATGACGGCGGGCAGGGCTTTCTGCAGGCGCTTACGAAGAAGCACCTTGCCGTTTTGCGTCACCCGCAGGGTAGCGTCGACAAGTTTCCCCGACGGACGCATCGAGAAGGTGACATCCTCGTCACCGGAAATCGAAGCGGGCAGCACATGATTCAGCACGGCCCCGGCCTTGACCCGGATCGGGCAAGCCGGAAGGCTTCCCTCGCGGACGAAGCGGGCTGCGGCTCTGGCAGTCTTTTCCGCCTCGAGAGAGACGAAATCGACCACGTCGTGGACGTGCAGCGCATTGCCACAGGCGAAGAAGCCGGGCTTGTCGCACTGCATCCACTGGTCGACGACCGCGCCCCGGGTATGCTGGTCCAAGGTGATGCCGGCCTTCCGGGCCAGCTCGTTCTCCGGAATCAGCCCGACGGAAAGGATCAGCGTGTCACAAGGAATCTCCTCCTCCGTGCCCTTGATCGGCTTGAGGTTCCGGTCCACCTGACTGACCGTTACTCCCGTCAGCCTCGAGGCTCCATGGATATCGGTCACGGTATGGCTGAGATACAGCGGAATCCCGTAATCATCCAGACACTGCCGGATGTTCCGGGGAAGCCCGCTGGGAATCGGCTGGATCTCATAGACACCTTTCACGTGGGCACCCTCCAGCGTCAGGCGCCGGGCCATGATCATGCCGATATCCCCGCTGCCGAGGATGACCGCCTCTTTGCCGACCATCTTGTTCTGCAGGTTGATATAGTTCTGGGCGGTGCCGGCGGTGAAGATTCCGCTGGGACGCTCTCCGGGGATGGCGAGCGCGCCACGAGGGCGCTCGCGGCACCCCATGGCGAAGATGACCGCCTTGGCCTGGATTGTCTCCACTCCCGCAGGGGAGACATAAGTGACCTGCCGCTGGGGCGTCACGTCGATGATCGAGGCGTCAAGCAGGTACGGGATCCTCCGCTCCACCACTTCGTCGATGAAGCGCTGGGCGTACTCGGGCCCGCTCAGCATCATGCCGAAGCGGGTCAGTCCAAACCCGTCATGGATGCACTGCCTCAGGATTCCGCCGAGCTGTTTCTCCCGCTCGACGACCAGGATGTTCCGGATTCCCTCCTTGTCCAGGGCGATTGCCGCGGCGAGGCCAGCGGGTCCGCCTCCGATGATCAGCACGTCGACGTCTCTCATCGCTCCTCTCCCCTCACGCTTCCCGTGAACAGCCAGGAACCAGGCCTTTCGTAGGTCAGCTCGGTATCCTTGAGGTGCGCCTCTTCCTCCAGCAACCGGGCGATCCGCATCTGGCAGTAGCCACCCTGGCAACGGCCCATCATCGCCCGGCTCCGGTACTTGACCGAGGCCATGGTCCGCGCTCCGATCGGGTTGTGGATCGCCCGCAGGATCTCCGCCTTGGAGACTTGCTGGCAGCGGCAGACCAGTTCCCCGTAGTCCGGGTTCTTCCGGACTGCCTCGGCCTGCTCCTCCCTTGTCATCAGCCGGAAGGGCTTTGGCACCTTTCGCTCCGGCCGGAAGGCGGGATTCCGCTCCAGGCGCTCCCGTTCCTTGACCATCTCCACCACCATCCTCGCAATCGGGGTGGATGCGGTAAGCCCCGGAGACTCGATGCCGACCAGGTTGACGGCACGCGGGGCCTGCCGGTC
>CAJMOS010000098.1 GCA_905215015.1 uncultured bacterium | reverse complement strand
CCAGGCTCTACGACACCCTGACCGGCATCCAGATGGGCCGCATCCAGGCGCCGGAAGGCTGGATCCACGAAATCAAGCTGGAAAAGAAGGCGGAAAGCCTGGCCGGCTGACGGCAACGCGCAGGCCTGCCCCCACGGGACGGGGCTGCGCCGGTTTGTGTTTCATGTCGTATGTGCTAGTGCCTCAGCGGGCATCGAACCACTTGCCCAGGAGGGCCTCCTCGCTCTCCTCGTTCAGGTGCAGCGGCTTGAGGATCTCGTCCGCGCAGTCCAGGCAGAAGTTGTCGCTCATGCCGGCGACGTAGTCCATCACCATCAGGTCGAAGGAGCCGCCGTGCTCCAGGTACGCCTGGCGCATCTTGGTGATGTGGCGCCAGAAGGCGACGGCAAGCATGTTCCGCTCTTCCAGATAGCCGGCCTGCTCGAAGCCGTTTTCCTTGAACAGCTCCTCCAGGTATTGGACGATCAGCCGGATCAGGCGGGAGAAATACCGCTCGTAGCCCACCAGCATCCGCGACCGGTAGATCTTCTGGTAGTTGCACTGGACCAACGCCTCCACCGCCGGGAATATCTCGTCGCTGAAGGAGATGCCCTCCGGGCCGGAGTGGGCGATCACGTCCTCCACCAGGCAGTCGATGATCTGGCTGTTGGTGGTGCCCAGCTTCAGCCGGACGATATCGGGAAGCTCGCCGGCGGTGACGATGCCAAGCCGGGAAGCGTCCTCGAAATCGCGTCCGAGATAGGCGATCGAGTCGGAGAAACGGACCACCGTCGCCTCCCAAGTGGAGGGAATCAGCCCGTTGCGGCTGGTAATCCGGGAAAGGTCCTTGACGGTGAAATCGGGCCGGATTGTCTTGAGCATCGTCTCCCCGCAGTGGCTGACGATGCCGTCGCGAACCGCATAGGTCAGGTTGAGCCCCTTCCCCTCGTTGGAAAGGAAATCGACCACCCTGAGGCTGTTGACCTCGTGCTGGAACGGGGCGAACCCCCGCTCGACCAGCAGGCTGCTGATGATCTTCTCGCCGGTGTGCCCGAAGGGGGTGTGTCCCAGGTCGTGACCCATGCCGATGGCCCATGCCAGCTCGGTGTCCAGCCCCAGCCCGCGGCAGATGGTGCTGGCGATCGAGGCGACATGCAGGCAGTGCTCCATGCGGGTGCAGATATGGTCGTTGCTCGGGGCGAAGAAGACCTGCGTCTTGTGTTTCAGCCGCCGGAATGGCGAACTATGGATGATCGCCGTCGTGTCTCGATAGTAGTCCCCGCGCACGTCGTTCTGGCGCGGATGCTGCCGCTTTTTCAGCTCGGAATCGGGTATTTCATTGCATAGCCGCATGTCCGTATGATACCATGAGCACAACTATGGAACAATATATCCTGCCACTGTTCTGCCTGTTGCTGAATTTCGTGGCGATGGCGGCCTGTCTCAGGTTTCTTCTTTCCCGGGAAGGCAAATACTGGATCATGCCGTTCCTTCTCTCGTTCCTTTTGTTCCTGCAGAACGGCTCGGTCATGTACGCGGACTCCCGCCTGGCGGGCGTCTCCCTGTATGCCGGGGGGTTGGTCAACACGCTCATTTCCATCCTCTGGTACGCCATCATCGTCATTTTCCATTATGCGCTGAAGAAGACGACCCACGCCTCCAACTACCGGCTGAGGGTGCGGAAGGACCTGACCGAGAGCCAGTTCCTGCTCAAGAGCCAGGCAATCGCCCGCCAGCGCCACCTGCGGAAGCTGAAAGTGCTCGCCCAGGGATCAGCGAAAGAGTTCCGTCGTGACATCTACACGCCGGAATGGACCGATTTGTTCGACCAGTTCTGAAGTATGGTACATACGGATATTTTCCTTTGCGGCATCAAGCACTCGGGCAAGAGCACCCTGGGGCGGCTGGTCTCCAGACGCATCGGCCTCTCGTGGCGGGACGCCGACAACCTGGTCAGGGCGCTGCTTCCCCAGGGGGATACGGTACGGTCCTTCTACCGCCGCGAGGGCGTGGGGGCATTCCAGCGCAAGGAGGTCGAGGCAATCGGGAATTTCGTCTCCTCCCCTCACCCGCAGACCATCGTCAGCATGGGCGGCGGGGCATGCGACAACGCTCCGTTGATGGAGACCATCAGCCAGAAGGGGCTGACCGTCTACCTTTCGGTGCCCGAAGAGGTACTCTACGGCAGGGTCGTCCGTGACGGAATCCCGCCGTTCCTCGACGCTGCCCGCCCACGGGAAAGCTTCCATACCCTCTACCTTCGTCGGGACGAACTCTATGGCAAGCTTTGCTCCCTTGTGGTACACTTACCTGATACACCGGACGTAGAAGACTCGGTCCGGTATCTGGAAAGGATACTGCAGGGGGCTAGCCATGGGGCACAACACATTCGGCACTGAGTTTTCCATCACCACCTTCGGGGAATCCCATGGCGCCGCGATCGGAGTCGTCATCGACGGGGTGGAACCAGGCTTTCCCATCGACCTGGAGGCGTTGCAGGCCGACATGGACCGCAGGCGACCGGGCGGCAACAAGCTCGGCACCCCCCGCGACGAGGCCGACCAGGTCCAGATCCAGAGCGGGGTCTTCCAAGGCAAGACCACAGGGACTCCGATCTGCATGCTGATCGGGAACACCAACCAGATCTCCAGCGCCTATGACGAGCTGAAAGGACTCTACCGCCCAGGACACGCCGACTATACCTACCAGATGAAATACGGGATCCGCGACTGGCGCGGAGGCGGGCGCGCCTCGGCCCGCGAGACGGCCGCCAGGGTGGCTGCCGGCGCATTGGCGCGGCAGTTGCTCGCAAAGCGCGGCATCACCATCAAGGCCGGCACCGTCCAGGTGGGACCGGTGAAGGCGGCTGTACGGGACTGGGGCATCGCCCGGGAGAACCTGCTTGCCTGCCCCGACCCTGAGGCGGCAGGGAAGATGCAGGCCGTGATCGAGCAGGCTCGATGCATGGGCGACTCGGTCGGGGGCGTGGTCGAATGTGTCGTCCATGGCTGTCCCGCCGGGCTTGGAGACCCGCAGTTCGACAAGCTTGAGGCGAAGCTCGGCCAGGCGATGCTGTCGATCAACGCCACGCGGGGGGTCGAGTTCGGCGAAGGGTTCGCCGCGGCAGGACTCTACGGCAGCCAGGACAACGACGCCATGGACGCCGGCGGCTTCCTGAGCAACCATGCCGGCGGTATCCTTGGCGGCATTTCCACCGGCAGCGACATCGTCTTCCGCGTCGCCTTCAAGCCTACCCCGTCGATCAGCCGGCAGCAGAGGACCGTCACCCAGGACGGGAAAGAGACCACGCTGGTGGTCAAGGGACGCCACGACCCCTGCGTCTGCCCCCGGGCGGTGGTGGTGGTCGAGGCGATGGCGGCAGTCACGGTGCTGGACGCCTACTACGCCCAGTTTGGAAGGCGGGCATGAATACCCAGGGCCCGCTGATCGTCCAGAGCGACCGCACGCTCCTTCTGGACGTCCACCATCCCGACGCGGAGAAGTGCCGCGCCGACCTGATCCGCTTCGCCACGCTGGTCAAGAGCCCCGAGCACGTGCACACCTACCGGATTGACGCCATCAGCCTGTGGAACGCAGTCAGCATGGGCATGGGCGCCAGGGAGATCCTGGATACGTTGGAGACGTGGTCCCGCTTCCCGATCCCCGACTCGGTCTCCTTCACCATCAACGACATCGCCGGCCGGTGGGGCAAGGCTTTCCTGACCGAGGCGGATGGCGCCATCCGCCTTACCGTCACCGACCCGGTCATCAAGGCGGCGCTCCTCCACCACCGCGAGACCATGCGGATCCTTACCCCGCAGGAAGACGGGTCCTTCCTGCTGGAGAAGTACAACCGGGGAGAAATCAAGCTGCAGATGACCAAGCTGGGGTATCCAGTCGACGACCGGATACCCTTGCTCACGGGCGAACCGGTGGAGATGGCAATCAAAGAGAGCGACACGTTCCACCTGCGTCCCTACCAGGTCGAGGCGAGCCGCGCCCTGCTGGGCGACGGCAGAAGCGGAAGCGGCTTTGGCGTGCTCGTCCTGCCCTGCGGCAGCGGCAAGACCATCGTCGGCATGCAGATCATGGCGAGCCTGAAGACCCGGACCCTTGTCCTGACCACCAATATCGCGGCGGTCCACCAATGGATGCGGGAGATTTCGGAGAAGATGGAAATCGACCCCGCGCTGGTAGGCGAGTATACCGGGGAAAAGAAAGAAATCAAGCCGGTGACCGTTTCCACCTACCAGGTCCTCACCTGGCGGGCAGAGCGTGGCGACCCATTCACCCACCTGGACCTGCTCGCCTCGGGAAACTGGGGGCTGGTGATCTACGACGAGGTGCATATGCTCCCCGCTCCGGTCTTCAAGGTCACGGCGGCGTTGCAGGCGGTCCACCGGGTCGGCCTGACGGCCACCCTGGTACGCGAGGATGGAAGGCAGGAGGAGGTCTTCAGCCTTGTCGGGCCGAAGCGTTACGACGCGCCCTGGGACGTGCTGGCCTCCGGAGGCTTCATCGCGCAGGCCTACTGCCACGAGATCCGCATCTCCCTCCCCGTGGACCAGGAGGTGCCCTACGCGGTCGCCGACAAGCGCGAGAAGTACCGTATCGCCAGCGAGAACCCCGCCAAGTACGAGGTGGTCCGGCAACTGATCGCCCAGCACGAGGGGGACTACATCCTGGTCATCGGCCAGTATCTCGACCAGCTTGAGGAGATCAGCAGGCTTACCGGTTTTCCCATCATCACCGGCCGTACCCCCAACGCGAGACGGGAAGAGCTGTACCAGCAGTTCCGCAGCGGGACGCTCCATGTACTGATCGTCAGCAAGGTGGCCAACTTCGCCATCGACCTTCCCGACGCCTCGGTGGCCATCCAGGTCTCCGGCACCTTCGGAAGCCGCAGCGAGGAAGCGCAGCGGCTGGGCCGCATCCTCAGGCCCAAACGCCAGAGCAGCCATTTCTACACGTTGGTCTCCCGCTACACCAGCGAGGAGGATTTCTCGCAGAACCGGCAGAAATTCCTTGCCGCGCAAGGCTATACGTACGATATCGAGATATGGGGGAGTTCGTGAACGAGAAACTGGTGCAGATTCTGGATGGGTATGACGACGCCTCGCTCTCGCTGCTGGCGGGAAGCCGCGTCCGCTCGCGCCTCGAGACGGAGCAGCTCCTTGCCGAGCGAGCGAGGACGGAGAGCATCTCCCTATCCCCCGTCGAGTGCGGCATGCTGACGGCCATCCGTCTCTTCCCGCCCACCTCGAGCCTCGCGCTGGTCGCCGCATTGGAAAGCTGGCAGCCCCACCAGAAGCTGGTCGCGGCCCTTTCCCATCTGGAGATGCGGCTTTTCGTGCTGGTCGACGCAGGCCACCTGGTGCTCAACCCGCTACGGGAACCGGAACTGGCCGACCACACCGCGCTTTCCACCCTCTTCGCTCCAGGCGAGACGCTTGCTCCCGACGGTTTCTGCCTGGATACCGAGATGATCAGGGGGCTCCTTTCCATCGCCGACCAGAACGGAGCCCTGCCATCGCGCTGTCCCCTGCCCGCCTGTGGCGAGTCGCGCTGGAAGGAGCTGCTTCCCGAGCTGCAGGGGGTCCTGGAGAAACTTGCCATCCTCTCCCCTGCCGGCGAGGTAGACCATGCCCGCTTCGAGGAGCTGGCTTCCCTCGGCCCACGGAAGGCGCTGGCGATCTGCCTTGAGATGGCAAGCGGCACCTCGCGCCTGTTGTGGGGCCGGTTCCTGCGCATCATGGAGGTGCAGCAGAGCGTCGACGCGACCAGCCTGAGGATCATGCTCCGGCTTTTGGGAATCAGGCCGACCCGCGGGGTCTGGAACCTGCTATGCCGCTGGGGCCTTCCCATACCCCGCGGCCAGAGACGGATGCTGCTGGTCGACAGCGACCAGAGCGTCACCTACGAGGGTTCCGCCCCCCAAGGGGACCTGCTCTGGCGCTTCGCGACGATGGAGAGCGAGGAACAGACCGCAAGGTATCTGATCAGCAGGGAAAGCCTGGCCCGGGCTTTGGATGGAGGAATCCCGATCGACGGGATCCTCCAATACCTCAGGGCAAACACCTTCGGGTATCCGATGGAGCAGCTCGAGCGCTCGATCCGGCTGATGGGCGAGCAATACCAGGCTGTCCACCTGACCCACGCGATCGTCCTGGAGGCCGACGAGCGGACCAGCCGTCTGGTCGAGGGCCTTCCGCAGGTGCGTGAGGCGGTGCTCCGGCGCCCCGCCAAGGGGCTGTATGTGATGGAGGGGGGATCCTGGCCGTCATGGAGCCATGCCCTGAAGCAGGCGCTGGGATTCCTGCCCCGCCTGCAGGGAGAGCCTCTTATCCCCTCTCCCCCCAAACACCCCGTCCTTCCCTTTGTCGACTGGAAGGAGCCGGATACCGAGCTCCGTCTCCAGCCGCCGGTCAAGGCCGAGACCGATGCCGCGGACAGCTCGCTGGTGGTGGGCTCCGCGGACGGATTCGAATACCAGGCGAAGGTGACGCTGGTCAAGCAGCACCTGAAGGACGGCCCTGGACTGTACCTCGAGGTGGAGACCGGCGGAGAGAGGCTTCTGGCAAAGCCGCTCGAGCTGGACAAGACGAGCGACGGGGAAACGCTCCTGAGGGCCGAGATCCAGCCCTCGGGCGAAATCCGGAACCTGAGGGTCCGGACCATGTACGGGCTGGCAGTCCGCCACTGGCCGCTCTTCTAGGCGCCTTCAGATTTCCGGGTAGACCTTCGGAGGATAGTGGTAGCCGGTGAAGGACTCGAACTGGAGCTTGCCCTGCTCGAGCAGCATCTGGGCTCCGCCGATGGTCCGGCAACCGGCCTGCCTGGCGCGGCTGAGAAAGACCGTCTCCCGGGGCTTGTAGACCAGGTCGAAGGCGATCTCGTTTCCCGTGAACCTGAAGCCATGGGACGCGTCCTCGTCCTCGTCGGGAACCATGCCGACGCTTGTGGTCTGCACCACCAGGTCCACCTTGCCGCTGTACTGGTTGATATGGTCCAGCGAGTCGTAGCCGCTCATCGTCAGGCGGGAGAGCCGCTCCGCATGCTCGACGGTCCGGTTGACGATCGTCACCTTCACGTCGTGGTTGCGGAGCGCGAAACTGACCGCCTGCGCCGCCCCGCCGGCCCCGATGACCAGGGCCCGCTTGATCTGCCCCTTGTCCAGCATGGGCGAGAGGGGCTGCAGGAAGCCATAGTAATCGGTGTTCAGCCCTTTCCACATGTTGTTGATGTGGACGACGGTGTTGCAGGCGCCGATCTGCTTGGTCTCGCGGCTGATTTTGCCCAGATAGGGCAGCACGTCACGCTTGAAGGGAATCGTGACGGAGAAGCCGTGGATGCGGATCATCTCGGCCAGCTTGAAGAAGGAACGCACGTTGTCGACCAAAAACGGGACATAGATGGCGTTGAAATGGATCGCGTGGAAGCCGAGGTTCTGGATCATCGGGCTGGAGGAATGGTGCACCGGGTTGCCGATGACTCCGTAGACGGCGGTCCGCCCGTCGACCTGGTCGGCCCGATAGAGCTCCTTCATCGTCCTGGCGTCCAGCTGTCCGATGCCGCTGCCGCTTCCTTCGGTGACGAAGGAAAGCAGGGAACCAAGCTTCTTGTAGAGGATCCGGGTGCAGACGCCCCAAGGGCCCATGCCGATGACGATCTTCTCCTTGACGTCCTTCACCTCCTCCTGGATGCGGAAGAGGGTGATGACATCCATGACCGAATGGGAGGTGACCGCCACCTTGGCGATGTCGCCTTTGCTGGCCAGCTTGGTGATCCTGCCGAAAAGGTCGGCGGGAAGCCCGTCAAAGTCATGGAAGGAGCGGATGATCCTCACGCCACGCTGCCTGAGCGAGGCTTCCAGGTCGAGCTTCTGCCCGTCCCTCTCGAAACGCAGCTCGCTTTTCTTCACGTCCCCTTCGATATCGACGTAGGCGAAGTCGCCTTGGACGATTTCGCAGAGTCTCTCCAGCCGCTCTTTCTCGGAGACCTGGGCCTTGCCCCCGTCGCTCTTGCGGCGGTAGGTGAGGATCACCGGCTTGTCGGTCAGATGAGGGAAATCCTTTGCCTTCGCGATCTCGGCGTCCTTCAGGGTGTCGAGCCGTAGTTCCACCAGGTCCACATAGGCGCTGTTGCGCCGGATGCAGTCCAAATCATCTTGAATGGTGTCTCCTGTAAGCGTCAGACAAAGCATCAGAACCTCCGAATATGCAGTCGGTGTATAATCATACAGAAAAGCATGGACTATTTCCAGTACCTTACAAGGCTAGGACCATACCACATATATTCTTCATTATCAACAACTTATAGGAAAATCTTTCAGGACGGAACGGATGTTTTTTGCCTTGAAAACCCTATGCAACAAGGATTTCCATGGGGAAAGTCGATTGAAAATCGGAAAGGAAAGTCGATATAGTGGGGGACGTATTCCAGTTGCGAAAGGAGTTTCTTTCCATGGCTACCCTTCAGGTGCAGGACCTGCGGCTCGCGTTTGGCGACCGTGATATCCTGGACGGCGTCTCGTTCATCCTAACCGACCAGAGCCGGGCCGCGCTCTGCGGCTCCAACGGCTCCGGCAAGTCCACTTTGCTGAAAGCCCTGTGCGGCATCATCCAACCGGACCATCTGGACATGTCGAAGACAAAGGGGCTTACCACCGTCTACCTGCCCCAGAGCGAGATCGTCATGCCCGAGGGGACCGTCTATGACGAGGTGGAGAAAGGATACGCGCGTTTCCAGTCGTTGCTGGACGAGAAGGAAGAGATCGGAAGCCGTCTCGCCCATCTGACCGAGGGGGAAAGGAGCGCCGGCTTGGCCAACCAGCTGCACGACCTGGAGGAGGAGCTGCTTTCCAGCGGCTACTACTCCCGCAAGCAGAAGATCTACCAGGTGCTCAAGGGTCTCGGCTTCGACGAGGCCGACTACGGCCGCCAGTGCGGGGAGTTCTCCGGGGGATGGCAGATGCGCATCGCCCTGGCGCGAACGCTGGTGGCCAACGCCACCATCATGTTCCTCGACGAGCCGACCAACTATCTGGACATCGACGCCCTCGCCTGGCTGAAGAACTTCCTCGCCTCCTACAAGGGCGGGTTGATGATTGTCAGCCACGACCAAGGCTTCCTGGACCAGGTGGTCACCGAGGTCTACGAGCTCTTCCAGGGGAAGCTGAAGCGCTATAGCGGCAACTACACCCAGTACCAGCAGCAGAGGGAACAGGAGATCGCCCAGCTGGAGGCCGCGTACAAGAGCCAGCAGGAGACCATCGCCAAGAACGAGCAGTTCATCGAGCGGTTCCGCTACAAGGCGACCAAGAGCAAGGCGGTACAGAGCAGGATCAAGCAGATGGAGAAGCTGGAGCCGGTGGTGGTTCCCGACCATTTGAAGAAGCTGGCCTTCTCCTTCCCTCCCGCTCCGCACAGCGGCAACGACGTGGTCAAGGTCGACCATCTGCGCAAGGCGTTCGGGGAGCACGAGATCTTCCACGACCTCTCCTTCCAGGTCCAGAAGGGAGACCGGCTCGCCATCACCGGACGCAACGGCGCCGGCAAGTCGACGTTGCTGCGCCTGCTTGTCGGCCAGGACAAGGACTATGGCGGCTCCATCATCCTCGGGGCCGGGGTGACGGTCGGCTATTTCGCCCAGGAGACGGAGACGACCCTCAATCCGAAGAACACGGTCCTGGACGAGCTGGCGAGCGTGGCCGCCACCGACGACCTGCCCAAGCTGAGGACCTACCTGGACTCGTTCCTCTTCCAAGGAGACGACGTCTTCAAGCAGGTCTCCGTCCTTTCCGGTGGAGAGCGCAGTCGTCTTGCCCTGCTGAAGATCCTGCTTCACCCGGTCAACCTTCTGGTGCTTGACGAACCTACCAACCACCTGGACATCAACGCCAAGCAGATGCTGCTCGAGGCGCTCAAGCATTATGACGGAACCTTGGTCTGCGTCAGCCACGACTCCTATTTCCTAAAGGGCATCAGCAAGCGGATCATGTACCTGTCCAAGGACGAGCAACCGGTCATCTTCGACGGCGACTGGGACTATTTCATGTACAAGCTCGACGAGAAGGAGAAATACGAGGAGACGTCCCAGACGGGACAGGCCAAGGCAGCCGCTCCGTCGGCGGGAAGCCTTGGCTACCAGGAGAGGAACAAGCTCAGGAACCGGATCCAGACCCTTGACAGAGAGTGCGGGAAGCTGCTTGCCGAGCAGGAGAAGCTGGAAGAGGAGATCCACCTCCTGGAGGGACGGATGAACGACCCGGCCGTCTACAGCGACCCGGGGAAAATCGGGGCCGTGATGGCGGAGAAAGAGGCCAAGGAAGCGGCCAAGGCGGCGAGCGAGGATGCTTGGTTCGCCAAGAGCGAGGAGCTCGAGGAGCTGAAGAAAGAAAATGGCGTCCTATAGGGAGATGATGCCTGAGGTGATCCTGGCCAGCCAGAGCGTCGCCCGCAAGTGGCTTCTGGAGAACGAGGGGATCAAGGTGCACGCCATGCCGACAGGAATCGACGAGTTCTCGGACAAGAAGGACCCGGAAGGGCATGTCGAGGACCTGGCCATGCAGAAAATGGGCCGTTTCCTCGATGAGCATCCCCACCCCGCGCTTCCGGTCATCTGCTGCGACACGATGATCTTCTTCGAGGGCGAGCTGATCGGCAAGGCCCGCAGCATCGAAGAGGCCAGGGCGATGCTCCGCCGGTTTTCCGGCCGCAAGCAGGTCATCGCCTGCGGCTATGCCTTCTACTGGCATGGCCGCGTCTTTCACGGCAGCGATACCGCCAATGTCCGATTCAAGGTATTGTCGGACAAAGACATCGAGGAGTACCTCGCCACCGGGGAATGGGAAGGCGCCGCCGGAGCCTACCGCATCCAATGGAAGGGAAAGTCGCTGGTGGAAAGCACCGAAGGCAGCGAGGCCACGATGCTGGGCTTGCCACAGGAAAAGATTTTCGCCATAATAGAGGCCGATTGCGCTCGTCAGCAGCGCAAAATTTCCATCCCTGCGGGGATGAGTAAGAGATGAAGGGTGGCGATACAGCTTCGTGTCGTCGAACAGGAGGGCAAGTATGTCCGTAGTTACCATGAAAAGCCTGCTTGAGTCGGGCGTGCACTTTGGTCATCAGACCAAACGTTGGGATCCGAGAATGGCCAAGTACATCTACAGCCAGAGGAACGGCATCCATATCATTGATTTGCAGAAGACTTCCGCATGTCTCGTTACCCCAGTTCTTCTTTTGTTTTTCCGGTAAGCTGGCTCATATAGTCCAT
>CAJMOS010000097.1 GCA_905215015.1 uncultured bacterium | reverse complement strand
TTCTCAAGAGCAGCCCGCATCTCCTGGTTTGCGTTCACCTTCTTCATTGCAACGATATTTTATCAAGAGTGTTTGCTTCCCCTATCCGCATGTCGTTCCCTTGGGAGAAGGCCCATATCCTTTCGTCGGTTGGCAGTTGGCTGTGCCGATCCATGCGTCGCTTGCCGGCCCTTTCCCCGGATGGCTCACCGACCAGTTGTATCCTGGTTGCCACCTCTTCCGAGCGGAGGTCCTTCCCTTTGGCAGGAGACCGAACAAAGCCGTCCACGCTTTCTTAGGACACCTGACAAGAATGGAAAGGACCGCTTCATCCTGATTGTCACACCATGCCTGTTAGTTCCCATTGCTAACATTATTAACTCCTTATATTTGAATAAGTTGATTAGTACGACATGCCAAATGTACTGCCATGAGCTTTGACGTGTATCTCTCATTGTGTCGGCTTTCCTGCTGTGGTATAGTTTTTTCCATTGGGGATTTCATCTATGAAAACGTATTTTCCGAAGGGGTATACCCCTTCTCTCGATGCCAAGACGACGGAACGTGCCATCAAGTTCGTGAAGGACACGTTTGAACGCGAACTTTCCGGAGAGCTGCGGCTCTCCCGCGTGACGAGCCCGCTGTTTGTTCCCTGCAATTCCGGGATCAATGATGACCTGAATGGCGTGGAGCGGCCGGTCCGTTTCGAGGTTGGCAATATGGGCAACAAGAAGATGGAGATTGTCCAGAGCCTGGCCAAGTGGAAGCGCATGGAACTTGCGGACCTCCACTTTTCCGTTGGCACGGGTATCTACACCGACATGAACGCCATCAGGCCTGACGACGACATCGACGCGATCCATTCCATCTACGTCGACCAATGGGATTGGGAGAAGGTCATGGGACCCAGGGATCGCAACATCGCCTACCTGAAGGATACCGTTTCCCGGATCTACCAGGCTCTCAAACGAACAGAATTCCTCGTGAGCGAAAACTACTCCGTCTGTCAACCCACGCTTCCGGAAACCGTCACATTCATCCACACGGAGGATGCCCAGAAGCGGTATCCCGAACTGAGCCCGGAAGCAAGGGAGAAGAAGCTGGCCAAGGAATATGGCGCGATTTTCCTGATCGGTATCGGTTCTCCGCTGGCGGACGGCGTTCCCCACGGTGGACGCGCTCCCGACTACGACGACTGGTCCACGCCGAGCGGGGACGGCTACGTCGGCCTGAATGGCGACCTGATTGTCTGGGATACGGTGCGGGACGACTCGCTCGAACTTTCCAGCATGGGTATCCGCGTCAACTCCGAAGCGTTGCTCCGCCAGCTCGCGCTGAAGCACCAGGAGCAGCGAAAGGAGCTGTACTGGCACAAACGGCTGCTGGCCGGAGAGTTCCCCCAGACCATTGGCGGTGGTATCGGGCAAAGCCGCATCTGCATGTGCCTGCTCCACAAGGCACATATCGCCGAGGTCCAGGCCTCCATCTGGCCGGACGAACTCTATCAGGCTGCCAGCGAGCAAGGAGTGCACATCTATTGAAACTCGCAAGTTGGAACGTCAACGGCCTGAGGGCCGCACAGAAGAAAGGCTTCAACGAATGGCTCGCAAACTCGGGCTATGACGTGGTCTGCCTGCAGGAAACGAAACTGCAGGAAGACCAGGTCGAGCTTCCGGATACCGGCTATACCGGGTACTTCCACTGCGCCCAGCGCAAGGGGTACTCCGGCACCGCGGTCCTGACCAAGGAGAAGCCATTGGAAGTCACCTACGGGATCGGATCCGGGCTGGATGCCGAGGGACGCACGGTGACCTGCGAGTTTCCTTCCTTCTTCCTGGTCTGCTGCTATACGCCCAACAGCCAGGACGAGCTGGCAAGAATCGATGTCAGGCAGAAATGGGACGAGGAGTTCCGGACGTACTGCAAGAACCTCGACGAGAAAAAAAGCGTCTTGATCTGCGGGGATCTGAACGTCGCCCACAAACCCATTGACCTGAAAAACCCAAAGACGAATGAAGGACATGCCGGATACTCCAAACCGGAGCGGGACGACTTCGACCAGCTGCTCGCGGCAGGATTCACCGACACCTTCCGGCACTTCTATCCTGACGCGACAGGCATCTATTCCTGGTGGTCCTATCGGTTCCACGCGAGAGAAAAGAACGCGGGATGGAGAATCGATTATTGGCTTTGTTCAAACCGATTTATTTCCCATGTGGTTGATAGCAAGATTGCTACGGAAGTAATGGGTTCCGATCATTGTCCTGTAGTACTTACCATCAATCTTTAATGTATTTTTAGTTGTTCTTGTATAAGTTATAAATTGTTTTTCGATGGAACAAAAGAAAGAGCGATGCCATTTCGACATCGCTCTTTCCTTGTATCCGTACAACCGTTCAGCTCTTGCCGTTGAGCAGGTACTCAGGAATCTCGCCGCGGTTCTCGAAGATCTTGCGTTGCTGGCAGTCCAGGATCTTCTTGCACATGCGGATGGAAAGCGGGGTGACTTCGACCAGCTCGTCTTCCTTGATGAACTGGATCGCCTGTTCCAAGGTGGGCCTCTGGATTGGCGTCAGGGTGACCGCGTCGTCATGGCCGCTGGCGCGCAGGTTGGTCAGGTGCTTGGTCCTGGTCGGGTTGAGGTTCAGGTCCAGCTCCTTGTTGCGTACACCAACGATCTCGCCCTCGTAGACCGGATCCCCCGGAAGGATGAACCAGGTGCCGCGGTCCTCGAGCTCCCACATGCCGTAGGGCACGGCGACACCGGCACGGTCGCAGACAAGGCTTCCGTTGGTGCGCGACGGGAACTCTCCCTTGTAGGGCTCATATCCCTTGAAGTAGCTGTACATGATTCCCAGGCCATGGGTGTCGGTCTGGAACTCGTCATGGTAGCCGAGCAGGCCGCGGACCGGAGCGTCGAAGGTGATCTTCACCCTTCCCGTCCCGTTGTAGGTCATGTCCTGCATCAGCGCCTTCCGCTTGGAAAGCTTGTCCATCACGGTGCCGCTGAACTCCTCGGGGCAGTCGACGGTCAGAATCTCGCAGGGCTCGGTCTTGTTGCCGTCCTTGTCGGTCCTGAACAGGACCTCCGGACGCCCGACGCAGAGCTCGTATCCCTGCCTCCGCATCTCTTCGATGATGATGGCCATCTGGAACTCGCCACGGCCTTTGACGGTGTAGGAATCATCGGCGTTGTGCTCGACACGGATGGAAACGTTCCTCAGCGCCTCACGACGAAGATATTCGCCGATCTTGGCGCTGGTGACGTTCTTGCCCTCGTGTCCGGCGAGAGGGCTGATGTTCTTCATGAAGATCATCGACACGGTGGGCTCGTCGACCGTGATGCGTGGCAGGGCCTTCGGATAGCTGGCGTTGCAGATCGTATCCCCGATCGAGACATTTTCGATACCCGAGAGGACGATAATGTCACCCGGCTCCACGTCGGTCGTCTCGTGGAAGGTCGGCCCGTCGTAGGCCTGCAGACGGGTGACCCGGAGCGGTTCCCGCGCTCCGCTCTCCACCATGCAGACCAAGCTGTCGTTGGTATTGGCGCTGCCGTTGATGACCTTCCCGATGGCAAGCCTTCCCCGGAAGTCGTTGTAGGAAAGATCGCTGACCAGCATCTGGAACGGCTCCTCGTCATCATACGAAGGAGCCGGGATATAGTTGACGATCGCGTCGAAGAGCAGCTTCATGCTGTCCTGCAACTTGTCTGGCTCAAGACCGCACTTCCCCGTCTTTCCGACGGCATAGAAGACCGGAGCCTCCAGGAGTTTCTCGTCATCGGAAAGCTCGAGCAACAGGTCGTAGACCTTGTCCAAGGTTTCCTGTGGAGTCGCGTCCGGCCTGTCCACCTTGTTGATGACGATAATCGGGGGAAGGTGCTTGGCAAGAGCCTTCTCCAGCACGAAACGGGTCTGAGGCAGCGGCCCCTCCGCGGCGTCGACAAGCAGCACGACGCCGTCGACCATGGACAGGCCACGCTCGACCTCGCCGCCAAAATCGGCGTGTCCCGGAGTGTCGATGATGTTGATCTTGACCCCGTTGTAATGGATGGCGCAGTTCTTGGCGCTGATGGTGATGCCGCGCTCGCGCTCGATGTCGCCGCTGTCCATGATACGGGTCTGGCCGTCCTTGCTGACAATACCGCTCTGCTTGAAGAGTGCGTCAACCAGCGTGGTTTTGCCGTGGTCGACGTGGGCGATGATTGCAATATTTCTGATATGTTCGTTCTTTCTCTGCATGAAACATGTTCCTAGACAACGAATTGCCTGACGATACGGATGAAATCCGGCCAAGCAACACTAGCATAACGAATGAGAAAGTTTGTGTACAGCTTGGTTTGACCTTTCCCGCCTTTCTTTCTACCATGGGAGGCATGGATACCTGCCAGCTTCATTGCTTCGAACTGATTCCCTTATTCGACAGCCTTTCCTCGGAAAGCATCCATCAGATGGAAACGCACACGCGTCAGAAGCATTTCGGGAAAGAGCAGATGCTGTTCCACCAAGGAGCTGACCTCGAAGGATTGTGGGTCATCCGCCACGGCAAAGTGAAGCTTGCCGATTACGACGCCTCAGGCAAAGAGCATATCCTGGAAGTCCTCCATGACGGCGACGTGATTGGCGAGCAGCTGTTTCTTACGGGGGAAGGCCACTACCCTTTCTCCGCAATCTGCCTTACCGAAGTCGACTCCTGCCTGATTCCATCCGAACTCTTCCGCAAGGAACTGAACGAAAACCCTGACCTGATGCGGAGCGTAGCCCGCTCAATCGGGAGAAAATTGGGCAACGCCCGCCACCAGAACCTGATTCTCACGGAAAACGACGCCATGGCTCGCGTCGCATTGTACATGCTCCAGCAGGACGAGCATTGCCTGAACCATGAGATCTCTCTCGGTATCGACGACATCGCGGCGATGATCAACCTCCGTAGGGAGACCGTCAGCCGCAAATTGGGTGAACTTGTCAAAACCGGAGTAATCCGCAGGCTCGGACAGAACAAGCTCATGGTCGCCGACCGGGACGCCCTGGCGGGCTACACAGTGCTTGAAAGTTGATTTGCATCAACGACCATCTTCCGCATTCTTTGTATCGTCGGTTCTGAAAGCAGGCGAAAACCTGCGAAGGAGACAACGACATGCAGGATGCGTATAGAGGATTCAAAGGAACATTCTGGAGAGAGGATATCGATGTGCGGGATTTCATCCAGCACAACTACACGCCATACTCGGGGGACGAGTCGTTCCTTGCGCCTCCGACCGATGCGACGGAAACACTTTGGAACGAGCTCCAGGGCTTGCAGAAGGAAGAAAGGAAAAAAGGCGGAGTGCTCGACATGGAGACCAAGGTGGTCAGCGGCATCACCGCCTACCCTGCGGCATACCTGGACAAAGACAGGGAACGGGTTGTCGGGCTCCAGACCGACAAGCCCCTGAAACGGGCCTTCATGCCGTATGGCGGCATCAGGATGGCAGAGGAGGCTTGCACCACCTACGGTTACCAGCCTGACCCTCAGCTCCACAAGGTGTTCACGGAATACCACAAGACCCACAACCAAGCGGTATTCGATGCGTACACGCCACAAATGCGCATGGCACGCCACACCCATATCATCACCGGGCTTCCCGACACCTATGGAAGAGGACGCATCGTCGGCGACTACCGCAGGGTCGCGCTGTACGGCATCGACCGCCTCATTGAGCAGAAGAAGTATGATCTTGCCAACTATGGCGACGGCACGATGACCGATGACGTAATCCGCGGCAGGGAGGAAATCTCCGAGCAAATCCGCGCGCTTGCCCAGATCAAGGAAATGGCCGGGAGCTACCACTTCGACATCTCCCTTCCCGCGACCAATGCCAGGGAGGCCGTGCAATGGCTCTATTTCGGCTACCTGGCCGCAATCAAGAGCCAGAACGGAGCGGCCATGAGCGTCGGCAGGATTTCCACCTTCCTCGACATCTACATCCAGCGGGACCTTGACGAAGGGACCCTGACGGAGAAGGAGGCGCAGGAACTGATCGACCACCTGGTGCTGAAGCTCAGGATGGTCAAGTTCGCCCGCATCCCCTCCTACAACGAGCTCTTCAGCGGCGACCCGGTCTGGGCCACCCTGGAGGTCGCAGGCCTGGGCATGGACGGCAGGAACATGGTCACCAAGAACGACTTCAGGTTCCTCCATACGCTGGAAAACATGGGACCGAGCCCAGAACCCAACCTGACAGTCCTGTATTCCCCGCGCCTTCCCTACGCATTCAAGCGGTACGCCAGCAACATCAGCGTGAAGACCAGCTCGATCCAGTACGAGAACGACGACGTGATGCGCCCCGTCTGGGGTGACGACTACTCGATCTGCTGCTGTGTCAGCGCCACGCAGACCGGCAAGGAAATGCAGTTCTTCGGAGCCCGCGCCAACCTGGCCAAATGCCTTCTGTACGCGATCAACGGCGGTTTCGACGAAAAGGACCTGGTACAGGCCGGGCCGGAGATCAAACCAATCACCAGCGAATACCTGCAGTGGGACGAGGTCATGCACAAGTTCGACATCATGATGAACTGGCTCGCAGGCCTGTACGTCAACACCCTGAATGTCATCCAGTACATGCATGACCGCTACTACTACGAAGCGGCCGAGATGGCCTTGATCGACACCAACGTGCGCCGAACCTTCGCTACCGGCATCGCCGGATTCAGCCATGTGGTCGACTCGCTCTCCGCCATCAAGTACGCCAAAGTCAAGGTCATCCGCAACGAGGCGGGACTCGCGGTCGATTACGCGGTCGAAGGCGATTTCCCCCGCTATGGCAACGACGACGACCGTGCCGACGATATCGCCGTCTGGCTGCTCAAGACCTTCATCACGAAAATCAAGAAACACCATACCTACCGTGGCAGCGAGGCGACCACCTCGATCCTTACGATCACGAGCAACGTGGTCTACGGAAAGAGGACAGGGGCGATGCCTGACGGCAGGGCGGCCTGGACACCCTTCAGCCCCGGAGCGAATCCCGCCTACGGCGCCGAGAGGAACGGCCTGCTGGCAAGTCTCAACTCCACGGCGAAGCTGCCCTACGTGTATGCCCTGGATGGCATCAGCAACACGCAGACGATCAATCCCGAGGCTCTCGGCCATACCGATGACGAGCGATGCGAAAACCTGGCCAGGGTCCTGGACGGATACTTCGACCAGGGAGCCCACCATCTGAACGTCAACATCTTCGGCGTGGAAAAACTCAAGGACGCCATGGAGCATCCCGACAAACCGGAATACGCGAATTTCACCATCCGTGTCTCCGGCTACGCGGTGAAGTTCATCGACTTGACGCGGGAGCAGCAGCTGGACGTCATCAGCCGCTCCGCCCACAAGGAGATGTGATATGGCCAAGGCCTATGTCCATTCGACGGAGTCATTCGGCTCCGTCGACGGACCGGGTGTCCGGTTCGTCATCTTCCTGCAAGGCTGCCACATGCGCTGCCGCTACTGCCACAACCCGGAAACCTGGAAAACCGGGGTCGGGAACGAGTTCACCGCCGACGAACTGCTCGCGAAGGCTGTCCGTTATCGCCCGTATTGGGGCGAGAAAGGCGGCATCACCGTCAGTGGAGGCGAGCCACTGCTGCAGTTGCCGTTCCTCGTGGAACTGTTCTCCAAGGCGAAAGCCATGGGAATCTCGACCTGTCTCGACACCTCAGGGCAACCATTCACCAAGGAAGGCCCCTTTTGGGACCAATTCCAGGAGCTTATGCGCCATACGGATCTTGTATTGCTCGACATCAAGCACATTGACGACAGGGAACACATGAAGCTTACCGGCTGGTCGAACAAAGCCATACTGGAGATGGCACGGACGCTGGACGAGATGCATGTGCCCGTCTGGATCCGCCATGTGCTGGTACCAGGCATCACCGACAAGGACGAGTGGCTCTCGCGGCTGGCGGCGTTCACCTCGGAGCTCACCAACGTGGAGAGAATCGAGGTCCTTCCCTACCACACGCTGGGGACCTACAAATGGGAGAAACTCGGCATTCCTTATACGCTGAAAGGGGTGGAGCCACCCACCAAGGAGCGCGTGGAACACGCGGACGCGGTACTCCATGGCAAAGAGACAACCGAGGAAAACGCGAAACCCGTTCTTACCGTCGCCTAGATCTCCTCGATCATCATGATGCCAGGATACGTGGAAAGACCGTCAATCACCGTCTCGTGGTTGACGCGTTTCTTCAGGTTCAAGGTGATATACGTGGCGATTTCCTTGTTCAATCCGGTCTTGTCCATCTCGAAATCGGCGATGACAAAACCGTTTGCCTTCATCTTCTGCATGAAGACACGGAAGAACTGGAAGGACTCGAAGACGATGAAAAGCCGGATCTCGCCCATATGGGAGAAGAAGCGGTTCTCCCAGGTGTCCAGCACCGTCATGACCAGGAACATCAGAACCCAGACGATCAGCGCGCCATAGACGAAACCGGCACCCATGGCCAGGCCCATACAGGCGGATGCCCAGAGACCTGCCGCCGTGGTGATGCCCTTGACCTGCTTGAAACCGTTGAACATGATGGTGCCCGCGCCAATGAAACCGATGCCGCTGATCACCTGCGCGCCCAGACGGGAAAGGTCCGTGTACCCGTCGGCCACATAGTCCTTCAGGTACTGGCTTGTCATCATGGTAAGCGCCGCGCCAAGGGAAACGATGATATAGGTGCGGATACCGGCTCCTCTGCGCTTGGCGGTCCGTTCCCAGCCCAAGGTTCCCGAGAAAAGCACCACAAGCAAGAGCCTGATGGGAATATTGACAGCAGTAAGCGATGTCATGTCCAGCTTGGCAAGCACATCAATTGCTCCTTGATCCATTCGATATATCTCCTTCCAAACGCGAAGCAACGACACCCGTCGGACATCGCTTATACGAATCAATTATTCTACATCGATTCCTCGAGGTGTCAAGGAAAACCGCCATATCTCCGGGGAAAAAGAATGCGGGATGGACACATCCACCCCGCACCCCACATCCGAGACACTTTCCGTTACAGATTGTAGTTGAGCCAGTAGTTGTAGGACTGGTAGACCACGAAGGTCTCCACCTCGCTGACACCTTGGACCAAATCAAGCTCTTCCTTGAAGAAATCCAACAGGCTCAGCCCTTTCTCCTCGGAAAGCAAAACCTGGACGATCAAATCGAACCGGCCGGTGACCACGACCACGTTCATGACGCCTCGCAACTTCAGGAACTCCTTCGCCTTCGACTCCAGGTCCATCGTGTTGAGCTTGACGCCCATGATCACCAGCTGGCTGCCCGGAAGCATCTCCGGGTTGACCAGGCTGGTAATCTGCATCGTGCCATCCTCCGTCAATTTCGCCACGCGGGTACGAACGGTATTCTCCGTGATGCCGAGCTCGTTTGAAATCGCGGAGAACGGTTTTCGTCCGTCACCGGAAAGCTGTTTGACAATGGCGCGGTTTGTCGCATCCATTTTTGTTTTCATCAGCCATTCTTCCTTTCGAATTCTTTCATGAAGCCACACAGGTCGATGACGTCCTGCTTCGGGCAAGCGTTGTACAGGCTCGCGCGCAGGCCGCCGACGGAGCGATGGCCCTTCAGGCCAAGGAATCCGGCCGCAGTGGCTTCGGAGACAAACTTCTTCTCCAGATCCTCGCTGGGCAGACGGAATACGACGTTCATGCGACTGCGGAACCGTTTGTCCACCGGGCTGCGGAAGAAGTCGCTGGAGTCGATCACGTCATAGACCATGGAGCTCTTCTCGATGGCGTTTTTCTCCATCTGCTCTACTCCTCCGTTCTTCTTGATCCAGTCCATCATCAGCTTGACTCCCCAGATGGAGAAGACCGGCGGCGTGTTGTACAACCCTTCCTTCTTGGCGTGCAGGGCGTAGTCCATGTAGGCGGTCAGGTTGGGCCTCTGTCTCTCGAGCAGGGATTTCTTGATGATGACCAGAACGGCTCCGGCAGGTCCGAGGTTCTTCTGGACGCCGCCGTAGATCATCGAAAAACGCTCCACGGGAACCGGACGGGAGAAGAAGTCGCTGGACATGTCGCAGATCATCGGCACCGGCTCCTGGTAGTCAGGGAAGGACTGCCACTCGATGCCGCCGATCGTCTCGTTGGCGCAGAGGTAGAGATAGCTGCTCTCCGGCGAGGAAGGTCTCACGCTCTTCGGATCGGGAAGCGTGGTGAACTTGCTTCCGGTGCCGTCGAAGTACAGGTTGACCTTTCCGATCTTCTCGGCGTCCTCGACCGCCTTGTTGGACCAGGTCCCGCTCTTCAGGTAATCGGCGACGGTACCCGGCTTCAGGAAGGCGTTCGGAATCATCGTGAACTGCAACGTCGCGCCACCACCCAGGAAGAAGACCTCGTAGTCGTCCGGAATATGGTAGAGCTGGCGGATGGAGCCGAGGCATTCGTTGTACATTTCCTCGAACATGCCGCCACGATGGCTGGTCTCGATCATCGAGACGCCGTTGCCATGATAATCCACGATATTGTCCCTCATCTCCTCCAGGACTTCCATCGGAAGTACACAGGGACCAGCGAAAAAGATTTTCTTGCGTGCCATATCAAAACGCTCCTTTTTGTTTCAGTTCATCCAGAATCTCGACCGTCTCATTGCCGATGCGCAGCAGGTTCTCCACACTGTTGGCGCCCACGTGCGGGGTCAGTGTCACATGCTCTTCCCTGATGATCGGATCATCCGCCTCAGGAGGGTCATGCGGCCAGACATCGGTGCAGTACCAGGCGACTTTTCCTGCCTCCAGCATCTTGACCATGTCGTCCCCGTCGACCACCAGCGCGCGGCAGGTGTTGATGACGACCGGGGCCTTTTTGCAGTGGGAAAGCAGCTTCTCGCCCACCATTCCCTTGGTCTCGTCGGTCAGGGGCATGTGCAGGGAAATGTAATCGGCATCCGCCACCGCCTCTTCCGGGCTCGCCTTCATCTCGGCGACCGGGCTGGACTTCACATACTTGTCGTAGGCGACCACCTTCATGCCAAAGGCCTTGGCGCGGATGGCGACCTCGCTGGCGATATGGCCGATGCCGAACAGGCAGAGCGTCTTGCCATACAGCTCGGTCCGCTTTTCCTTCTTCAGCCACTGGCCGCTCTTCATGCCCTCATGGTAGCGGACGATGAGGTTCGGCGTGCTGAGCATCAATGCGAACGCCAGTTCGGCGACAGCGATCGCGCTGGACTTTGGCGTGTTGTGTACGATAATCCCCTTTTCCTTCGCGTAGGCTTTGTCGATGTTGTCGGTGCCGACGCCGCCGCGGATGATCACCTTCAGGTTTGGCGCCTGGTCGATCCACTCCTTGGTGCACTTCGTCTTGGAACGCACAAGGGCGACGGTGGCTTCCGCGAGACGACTGTTGTCGCTCGTGACCTCTCCGAACCGGGCAAGCTTCTTCGGCATGGAGGCATCAAACGCATCACAAATGAGAATGAGCATACAAACTCTCCTTCAGGTCCT
>CAJMOS010000096.1 GCA_905215015.1 uncultured bacterium | reverse complement strand
TGAGGCCGCCATCATCGACGGCGCGGGGAAGTGGAAGCGGATCATCCACATTACGCTTCCCTCGATTGTCCCGACAATCGTCACCATGTTCGTCATGCATATCGGCAAGATGGTCAAGGTCGGCTACGAATCGATCCTGTTGCTCTACAACCCCTCGACCTATTCGGTGGCTGACGTCATCAGCACCTACGCCTTCCGCGTCGGTATCGAGAACGGCAATTACGGACTGGCGACCGCCGCCGGCCTGTTCGAGGCGCTCGTCGCCCTGGTGCTGGTCACCATTGCCAACAGGCTCAGCCGCAAGCTGACGGAAAGCAGCCTGTGGTGAGGAGGAATCCATGAGAAAGCAAACGAACAATGTGCGGTATCTGCAGGGGAAAGGGGAGCGGTCCTTCAACGTGGTGGTCAACATCATCGGCGTCCTGGTCTCCCTGCTCTGCCTCTACCCGATCATCTATGTGCTTTCCGCCTCGTTCTCGAGGCCGCTGTTCGTCGAGAACGGCACGGTCACGTTGCTGCCCGTGGGAACCACGCTGGACAGCTATCGGGAGGCCTTCAAGAAGCCGGGCCTTTGGGTGAGTTATGCCAACACGATTTTCTATACGGTCGTCGGCGTCGCGGTGAACATGGCCTTTTCCACGACGATGGCCTACGCGCTCTCCAAGAAGCGGTTGGTCTTCCGTAAGTTCTTCACCTTGTTCTGTGTCTTCACGATGTGGTTTTCGGCAGGCATCATCCCCCTGTACATGACCTTCCGCGATTTCCACTTGCTCGACACCCGCTTCGCAATCTTGTTCGGCTTCTCGATCAACACCTACAACCTGATCATCATGAAAAGCTTCTTCGAGCAGGTTCCCTCCTCGTTGGAGGAGGCCGCCTTCATCGACGGCGCGAGCAACCTGCGGATCTTCGCCCAGGTCTACCTGCCGCTTTCCAAGCCCGCACTGGCCACTGTCGGGTTGTTCTACGCGGTCAACCGCTGGAACAGCTACTTCTGGGCCATGAACCTGCTGACCAGCGACAGCAAGCTGCCCCTGCAGGTGTTGCTGAAGAAACTGATCGTGGACAAGGTGTCCAACGAGACCGAGGCCGCGATTGTCACCGCCGGCTCTACCTGGAGCCCGACCACGGTGATCTACGCGATCATCATCATTGCTATCGTGCCGATGCTGGTCGCCTATCCGTTCATCCAGAAATATTTCAAGACCGGTCTGACAATCGGTGCCAATAAAGGGTAAAACCCTACAGAGGGAAAAGGAGATATGCAAATGAGAAAACAAAGCTGTATGTTGCTGGGAGCCGTGCTCCTGAGTGCTGCTTCTCTCTTCGCAGGAGGAGCGAGCGAAACCCCCAAGGCGGAATCCGCCCAAGGTGCCGGCGCGGCGAAGGCCGAGGTCGCCTACCCGGTTCCGACCAAGGATGGGGCTTTCCCGCTTCCCATCACATCGAAGCCGACCGAGTTCACCATTTTCCTGAACTTCAACAACATGCCCTTCGACTCCTCCTGGCCGGTCTGGCAGGAGATGGCGAGGCGGACCGGAATCAGCCTGAAAAGCGTGATCAGCAAGTCCAACTCCAACGAGAAGGAGGCGTTCAACCTGATGCTCTCCTCCGGCAAGCTTGCCGACGTGATCGGGTATGTAAGCGCCACCGACCTGGAAAAGCTCGGCCGTGACGGTGGCCTGCTGCCGCTGAACGACCTGATCAGGCAGTACGCCCCGCACATCCAGTGGTACCTGGACAACGACAAGAAATTCGCCAACACCGCCTATTCGCTGGACGGCAACATCTACTACGTGCCGAAGAACCAGACCCTGAAGTTCTCCGAGTTCTGGTGGATCCGCAAGGACTGGCTGGACAAGCTTGGCTTGCAGACCCCGACGACAGTTGACGAGCTGCACGACGTCCTTTTGGCCTTCCGCAACGGGGATCCCAACGGGAACGGCAAGAAGGACGAGGTCCCGCTGTTCGACCGTGCCGGCAACAAGATGCCGGACGAATACCTCTGGCTGTGGGACTCCAGCACGGAGTTCTATGTGCGTGACGGCAAGGTGGAGTTCGAGCCGCTCGGAGCCAATTTCGAGACCGCGGTGACCAATCTGAGGAAGTGGTATGTGGAAGGCATCCTCGATCCCGAGTTCTTCACCCGCGGCCCGAAGGGCAGGGATATCCTGATGACGGCGAACCAGGGCGGCTGCACCCATGACTGGGTCAGCGCGGGAAACTACAACACCAAGCTGCAGAACGAGTATCCTGGCCTAGAGATGGTCGCGTTCGCTCCTCCTGCCGACCAGCACGGAGTCGTCAAGGAGCGGACCGAGCGATTCCCGGGAGTCGGCTGGGGTATTTCCACCCAGTGCAAGGATCCTGTCACGCTCATCAAGTTCTTCGACTACTGCTTCACCCCCGAAGGGCAGGAACTGCTCAACTGGGGTATCGAGGGCCTGACCTACACCAAGGATGCCGATGGTACCAAGCACTTCATGGACAATGTCATGAACAGCGAGCTGACTCCGGTCGGATATCTGCGTAGCCTCGGCTGCTTGTACCGTGTCGGTTGCTGCCAGGACGCCAACTACGAGATTGCGGTCGCTTCTCCCGCAGCGCAAGCCGCCGCGCGCCTGTACGAGTCCCACCCCGAGTGGTATCTCAGCGAGGAACCGCCGTATGCCGATGGCAGGCTGGACATGAAGCTCCAGCCCGAGGATGACGCGCAGTACAAGAAGATCATGTCGACGATCCGTCCCTACGTGGATGAGAAGTTCCAGTCCTGGATTCTCGGCACCTCCGACTTCCAGAGCGATTATCCGGCCTTCGTCAAGGAACTGAAGAGCCGAGGCATCGACGATGCCGTCGCGATCGTCCAGCGCGGGTACGAGGCGTATACCCGCCGCTAATGGTTGATGCTGGTTCGTGAGGAGGGCAAACGTGAAACGAAAGAACCTGCTGTATGTCTTTGCAGACCAGTGGCGTGCATCTGCTTTGGGATTTGCTTGCAAGGACCCTGTCTGCACACCGCATATGGATATGTTCGCGGCTCGCTGTGTCTCTGCCCACGCGGTTTCTTCGTATCCGCTTTGCTCTCCTCACCGGGCCGCTCTGCTCACGGGCAAGCATCCGCTTGCCTGTGGCTTCTGGACCAACTGCAAGGCTCCGATGGCCGACAGCCCCGACCTGAAGGACTCCGAGGTCTGTATCTCCGATGTCCTGAAGATGGCCGGATGGCAGACCTGTTATGTCGGGAAATGGCACCTGACGAGAAGCGAGAGGAACGACAGCCCGGCACCGGCAAGCGGCGCGCGGAACTGGGACGCCTACACGCCACCCGGACCGGGGCGCCATGGATTTGATTCCTGGCATTCCTATGGTGCCTGGGACCAGCATCTCGAGCCCCACTACTGGGAAAACAGCCCGGAGATGATCCAGGTGCACGGGTGGTCGCCGGCCCACGAGACGGATGTGCTGCTCGACTGGCTTGCAGGAGCTGTCGCAAAAGAGGAACCCTTTTGTGCGTTCCTCTCCTGGAATCCGCCGCATCCGCCCTACGACAAGCTGCCCGTGGCGCTGCAGGAACGTCAGGTCAGGCTGTCTTTCGAGCCCAATGTTCCCGAGGAATGGAGAAAGGATTCCAGCTATCTGAAGTCCTATCATGACTATTTCGCCGCGGTGGAGGGGCTGGACGAGCAATGGGGGAGGATCATGTCCTTCCTTGACGAGCACCGGCTCTGGGACGACACCATCGTCGTCTTGTCCGCCGACCACGGGGACATGATGGGTTCCCATGGCCTGTACGGAAAGAATGTCTGGTACGAGGAGTCGATCGCCATCCCCTGGTACCTGTACGATGCGACGCTGTCTCCCGGAAGCCGGGATGTCCTCTTGGCCAGCGAGGACCAGGCCCCGACCCTGCTCTCGCTGCTTGGGGTGCCTGTTTCCCCGAGCATGACCGGCCTTGACCAGAGCCGGGCCTTGGAACAGGGCCTCAGGGGGGGACGCGAGGCGGTCTACCTGACGATGATTCCCGGCATGCCGGACTTGGTGGAGTCCTATCGGAAGCGGGGACTGGACAACAAGCGGTACGGCTGGAGGGGAGTCCGGACAAGGAAATGGCTCTACCTGCACCACAAGGGGATCCAGGCGGGAACACCGGAATACCGGTTGCTCTACGACCTGGAGCATGACCCGTATGAGATGCACCCCAGACAGCCGGACGAACAGGAAGAAGCCCGGTTCGAGGGGTGGATGCGTAATGCGGCAAAGGAGATAGGAGACCTGTTTTATGAAGGTGAGTGAACTCAAGGTCTGGAGTGGCCTTGACGAGGCGGTCGACCGGGCTCTCGCCCAGACCGACAAGGCGCTTTCCCTGATGGGAGACTCGTTCAAATACTCGGTGAGCGAGCATCTCTGGTATCCGAAGAGCCGGAATGTCGAATGGACGACCGGCTTCTGGACCGGGGAATTGAACCTTGCCTACGAGCTGTCCGGCAGACAGGGGTATCTGGACGCGGTTTCCAGGCAGATGCCCTCCTGGCTGGACAGGATCGAGAACCGTGTCGATGTCGACCATCACGACATGGGCTTCCTCTATTCTCCTTCCTGCGTAGGCTTCTACCAGTTGACGGGAAGCCTTGTCGCCCGCAAGGCGGCCTTGCTTGCGGCCGACAACCTGATTTCCCGTTTCCAGGAGAAAGGCCAGTTCATCCAGGCTTGGGGAAAGCTGGGCGATCCGGACAACTACCGGCTGATCATCGATTGCCTGCTCAACCTGCCGTTGCTGTTCTGGGCGACGCGGGAGACGGGAGACGGGAAGTACCGCGACGTCGCCCTGAGGCACCTGCATACCGCCCTGCCGCTCGTCATGCGTCCCGACCATTCGACCATCCACACCTATTTCTTCGACCCCGAGACCGGGAAGCCCACCCATGGGCGGACCGCCCAAGGATACCGGGACGGGTCGGCTTGGGCGAGGGGCCAGGCGTGGGGTGTCTACGGCAGCGCGCTCGCCTGGCGCGAGACCCGCGAGCAGACCGCCTATGACGACTTCTATGCGACATTGGATTTCTTCCTCTCCCACCTTCCCGCGTCGGTCATCCCCTTCTGGGATTTCGATTTCACCGAAGGATCGGCCGAGCCGAGAGACTCCTCGTCGCTCGCCATCGTCATCTGCGGCATGCTGGAGATGGCAGACCATGAAAAGCAGGGGAAGGCGGATGAGCTCCGGGATGGGGCGAGGCGCCTGTGCGGGGAGCTCTTCAACCGTTGCGCGGTCAAGAACCCCGAAATCTCCGACGGGCAGCTGCTCCACGGCACCTACGCCCGCAAAAGTCCCTACAACACCGTCCGCAACCGGGGTGTGGACGAGTGCAATGTCTGGGGCGACTATTATTATCTTGAGGCGCTCCGGCGCCTGAAGGGCGGTTGGAAGCCCTATTGGTGAGAGTCATGGAACAGCAGAACATCCTGATGGTCGTGGTCGACCAGTTGTCCGCGCGCGCCCTTGCGGGCAAACACGAGACTCCGAACCTGGACCGGCTGCGCGCGATGAGCCGGAGCGCCGAGTGCTGCATCACCCAATGTCCGCTCTGCCAGCCCTCCCGTGCCAGTTTCTGGTCCGGCCTCTATCCCCATGAGACCAACGTGCTCTCCAACGGCCGGAAGTGGCCGGCCGGTCCGGTTCCTTCCTCGGTGGAGACTTTGGGGAGGGTGCTCGCCAAAGCCGGGTACGAGACCCGCCATTTTGGAAAGCGGCATGACGCGGGAGCCCTTGGAGGGTTCTGGTGCGAGGAAGAGGGACAGACGGTCGTTCCCGACACCCCGTCGCTGCCGTACAACTTCGATACCTACAACGATGTCTTTACCCGCCAGAAGGCACTCGATTTCCTGAAGGGAAGGCGGTCGTCCCGGCCGCTTTCCATGGTGGTCGACTTCGTCAATCCGCACAACATCTGCGGGTGGGTCGGGCTGCACAAGGATGGCAGACCCGATGCGGGAACGGACGACCTTCCCGAACTGCCGCCCAATTTCGAGTTCGACGACATCGCGAACCGGGGTACCCCTGTACAGTATCTCTGCTGCACCCACATCCGGCAGGGCCAGGCCTCCCACTGGAGCCCGTTGCTTTTCCGGCAGTATCTGAAAGCCTATCAAGGCTACCTGACTTTGGTGGACCAGATGATCGGGGATGTGCTCAAGGCATGGAGGGACAAGGGGCTGGGCGGCTATATCCTCTTCTGGTCCGACCATGGCGACTCGATGGCCAGCCGGCACATGGTGACCAAGGACGTATGCCTGTACCGGGAAACGGTAGAGGTCCCGCTCTTCATCAGCGGGCCGGATGTCAGGCCCGGCACCCTGCAGGGATTATCCGAGCTTCTCGACATCGCTCCGACGGTCTGCGGCCTGCTGGGCCTGGAGAAACCGGCTTCCTTCCGGGGCAAGGACCTTTCCGTCCTCCTGCGTGAAGGCGGTGTGGTTGACCGTCCCTACGCGGTCAGCCAATGGCACACCGAGTGGGGCTATACGGTTTCTCCCTGCCGTCTGGTCCGCACCCCGACAGCCTCCTACATACGCTACCTGGAACCCGGAGTGCGAGAGGAGTATTATGACCTCACATCCGATCCTTTCGAGGAGCGTAACGTCGCTTCCCGCCATCCCGAGGAGGTCGCCGCGATGCGGCGTCTTTTCACGGAATACCTCGGCGAAAGCCGCGATCCGTTCGAGAGCCTTGCCTGGAAGGCGGACAGACGATGGAGAAGCCATGAGCTGGGTTTCTGCCATCACGAGGGACCGACTGCCCCCGAGGCGGAAGCATGACACCAAAAGCACTTCTCGGAAAGTTCGCGATTCCCGGGGTTTTCATGACCGCAAAGGCCAACACCCAGGGACATATCAACAGCACCTTCGTCTGCAGCTTTCGCGAGAGCGGAGGGCGGAAGCGCTACATTCTCCAGCGGATCAACCGCACGGTGTTCCCTCATCCCGAGAAGGTGATGGAGAACGTCCTGCTGGTGACAAACTGGATCCGGCGGCAATTGAAGGACGATCCCGAGGCCGACCGGAAATCCCTATGCGTCATCCCCTCGAGGGAGGGGAAACCCTACGTGGTGGACGAGGAGGGCGAGTTCTGGAGGGTCTATCCCTTCATCGAACGTTCCAAGGCCTACGAGAAGCTGAGTGATGCCCGCATGGCCTACCAGTTCGGCATCGCCGTCGGCCGCTTCCACAACCTGCTCAGCACGCTGGACGGCCATATGCTCGCGGAGACGATTCCTCGTTTTCACGACATGGGCATGCGCTACCGGCAGTTGGAGGAGGCGATGCGGCGGGATCCGAAGGGACGGCTTGCCACGGTAGGCGGCGAGATCGATTTCCTCATGGAGCGCAAACGGCGTGGATGTGTGCTCTGGGAAGGCATGGAACGGGGCATACTTCCGCTCCACATCACCCACAACGACACCAAGCTGGACAACGTGCTCTTCGACGAGGACAGCGGAGAAGTGCTCGGCCTGATCGACTTGGATACCGTCATGCCGGGTACGGTCCTCTTCGATACGGGGGACATGCTCCGTACCGCCTCCAACACCGCGGAGGAAGACGAGCGCGACCTGGAGAAGGTGGACTGCGATGCCGGGCTCTTCCAGGCAATCCTTGCGGGCTACCAGGACGAGGCCAAATTCCTGACAGGGTCGGAGCGGTGCCTGCTGGCCGGGAGCGGGATCGTCATGACCCAGATCATGGCCGTCCGTTTCCTTTCCGATTACCTTGCCGGAGATGTCTACTACCACATCGACCGCCCCGGGCACAACCTGGATCGGGCCCGTTGCCAGATCGCATTGGTCAAGGCGATGGAGGCAAAGCGGCCAATCCTTCACGGGTAAAAAAGGGAAGTCCTGGCTCTTTCCGGCTCCGTTGGAAACGAAACGTTCTCTTTTTTGAAAAAATGTACTTGACTGCCGCTGGCGGATTCTGTATTGTCTGAGATGTGAGTTAGGAAATCCTAACCAAATGGAGGTTGCGATGTCAGACGAGAGAGTGGTTCGGCAGTGTTCCCCTACGCTGGCTGGCATCAAGACCGGCAACCTGTTTCCTTGCGATGATGTCCTGTTGCGTGCAGATATCCGCAAGATGAACCGGAAACTGGTTCCCAAGGGCCTTCGGATGATTCCGATCCATTCGCGCCAGAGGACGCTTGTCTATCTCTACCGGCCAGGACGGTTGGAAAGGGATTTGCAGGCACCTGGTGCCCGACGGATTCTTATGGAGCAGGGATATGCGTCCGGAAGCGAGGGACGGATGGTGATGCAGCTCGTCCGGCGTTTTGGCCGGGATGGCGGTTGCTTTCCCCATGAGGTCGGGCTTTTCCTCGGATATCCGCCGGAGGACGTCGAGGCCTTCATCCACCATCGCTCCGATGCCTGTTGCGTGGGATGCTGGAAGGCGTTCGGAAACAAGGAACAGGCACAGCGGAAGTTCACAATGTTCAAGAAATGCACACATACGTACTGCGGGCTCTACGAGAAGGGCATGCCCGTCGAGAAGCTTGCGGTGAAGGAGTAAGGAATATGAAAGTCGCGATAGTGTACTGGAGCGGGACGGGAAATACCCAGGCGATGGCGGACTGCATAGCCGAGGCGGCGAAGGCCAAGGGAGCGGAGGTCGAGGAGATGCTTGCCACCTCGTTCACTCCTGACGAGGTGGCGGCATATGACGCGATCGCGTTTGGATGCCCCGCGATGGGGGACGAGGTTCTGGAAGAGAGCGAGTTCGAGCCGATGTTCGCCTCTGTCGAAGGTTCCCTGCGTGGAAAGAGGATCGCCCTGTTCGGCTCGTATGGCTGGGGTGGCGGTGCGTACATGGACTCCTGGAAGGAACGGGCAGAGAACGACGGGGCTGTCGTGGTGGACACCGTCGTCTGCGAGAATGCTCCTGATGACGATGCCCGCAAGGCCTGCATCGCCCTTGGAGAAACATTGGTTGGTTAAACTTCGGACCCATTGGATGGGATAGTTGTCTCGAAGGATTTCCGATATGGATTCCGCCCCTCACACTCCGGGCGGAATCCTTTTGCTTGCAGCGAGGCTGGGACGCCTTCAATCCTCCAGAGTGACGACAATCTTGCCGTTTGCCTTGTGGTTGTCCTGGTCGACCAATGCGTCACAAATCTGGCTGAAGGGATGCTTCGCACCAATCCGGGGTCGGAGGTGATGGGAATGAAGAAGATGTCCTGCATGTCTTCCCTTTCGGGAAATTCGAATGGAAACCGGTCAGATGGACGCCATTGGGAATCTGCTGGATCGGGTAGAAATCACTGGTGCTGAAATTGCCTCCGGGCAGTTCGGTCACCCCGCTTGTTTTCCCTGCCAACGGACCGTCGGAGAGGTGAGTACGCGCTCGTCGGCTCCAGCCTCCTTGAGCATGGACATTCTACTTTCCTTGTGCGTTAGTCAGCGGGATTCAAAGAATTAATTAGGAATCATTTCTATTGTCTGCTACGGAAGGACCATCCTTTGGCAGTCCTCCATACAAAATCAGGAAACATGGTCGTCCACTCGGACATTTGCATCCCCTCATGGAGTGAATCCGCTTGTGCTCCTTTTGGCGTCTACTACCGGATCCAGAACCTGAAAGTCAGGGATTCCCTCACGGGCGCGTTCCTCAAGACGGCGGAATGCCTAAGCCCCTATCTGGTTCCATCTGGAAACAAATAACGGAATGAATGATGACAATCTTTCATTCCCATAATCCGGTAAGGCTGGCTACGATAAAAGCATTTTATGGAAGGAGCGGGCAAATGACATTGGAGAATTTGTACGGTGGATGAATCATGCGAAGGAAAACTCCATCTTTGCCTGCGGGGCCTCAAAGCCGGAGACTGCCTGTGGCAGCGCATGCGGTGCTGGCAAGAAGGACTGGATCCCTATCCCATCGATCCTTTGCACTGCCTTCAGTGCGGGAACTGCTTCGAGCATTGCCCTGCCGGGGCGATCCGCTGGCTGGGACGTGATTGATGGGTGAGTATTTCGCCTTTCAATGGCATATCACTGAAGCCTGTGACCAGCGTTGCAAGCATTGCTACCTATTCGCGGAACATGCGGACAAGCCTATGAAGTGGGACCAGATGGTGCTGACGTTGGCGAATATCGAGGATTTCTGCAGGACCCTTGACCGATTGCCTTGCCTGCATATCACCGGAGACAACCCGATCCTGCACCCCGATTTCTGGAGATTGCCGGGTCTTGTCAAGGAAAAGGGGATTCCGTTTACCATCCTGAGGAACCCTTTCCATCCTGATGGCAAGGTCTGCAAATGGCTCGCCGACTGTGGCTGTGACAAGTACCAGCTTTCCATTGACGGGATGGAGAAGACCCATGACAGGTTTCGCATGCCGGGCCTTCAAGGCGACCTTGGAAAAAACAGCCACCATCAAGAAGGCCAGCGTCACAAGCATGCTCATGGCCATCGTCTCCTCGGTCAATGGCAAGGAACTTCCCGAAACCATCGATACCGTCGTGAAATACAAGGCGGACGTCTTTGCCTTCGCGCGGTATGTGCCGACCAGTTCGGCAAAAAGCACTGGCATCACTCCCTTGAATACCGGAACCTGCTTGCCACGTGCGAGAGAACGAGAAAAATCCGGATTGCGTGACGTACTTCAACCGAAAGAATCACCTTTGGACGTTGTGTCAGGACGAAATTAAAGATTTTATACCAAATAAAAAATACCGTAAAAGGCATGATATATTGGACATATAATTGTGAAAACTGTCACCTTACCATCCTTCCCACTGGAGATGACTACGCCTACAGGCGAGTTGCGGAGAGCAGGGGAGGAATATCGCTGACACCAAACTCAGCGACTTGTGGCTGGGACCTATGGAGGCATACCGACAGTACGACAAGTTCTCCAAATGCGCGAGGTGCGGGCTGTTGCATGGTCCATGGGCTGTCCAGCGGTCGCTAAAGTGACGAATGGGATCTTCTGTTCCGAAGATTCCGAATGCTGGAAAAACTTCTGAGAGACGTACGATCCGGTTGCGGGAAGCCCCTCACAGGCAGCCCGACATTCTTGTCCAAGCAACGGCCACCACATCCATGGCCGAGGTGCGCAGGAAGACCGAAGGCACATGGCAGAAGGCGTCAAGCTGCGGGCAGTCCAATCCGACTATTTGCCGTCACGGATTGGCAGGAATCAAGCTTGACGGAAATGACTACACAGTCAAACCTGGCTTTGGAAAAGACGCTTCCGGAAGTTGAGTGTACAATCAGACGTTGTCCGGAATAAAGAAGGCGCGATACAGATTTCGTAGGATGCCACGCAGGAGCGCTTCACGGTGTCAGGGATATCCGGTACGTGTTTTCCGGGTGTACGAGATACGAGTCGGGTACAACCCGATTCGCTCCCTTCAGATCAGACCAGTACCTCTTCCTTCCACTCCTGGACGGTGTGCCCCGTGGAGGTGAAGGCGATGCCCAAG
>CAJMOS010000095.1 GCA_905215015.1 uncultured bacterium | reverse complement strand
AAACCATCTTCTACAAACTGAAAACTACAAACTATACACTAATCTTACATCATGGTTGTCGCGCTCAGCTGGTGTGCGGTCATGCGCCTTCATATCATCAACCCAGCCCATCTCCTTTCCGAGCTGACTTTTGCGCGTATTTCCCAGGGCAGCCACGGCAAGGTGGTGTTCCACAACGTCAGCCGCAAGTTCTTCTTCCAGATCCACAGCGACGATGTCGATATCAGCTACGACGAGCTCTTGGACATCCAGGTTGATTCCATCACCTTCCAGGAGGGCTTGCTCTCCCTGATGGGCAAGCTGGCCAGCGGGGTAGGAACTCCTTCGATCACCTTCACCCATCCCCATGGGACGGTCCGTATTCCAGAGAAGATGCGCCAATCGGCCACGTCGGAGAAACCGGACTCCTCAAGCGACCTGCCTCCGGCGCTCAAGAGCCTCGGCTGGCGTGTCAGCGCCGAACGGGTTGATGTGCGGTTGGAGCGGGGCGACCTTTCCGTCGATGTGGCGGACGGCAATCTGGATTTCCTGATCCGCAAGGGCGGCCGTTTCGGCTCGGTGCGGCTGGCGCTTCCCGAAACCTCGGTCTCCATGCCTGGCTTCTCTTTGCACGGCAGTGACGGACAGTTCTATTTTGAGAACTCCGGCTTCCTCTACACCCGGTTTCCATCCGTTTCGGGGAAGAAAGGGGATGTCGCCTTTTCGTTTGGCGAGTTGCGCGCTGAGAGCAGGATTTCTTCCGGGAAACTGCCTATTTCGCTGTCGTTGCGAGACCTGTCGGTCAGTTCTCCCCAGTACGAGGTGAAAAGCCCCTTGCTTTCCGGCACCTTCCTGTTCGGACAGCTGAAGAGCAATTTGCTGTCGGAAATCGAGATTCCCGATTTCGAGTCGGGAGAGCTCTCGTTGAGCCAGCTGGAGTTCACCAGCCCGATCGCCTCGACCAGGCTGCCTGCCAGCACCATCGCCATCTCCCATGACGGAGTGCTCTACCATGCCGCCTTCGCCATCAACGATGACGCCACGATCCGCATCGATGCGGGGGAAGGGACGTTGGAGATGACAGGCCTGAGGGCGGATGGAAGCGTCAACACCCAGAGCACCGATGTCGAGGTGTCGCTGGGCGCGCCCCATGCTTCCTTCACCCACGAGAATGTGTCCGCGGAACTTTCCAACGTGCTGGCGAACGCCAGTGGAAGCGGCTATGCCATGACCGAGCAGACCGTCGAAGGGCAACTGCACCTTGCGATGGGAAGCAATACCGTCGACACCCATATCAGCATGCGTGGCGGGCTTTCTGGCGACGAGTATGCCGCCACCGGCACCCTCTCCGAAGCGAACACGAACCTGTTCGGTCAGGCCTTTGCTGGCACGGTGGGGGTCCACTGGGATTTCGGCCGCAAGCAGGGGACGATGCAGTTCGTCCTGAATAGCGGCAATGAGTTCCATCTGGATGCTTTGCTTGAGCGGATCGAGACCGGAAAGCCGCTGGTCACGGTCAATGCCGCGCTGAACGGACTTCCGTTGATCGCGTTTGACCAGACCTGGCAGAGATATCTGCCGTTGCTGACCCCCTATTACGACGACACCACCACGGCACGCGGCAACTTCTACCTGCACGGCGGATCGGGAGAGGAAGGCCAGGTCCAGTACGATATCTCGCTGGCTGACCTGAAGTTCGGTCAGTTCCGTTTCCGTGCCGGCTCAACTGGCCGCGGATCCTTCAACGACACGCTGATTGATGTCGACTCGATCACCATCGGCGTGCAGGACTACCGCCTGGAATTCGAGGGCGATATCGAGGTGGGCGACTGGGTTCCTAGCGGCACCTTCCTGCTTTCCAATACCGAGAACGGCAACCAGTTGCTCAGGGTCGACATGCTCCATGTCGGACCTCGCCAATACCAGTACACGGCCCTCAGCAACCAGTTCCCCGACTTCCAGCTCTCCGGAAGCTTGGAAAGCCACGAGGACCTCTTCTCCAGCGTCGCCTCGCTTGTGGTCAAGGAGATGCGGTATCCCGTCTCCTGGCAGTACACCATCAGCACCCAGAGATTGGAGGGAGGTTGCGGGGATATGGTCAAGCTCGTCAGCGACATCAAGAACCCGCTTTCCTTCAAGCTTTCGGTCAACGACCTGCAATTTCCTGATACGAAACGACTTGTTCACGCCATCATGAGCGGCGACCTGGATATTGTCTATACAAGCCAGGATGACTGGTCCTTCCAGGCGGATAACTTCAGCCTGTCGGGTATCCAGCTGGGCAACCGCACCTATACCTTCCAGGGCGATGGTGCCATCACCCCGGACAGTTTCGAGTTCACCAACCTGACCGCCGCCGATGGAAGCACCACGTTCTCCGGTACCATCCATTACCAGGGAACTCCGCTCGTGAAGAACATCCGTTCCGGCATGAGCGAACCCTTCACGCTTGCCTTTCACATGAATGACGAGGGAGTGCAGGGTGCCGACATCTACGTGGGCAACTATGACGACAGGATGGAAACGATGGTCGACATCCGCAACCTTGGCCTGGACCGTTTCCTGCCGGAAGGGGGGGGATGGACCGGAAACCTGCGGTTGATCGGCAGTTCCGGGCAGCAGGACGCATTCCGCCTGGCCGGTACCATGGACATCATCGGCAACGACAGCAGGTTGCAGGGAACCGTCGGATTCGACGGGAACCTTTTGACCATCAGCCATCTGAACGCCAACGTCGGCCCCAACCGGATCGACGACGCGTCCCTCTCCTTCGACCTGCATGGCGGACTGGCGGTCCTGGACGGTTCCTTCCTCAGCGACTTCTCCCTGTATTCCCTCGAGACACGGGGATCTTCCGCGCTCTTCCATCTTGCGGTCCATTTCGCTCCTTTTACCAAAACCGTGCAGGACGTTCTTCCCGAGGGTCGTTTCTCCATCGAGCAAATCCGGACCTTCCTGGACTCCAACGACGAAAGCACGCAACTGCGGAGCCGGCTGGCAAGCCATTTCCTCGACAAGGAGATTTCGGTCGATCTCGGCATCAGGAACCTGGTCTTCCTTGGAAGCCCTCTCGACGGCCTTGACGACGCCGACTTCCATTTCGGCTATCTCGATGGCCGCTATACGGCGTCTGGCTCGATCCTCAACGGCTACTATGATGGCAACGACAAAAGCATCGACCTGAGCATCAACCCAGCCATCGGCTTCGGAGGACATCTTGTCGGAAGTGCCGACGTCGACCAGCTGGCCTTGAAGTTCAGCGACGCCTATCTGGACCTGCGGTTGGTCAACCGCTTCTTCGCGACTCCCATCTGCCGATTCCAGGAAGGTGTGCTGAAAGGAACCCTGTATGCCGACGGAAACCTTTCGGACCCGAACCTTTTCGGGCAGCTTTCCTGTGATTCCCTCAACATCTGGGCCTTCTACGTGCCTGATTACGACATCCAGGTGAAGAACGCCCTGTTCAGCGTCGACAACTCTGAACTGACCACCGTGCGGACCAAGTGCTTTGCCGTCCGTCACGACACCGGCGAGACGGTGGAAGGGCAGGCGCAGTTGAACGTGCAACTGGACGGGCTTGGGCTTGCCGGCTTCAACGTGACCGTCTGGCTTCCCGACAAACCCGTCGAGTTCTATTGTCCGGTTCCTGAGGCGAATGTCGAGGTCTCCGGCTTCATGAAGGGGTGGTTCCGCCTGAACAAGAGTGCGGGTACCAAGCCGCTCGCAAGCGGGGAGGCGACCGTCAGCGACGTGTTGATCGGTATCGGCGGCATGCGTCGCTGTCCTGACTGGTATAAGGCCGCAAACATCAGCGTCAACTTCCTGATGACCAATGGCACCAACAATCGGATCATCTACCCCAACACCGATTATCCGATGCTGAGCTTCACCTTGAAAGAGGACGAGAGTTTCCGCTTCCGTTTCGACAATTCCACCAAGACTGCGAACGTGGACGGCACGCTGGTATTCCGTAATGGCGACATCTTCTATTTCCAGAAAGACTTCTATGTCTCTGAGGGATCGATGGCGCTGCGCACCTCGCCCCGCGGGGGAGTGCAGCCCTTCCTCAACCTCCGGGCCCGGCTCCGGGATTTCGACGCCGAGGGGAATCCGGTGGACATCTATCTGGTGCTCACCGACAGCACGCTGGACAACCTGAATCCAACCTTCGAGAGCGTCCCGGCAAAATCGACCGAGGAAATCATGTCGATCCTTGGCGGCAGCATCCTGCCCGGAACGGACGAGGGAGGCATGAGCCTGTACCGTGTCGCCTCGGTCGCCACCATGGCGACCGATGTGGCGGAGCGTCTGGGCTGGATCCAGACCAGTCCGATGACCAACCTGTCGGAGACGATCCGCAGCAACCTGCGGCTGGACGTCTTCAGCTTCCGCAGCCAGATCATGCAGAACTTCCTGATCGACGCCCTTCCGGGAAGCGATTCGGTCACCATCAGCCCGCTGGCCCGCTACCTGAACAACACCTCGGTCTTTATCGGCAAGTACCTGGCTGACGACATGTTCCTGCAGGCCATGTTGCATTTAAGTGCGGTCAACCCCCGATCGACCAAACCCAACGACTCGCCATTCCTCGTCAACGACCTGTCGTTGCAGTTCGAGCTTTCCTTCGAGTGGGAAAACCCGCTGTGTACCTTTACCGTTTTCTCCCAACCCAACGAGTTGTCGTTGATTGACTTTTTGGATACGATAGGCTTGAGTGTGACAAAACGCATCGTTTTGTTCTGAATAGATGGAGGAGTTTGTTTCCCATGTCCCATTTGCGCTTCCACCGTTTCCTTTGTGCGCTTGTCCTGGTGGTCCTTTCGGCCTTCGAGCTTGTCGCGGCGGATGCAGAACCTTGGTACAACGGTCAGCCGATCAGCGGCTTTGTGAATACCGGGTTGCAGAATTTGCGAGAGTCCAATGTCAAGAGCATCGAGTCAAAGTACCTGAACCAGGAGTATAGCGACGAGCTTTTCCAGAAGTTGCAGGCAGACCTGTACGCCACGAACGCGTTCCTCTATTTCCTGGGAAACGCCGAGAAAGACGGGGATGGCAAACTGGTCATCAGCTTCGAGTTCCATGAGCTTCCCGCGATCACCGATATCCAGGTGGTCGGAAACGGGACGATGAAACTGGCCCGCATCCGCGGCGTCATCACCCAGAAAGTGGGGGACTTCGTCTCCACGCAGAATGTCCTGAACGACAAGCAGGCGATCATCGATCTGTATCACGGCTATGGCTACAACGAGGTGACGGTGGAGGAGAGCGAGGTGGAGGATGATGCGGCGAACACCGCGGTCGTCACCTATACCATCAACGAGGGCAGCCAGAAGAAGGTCGCCGAGGTGGAGTTCGATGGCGCGCTGGCGTTCCCTTTCAAAACGTTGCGCCGTCAGCTTTCCAGCCGGATCGCGAACTACCTGATCAGCGGCTATTACGAGGAGAGCAGGGTTGCCGAGGACCGCACCAATATCGAGACATTCTATCGGAATAACGGATATATGGACGTGCGTGTCACCGATGTGACCAGCGAGGTGATTCCCAGCGAGGATCCCAACGACAAATACGTCAGGCTGAAGCTGGTCTACCATATCGACGAAGGCCAGCAGTGGAAGTTCGGAGGCATGAGTTTTTCCGGGAACACCGTCTACAGCGACGAGGAGCTTTCCAGCCTGATCACTATTCCGGAAGGCGAGATTCTCAGCCAGGAGAAGCTGCAATCCCAGCTCGGAAAGATCAGCGACCAGTATTACAACAACGGGTACGTGCACAACAACATGCAGGTGGAGGCCCAGAGGGACAAGGAGAACTCGACGATCCACTACGTGATCCACATCGACGAGCAGGGACTTGCCACCATAAGCGATATCCGCTTGATGGGTCTGACAAAGACCAAACCCTACGTCTTCTTGCGAGAGCTGACGGTCCACAAAGGTGACGTCTTCAGCAAGGAAAAGCTGCAGAAGAGCGCGCAGAACATCTACAACACCCTGATTGTCACCGATGTGAAGCTGGAGTTGCAGGAAGGGGACGAGCCCAACACCGTCATCCCCGTCTTCAACATCACCGAGGGCAACCAGATGACCATCCAGTTTGGCGCCACCTTTGGCGGCTCGGTCGATAGTTTCCCGATTTCCGGCTTCCTGCAATGGCAGGACAAGAACCTGTTCGGAACCGGCAGGGACCTCTCGATTTCCACTACGCTGTCCCCGGACAGCCAGGAGGTCTCGCTTTCCATCAGCGACGATTGGGTCGGGTACATCCCCTGGTCCAACTCGCTCAGCCTGAGCTTCTCCCGCACCAGCAAGAACAACGGCCTGCAGAGAAACCTCAGCAGCCCCTACTATACCGGTCATGACACCGACGACGACAAGGACCAGGCGTATCCGCTCGGATACGACAGCTACATCGAGTTCGAGCAGAGCGGGGAGGCCAACCCATCCAGCGCCTATCTGATGAGCTACGATTACTGGAACATTACCCTGGGCTACAACTCCGGCTATACGTTCCGCTTCGATGCCGGAAACCTGCGTCTTTCCGGCGGCCTCTCGATTGGACTGAAGCACGCCGTCTATGACGACGACCTCTACCTGCCGTTCGAATATCTGATGTACCTCTACCACAAGGATTGGCAGTTCTCCAACAAGCTCTCCTTCACCGTCACCTGGGATGGCAGAGACCTGATCGAGAACACCACAAGGGGATACATCCTGAGCAACACGTTCACCTATGCCGGTGGTTTCCTCGGCGGCCTTTCCAACTTCCTGAAGGATACGGCCTCCGCCAGCGGATACCTGACCGTGGGCAGATACAGCCTTGGCGACAAGGATGCCTCGATTGTCCTGGGCGCCACTACCAGCGTCAGCGTGATGCTGCCCCAGTTCTGGAACAACACCTATGACGTCCTCGGTGGTGACGGGTGGGGATGGTATGACGCCAAGCGTGGAGCCACCCGCTACGAGATGCTCTACATCGATGGCATGAATATCGGACGCGGCTTTGACGTCGTCTATGACCAGAGCTTCCTGTGGAACAACGAGGTTTCCCTCTCGGCTCCGCTTGTCGTGGGTGTCCTGAACTGGGAGATCTACGCCAGCGCCACTGGCGTAGTGGGCAACATCTCTTCGCTACGGGATGACGGCATCTCCTCGCTGAACTGGTACTTCTCCGCCGGTGCAGGCCTGAAGCTGAAGATTCCCGGTTTCCCGCTCGGCCTCTACCTGGTCAAGAACGCCAAGTGGATGAGCGATGGAGACTTCCACTTCATCAAGGGGAGCCTCTTCCACAACGGAGGGAACTCCGGCTTGAAGCTGGTCTTGGCCATCACCCAGTCGATCTACTGATGGCCAGTCATGAAGGGCCTTGCGGAAGCAGGGCTCTTTTCTGTAAGGGGAACGCATGGGAACGCAAGAAGAGAAAGTGACTCCGATGATGCAGCAATACCGCGCCATCAAGGAGCAGAACAAGGACAAGGTGTTGTTTTTCCGTCTCGGGGATTTCTACGAGATGTTTGACGACGACGCGGTGGAAGTGTCGCGGCTGTTGAACTTGACTCTGACCCATCGGGCCGGCAGGCCGATGTGCGGCATTCCGTTCCACGCAGCCAAGTCCTATATCCGCCGCCTGCTCGACCTGGGCAAGAAGATCGCCATCTGCGAGCAGCTGGAACTGACTACGAACCCGAAACAGCTGGCCAAGAGGGAAGTGATCCAGATTGTCACGCCGGCGACGGTGGTGGATGATGATTTTCTGGACGCCAGACAGACCAGCTATGTCCTTTCCGTCATCGCTCTCGGCTCCCGTTTCTCCATCAGTTACGCCGATATCACCAGCGGCGAGTTCTGCATGACCACCGTCGCGAAGGACCGCCAGTTCGCCTCGCTCCTGGCTCTGCTCGAGCAGGTAAAACCGCGTGAGATACTGGTCAACGAGGACGACTATTTTTCCGATGAGGAGTTCCAGAACCGGATCGACGGTTTTCGAGCCATGGTGACCAAGCTTCCTTCCTGGGCCTTCAGCCAGAAACAGGCCTTCCAGAAGCTGACCGCGCAGATGGGGACGACCAACCTGAAGGCTTTCGGCTTCGAAAGCGATGATATCGCCCTTTCCAGCGGGGGTGCCCTGCTGGGCTATCTGGAAGATACCGCCCGCGCCTCGCTCGGGCAGATCGTCACCTACAAGAAGGTGGACAACGACCGTTTCCTGCTGGTGGATGAGGCAAGCCAGAGGAACCTCGAGCTGACCACCAACAGCCAGGACGGGGGAGAGCGGTGCACCCTCTTTTCCTCGATCGACCAGACGGTCACCAGCGGCGGCACCCGCATGTTGAAGCAGTGGATATCCTTCCCGTTGAGAAACCGGGAAGATATTCTGGGCCGTCAGGATTGGGTCACGTTCTATGTGAACCACCAAGAGGTGACGGGCCATGTCCGCGAAATCCTGCGCAAGGCGCTTGACCTGCAGCGCCTGTCCAGCCGGGTGGCCATGCGCCGCTCCCTGCCCCAGGACCTGGTGGGCATCCAGCGTACGGTAGGTTGCTTCTTCTCCCTGATGGAGGAGGACTCCGCCCACTACCAGAAGCTGCTCTCGTCCAACGTCACGCAGAGCTCGCTCGAACAGTTGCTTTCCGTCATGCGGGAAATATCCAAAGGCATCAACGAGGAGACGCAAGGCCCCTTCGTCGAGGGCGAGGTGATCAACGCCGGGTATGACACGGAGCTTGACCGGCTCCGCGAGGTCAAGGGCGGAGGCAAGGAACTTCTTGACTCGTACCTGGAAAAAATCCGGCAAGAGACGGGCATCACCACGCTGAAGCTTTCCTATAACAAGATCATCGGCCACTACCTCGAGGTCTCCAAAGGACAGGTGGACAAGGTTCCCCAGTCCTTCTATCGGAAACAGACACTGGTCAACGCGGAACGCTACACCACCGATGAGCTGATCCAGCTGGAAACCCAAATCCTGAAAAGCGGTTTTGCCGCCGAGGCGAGGGAGAAGGAAGTCTACGAGCAGATCCTGAAGGACACGGCAGCCCAAGGACCGATGCTGCTGGAAATCGCCCAATTTCTCAGCGAGGTCGATGTGCTTGCCTCGCTTGCCGTCTGCGCGGTGAAACATCACTACCGGAAACCAGAATTCGTGGAAGGAGACGTGCTGCATATCGTCGGGGGCCGGCATCCGGTGGTCGAGAGCCAGCTGCCAGCGGGAGGCTTCGTCCCCAATGGCTTGGATATCGAGGAACAGCAGGGGCGTTTCTGCCTGATCACCGGTCCCAACATGGCCGGAAAATCGACCTACCTGCGCCAGAACGCGCTCATCGTCCTGCTTGCCCAGATCGGCAGCTACGTGCCGGCCGACCGGGTGGTGATGAGCCCGGTGGACCGGCTCTTCTGCCGGGTCGGCGCCAGCGACAACCTGGCCCGTGGAGAGTCCACCTTCCTGGTGGAGATGCAGGAGGCGGCGCTGATTCTCCGTACCGCCAGCCGCCGTTCCTTCGTCATCATCGACGAGTTGGGAAGGGGTACCAGCAGCCAGGACGGCATGGCCATCGCCTTCGCGGTCATGCAGGAACTGACCCGCATGGGTTGCAAGACCCTCTTCGCCACCCATTATCACGAGTTGGCGGAAATCGCCGGAGGCGAGGTGCAGAAGCTGACGCTGAAGGTCGTCGAGGAGAAAGGGACGGTAATCTTCCTGCGCAAGGTGATTCCCGGTGTCGCGGAAAGCTCGTACGGGTTGAATGTGGCCAAGCTCGCCGGAATCCCCTACGGGGTAATCCGGGAAGCGCAGAACTTCCAGAAGCGGCACGACGACGAGTACCTGCTCAGCCATGCCCAGCCTTCCCTCTTCGCGCCAGAAGAGTCGGCCCCGGAGGAGAATGAGGAGCTCGTCCTCTACGACAAGCTGCGGGACGCGCTCGAGCACTTCGACGTCAACCGCAGCACTCCGATCGAGGCCCTTGCCTTGGTGGGGGAATTGAAGAAGACGTTGAAGGAATCCTGAGAAACGACGGTATGATAGGGTATGGAATGCCCTGTCTGTACCTGCCTGAGTCCCGCATTTCCCTGTCCGTCCTGCCAGAAGGAGTTGGAGGGCTACGCCTTTGGCTCCTTGTGGCGGGAACGGTGTCCGGTGTGCGGAAGCCCGGTTCTCAGCCTTGCCTATCCATGCCGGTTCTGTGAAACCCGCTATCAGGCCTACGGGCCCCACCAGGGGCTGCTTCGCGAGTTGATGGTGCGCTACAAGGCTGGCGGGGAGCGGAACCTGTCCCGGCTTTTCGCCTCGTTGCTGGTTCCGTTGGTTCCTTCGGAAGCGGGGACCTATTTGGTGCCGGTTCCCGCCTCGAAGGAAGGAATCCGGCGGCGAGGCTTCGACCAAGGACTGCTGCTGGCACGAAGCATGCATATGCCGGTGGCAAGGCTGTTGACGCGCACTTCTCAGGGAATCCAGAAACGGCAGGACCGGACCGGGCGGGCCCGGGTCGCCTTCCTGGCGGAAGAACGGAACATTCCATCGCTACGCAGGATTGTGGTGGTGGATGACGTGATCACTACCGGAAGCACGATGCGCGCCGCCATTTCCGCCCTCGAGGGGCGGTATCCGGTGCCGGTAACGGGCCTGGCGGTTTGCTTGGCATGAGCGAGAGACTGGTGGTATAGTGGAGAACCATGCAAGCCAATGATCTTACCGCCTATCTGATCCCTCTGAGGGATGATGTCCGAGTGTTGAGTGACGCGGGCTACGTCACGCGAGCCCTGAAACTGATTGATTTCCTCGTGTCCGAGGGGAAGGTCGACGACCTCCAGAGGGAGCGTCTGCTGTTGGAGGCGCACCGGCTGCCGGTCTTCCTTCGGGACTATCCATTGGACGAGGAGCGGGCACTGGAGTTTGCCAATGCGGCAGGCTTCTCTCTGGACGCAGGTTCGCTTTCCCGGCTGCGCTGCGAGGGCGTGGTTCCTTGGGCGCTGGTGGATGGAAAGGTCCATCTGCACAGGCGCTTTCTGGACACGCTGGACAAGGGCAGGGAAACCCCTGAGCGCCAAGCCGACCTGCAGCTGCGGGATCTGGTGATGAAGAAGATGACGGGTTTCGGTCACGCCGAGGCGAGGATTACCGTCCACGTCGGTCTCAAGGTCAAGGAGAGCGCATGGGTGAGGGGACAGGTGCTCGAAGCCGACCTTCCCATTCCGGTGGCCAGTCCCTTCATGGAGGAGCTGGACATCCATGCCCAGAGCGGACAGCTGGTCGGCATGAGCCCGGTCCGCGGCAAGCGCAGGGTTGCCCACTTCCGCGGCATCCCCAAGGCGGACGAGGAGTTCTGGATTGAATACAGCTTCATCAACCGGCAGAAGTTCCGGGACCTGGCCGCTTTGGAATCCAAGTGCGAGGCTAAGGTCCAGCACAGCCGGGAAGAAGCCCCCTATCTGGTGGCGACCCCCTACCTGAGAGCCCTCTGCAAGGAGATCATCGGGGACGAGACCAACCCGATCCGCAAGGCAAGACTGATTTACCAGTGGGTGATCCACCATGTCTCCTACGCCTATATG
>CAJMOS010000094.1 GCA_905215015.1 uncultured bacterium | reverse complement strand
CGCTTCGCTGGCGATGACCGGCATCAAGGGGTGAGCATGATCAAGCTTCATTATCTGGGAACCGGAGCCGCGGAAGGCTTTCCCTCCGTGTTCTGCAATTGCGATGCCTGCCGGAAGGTCCGCCAGCGGCTGGGAAAAGAAGTCAAGACCAGAAGCTGCACCTTACTTGGGGAAGATACGCTGATCGATCTTTCCCCGGATCTTTTCACCCAGGCGGTCAGGGACCGGCTTGAGCTTTCCCGCGTCAAGCGGATCTTCTTCACCCATTCCCATGCCGACCATCTTGACCTTCCCGGCCTGATGTACCGGTTGAAGGAAGGGGCGAGCCATCTTTTGGTGCCGGAGGAGGAGAACCGCATCGATTGCTGGGGGCCGGAAGGGGTATGGCAACGTATCCTCAAGGGGTATGCCGAGCAGAAGGACGCCGATCCGTCCCGTCTCCGGTTCCATCTCCTGCATGCCTTTGCGTCTGTCGATGTGCCCGGCTACCGGGTTACGGCAATCAGGGCGAACCACATGCAGACGGAGGAATGCCTGAACTTCATCATCGACGATGGAACCAAGGCGGTGCTGTACGCCAACGACACGGGCCGGCTTCCGGACGAGTCGATCGCGTTCCTGCTTTCCTACGGCAAGCCTTTTTCCTTGCTCAGCCTGGATTGCGCCCGGGGAACCTTGCAGGGGGACGGCCATATGGGGCTTGCCGAAATCAAGGAGCTTGTCGGCATCCTCCGCGCGGCAGGCAGGATCGACGGAGGCACGAGGATCCTGCTGAACCATTATTCCCATATGTGCGGTCTTGCTCCCGGCGAGTTCGATGAAATCGTAAAACCGCTTGGCATGTCATTGACTTTTGACGGACAGATTGTTGAAGTGTGAGCAAGGAGCATCTATGACGACAATCCGTGACGTGGCCAAGCGGGCGAATGTGTCGGTGAATACCGTCTCGAGGGTGTTGAACAGCCGGGGCTACCTGAGTGAGGAAACCATCAGGAAGGTCCATCAGGCAATCGACGAACTGGACTACCACCCCAGCGCAATTGCCCGTGCGCTGGTAAAGCGGCAGACCAAGTTGATTGGTGTAATAGTTCCTTCCATCGTCAACCCGTTTTTTGCCACATTCCTTGATTCGCTGGAACGTCATGCGGCCAGCGCGAACTACCGTCTGGTCGTATGCAATTCCCTGCAAGACAAGGGAAAAGAGAAGGAATACGTGGATTCGCTCCGGTCGAACAACGTCGCCGGCATCGTCATCAGCACACGCAACGACCACCTCGGCCAGGCCTTGGGCGGCATGCCTGCCGTGACGTTGGAACGGATCATTTCCGACGACATTCCGACCATCACTTGCGACAACTACCAGGGCGGGGAGCTCGCGACCGAACATCTGGTCGGTGCCGGGTGCCGCCGGCTTGCCATCATTTCCGGAAGCCTCGACATCGACTTGCCGGCAAACAAGCGGGTGCAGGCCTTCGTCGATGTCGCAAGGCGCCATGGCATCGACCCCTGGATCTATACCTGTGACGAAGCGACATTCCTTGCCAGTTCCTATGCCGACACGATCGCAAGGATTTTCTCCGAGCACCCGGATGTGGATGGGATTTTCGCCACGAGCGACGTGATTGGCGCCCAAGTGATCCAATACTGCGCATCACGCCATATGGACGTTCCCCAACGGGTGAAAGTGATTGGATTCAACGACACGATTCCTGCCGGGTTCACCAATCCGCCGCTTTCCACCATCCGCCAGCCGATCGACCAAATGGCGGATGCGGCGCTCAAGGTGCTGGAAGCGGAGATCAAAGGGGAGAAGGCTTGCGGGATTACGGTCCTTCCCGTCAAACTGGTCAAGAGGAGCACCACCTGAGGAAGTCCTATGTATCAGATGCATGAAGCCCTGCTGTTTGGGAGAAGGCGGTCGTTTCCCTTCCTGATTGCCGCCCACAGGGGAATACCTTCCTCGGGGTCGGTGATCCAGAACACCCTGCTTGCGGCCCGTGCCGCCCTGCTGGAAGGAGCCGACATCGTCGAGCTCGATCTGGCCCAGAGCAAGGATGGCGAGTATTTCGCGTTCCATACCGGTTTCGAACGCCCGCTGTTGGATACAGGGTGTGCGTTCAACCAGATGACCGCAGCGGAGATCGAAGGCACAGGATATCGAAACGAAGTGCAGAACCGCCTGCATCACGGCCCCGAGCGCATGGAGCAGCTGCTCTTGGCCTTGCAAGGGACATGCCTGGTCAATATCGACCGTGCATGGTTGGGGACCGACTTCGACCATGTGCTCGGGTGGCTGGAATCCCTGCATATGGAGGAACAGGTGGTCGTGAAGACACCTGTCGAGGAACCGTTCCTTTCGGTGATGGAACGGCATGCCTGCCTGTATATGCCGATTCTTCGGGAACCCGGGCAGTGGAAGGTTGCGAAAGACAGGCATGTGGACATCGTCGCCGCGGAATGCCAGTGGCATGAGAAGGACAGCCCCCTTGCCCGGAAGGAGTTCTTCGAGGAGCTTCACCGGGCGCATGTCCTTGCGTGGGCCAATGCGCTGCGTCTGTCGGATGATTTTACGCTTTCTGCTTGGGCGGACGACTATGCTTCCGTATCCTCGGGGCCGGAACAAGGATGGGGGATCCTCGTTCGTGCCGGTTTCGATATCATACAGACGGATTTTCCTGGCCTGTTGTCCAAATGGAGGAACCAATGGTGAGGGCTGAGACAAGCACATGGTGGAAAGAGGGTGTCGTGTATCAGGTGTGGCCTCGTTCGTTTCGGGATTCGAACGGCGACGGCGTCGGCGACCTGCGAGGGGTCATCGATTCGCTCCCGTATATCAAGAGTCTTGGTGTCGACATCATTTGGTTCAATCCGATCTTCCAGAGTCCGAACGACGATATGGGGTATGACGTGTCGGACTACCAGGCGATTCTTCCCGAGTTCGGAACCATGGAGGATTTTGACGAGCTTCTTTCCAAAGCCCATGGCATGGGGCTGAAGGTCGTCCTTGACCTGGTTGCCAACCATAGCAGCGACGAGCATCCCTGGTTTCTGGAAAGCAAGCGGAGTAGGGACAACCCCAAGAGCGACTGGTATATCTGGCGTGACAAGCCCAACAACTGGGGGGCGTGGTTTGGCGGCAGCGCCTGGGAATACGTTCCTGCAAGGAAGCAGTACTATCTGCATTGTTTTTCCAAGAAACAGCCAGACCTGAACTGGGAGAACCCCGAGGTCCGGAAGGCGATCTACGATGTCATGCGGTTCTGGGGCGACAAGGGGGTCGACGGCTTCCGCTTCGATGCCGTCACGCGCTACAGCAAGGACCTTTCCTTTCCGGATACTACGCCTGACAGCACAGGCTATGGATTTCCCGCCTCATTGAACGGTCCGCACGAGCATCTGTACCTCAAGGAAATGTACCGCGAGGTCATCAGCCACTATGACTGGATGACGGTCGGGGAGGGCGGAGGTTCCACTCCCGAATCGACCTGGGACTATGTGGATCCCAGGCGGAAAGAACTGGACATGGTGTTCGTCGGCCCCCATACGGCTATCGGACGTCCCCGCTACGGCAACGGGTACGACCTTTCCGGTTTCGACCTGCCCGCATTCAAGGCCGTCATCGATCTCTGGCAGCGGGGCATGGAACACCACGGATGGATGGGCTGGTACCTGGAAAACCACGACCAGGTACGTTCGGTGTCCCGCTGGGGAAATGACGGAATCTACTGGAAGGAGAGCGGGAAGATGCTCGCCACCCTGCTGCTCTTCCTGCGCGGCACCCCGTATATCTACATGGGGGAGGAGCTGGGAATGACGAACTATCCGTTCTCTTCCGCCAGCGTGCTGCGGGCCCTCGAGACGGGGAACGGCCGGAAAGGCCTTGCGGAACGGGGCTACGCTCCTGACCGGATGTGGAACATCATCCGACAGACCAGCCGGGACAACAGCCGGACTCCCATGCAATGGACGGATGGAGATCATGCAGGGTTTTCCACCGCTTCGCCATGGATCAACGTGAACCCCCGTTACAAGGAAATCAATGCCGGAGAGGAGGAGAAGGATCCTGATTCCATCCTTTGGTACTACCGGCATGCCATTCAGGTCCGCAAGGCGCATCATGCCGCCATCTACGGATCGTTCCGCCTTCTTGCGCCCAAGGACGAGCAGGTGTTCGCGTTCACCAGGGATGACGGGAAGGAGGAGTTGCTGGTGGTCCTCAACTTCACCGGCGTCCATGCCCGGTTTGCCATACCGGAAAGGTTCCGGAATGCGGAAAGGATTACCGGCAACTACCCGGATACGCCCTCCGGCCTGCTGCATGCCTACGAGGCGTACGTGCTTGCGAGGAACAAGTGAACACCAACCGGGGCCGGCGCATCAAATTGCCGGCCTCGTCTTGCTCTTCTTGTATGCGGCGGGCGTCATGCCGAACGCCTTGAAGAAAATCTTGTAGAAATACGACATGGACGAGAATCCCATCGCATAGCAGAGTTCCTGGATGGAGCGGTCGGAATGGACCAGCATGTTGGCGACGTAATCGAGCCGCTTCATGTTCACGTACTGGGTGGGAGTGAGTCCCAAATACTTCTTGAAGGAGCGGCAGACATACTCCTTGCTCAAGCCTGTCATATGGATGATGCCGGAAAGTCCCTGCGCGAGGGCGTCCACACGAGAAAAGCACTGCATGGTCTCTTGGAGCCATCGCGGGATGATGAGCGTTGTCCCCTTGTCCGCTTTCTTTTGGGGGGCGAGAATCTGGAAGACGATGTAGACGAGCAACTGCCTCATGTAGGTCCGTTTCTCTTCCCTGCATGAATCCGGCATCAGGCTGATGAATTCCATCTCCGAGCGGAGCATCGAGCTCTCGTGTTTGGCAAGCGAGAGAAGTTCCGCTCCACGGGGGAGGACCTCGGCCGGCCGTTTCCCGTACAGGTACATGCACAGGTCGTCCATGGTGGAGGAAAGAAAGGCAAGATTGATATGGCTGCTGGGAGATTCTGGTATCTCGTATTTCGCATGAATGGTGCCAGGGGTCAACATGCAGAAATCATCTTGGTGCACCATGCGTTGCTTCCCCTCCGCAACAAACCGAAACGCACCAGAGGTCACGAGGAAAAATTCGTAGAAGTCATGGCGCTGTGGATATTCTTTTTTTGGTATGAAGTTACGAAAACTGTAGTGGATCTCGCTGTCCATATCTATGAGATTCTCGGCGTTGATTTCATGAAGCATCGTTCCTCCCTCTCTTTTCTCTTGTGTCAATATAGAGCAATAAAACAGCATCTGCAAGGAATGACAACTGCGTAATACCTCCTACAATGGAAACCAATACAGGAGGTTGTGATGTTCCTTGGACTCGGACTTTACCGGCACCAACTGAACGAGGATGAGTTCACTTTTGCGGAGCAACTCGGTTGCACCCATCTCATCATCCATCTTGCGAACTACTACACGAAGGAAATCGTGACAGCGACAGATGCACGCAAAAACTATGGAGAGGCCGAGCAGGAGGACTTCATCTGGAGCGAGACGCATCTGAGGGAACTCCAGAAGATGGCCTCAAGGCACCACCTTGTCATCGCAGGCATCGAGAACTTCAACCCGGCTGACTGGTATGACGTGCTGCTTGCCGGTCCGAGGCGGGATGCCCAGCTCGAGCATCTTTGTTCAATCATCAAGACTGTCGGGAAGGTGGGAATCCCTTCGTTCGGCTATAACTTTTCCCTTGCCGGGGTATGGGGCCATCAGCGGGGGCCCCATGCCAGAGGTGGTGCGGATACCGTCTTTTTCGACGCGTCCACGCTTGACATCGATGCTCCTGTTCCGAATGGACAAATCTGGAACATGACCTATGACGAGCATCCCGCCCCAGGCTTCCTGCCGTCCATCTCCTCCGACGAGCTCTGGGCCCGGCTCAAGTATTTCCTGGATGCCGTGCTTCCTGTGGCGGAGGCGGCCGGCGTCGAGCTCGCGTTGCATCCGGACGACCCTCCGATGCCGCGGCTGAGAGATACTCCCCGACTTGTCTACGAACCTCGACTGTACCGGAAGCTCCTTGACCTGCATAAGAGTCCATCGAACAAGATCGAGTTTTGCATGGGAAGCATCCAAGAAATGACCGAAGGAAACTTGTACGAAGCAATCAGACAGTATGCCCATGCCATCAGCTACATCCATTTCAGAAACGTCAGGGGCAAGGTTCCCAAGTATGACGAGGTCTTTGTCGACGAAGGCGACATCGACATGGTCAAGGCCTTGAGGTTGCTCAAGGAGAACGGGTTCCATGGTGTCCTGATACCGGACCATACTCCGTTTGTCACTGCGACGAAAGACGGCTGGCACACTGGCATGGCGTTTGCGCTCGGATACATGCGGGCCGCGTTGACCTGCATAGGAGGTTGAGGAACATGGCGGAATGGAAGAACGACGACGAACTGTTCACACTTTTTAGGAAGGATCTCTACACCCCGGTGGTCGGGGACATTCTGGACGGGATGGGTTTCTGGCATCAGTTCCTGCCACAGGAAATCCAGGCTCAGACGGAGCATAAGGTGGTCGGATATGCGATGCCGGTCTTGATGATCGATGTATACGGACCCCAGAAGAAACCGTTCGGATATCTCACCGAGGCCTTGGACCAACTCAGAAAAGGCGAAATCTACCTCTGCTCAGGGGGAGCGATGCGTTGTGCCTATTGGGGGGAACTCTTGACAGCAACAGCGAGGACGAGAGGTGCGGCGGGCGCGGTCGTCAACGGCTTTCACCGCGACACGCCCCAGGTCCTTTCCCAGAACTGGCCGGTGTTCAGCCGTGGGCGGTTCGCCCAGGATTCTTCGGTCCGCACCCAGGTGGTCGATTACCGGTGCCCGATGGAGATTGGCCAAGTCTCGGTGAACCCCGGGGATCTGGTGTTCGGGGACATTGACGGGGTTCTCGTCATCCCCAAGCGGCACATCGAGGAAGTCGTCACGAAAGCGTTGCAGAAGGCCCGGGGCGAGAAACTGGTGCGCAAGGCAATCGAAGGCGGAATGAGCGCCACTGAAGCATTCAAGCATTTTGGAATCCTTTGACGGAGGGGAGCTATGGACTATACAGTTGAGACTGCGTTCTCGTTGCAGGGAAAGACGATCCTGGTCACAGGAGGAGGCTCCGGACTTGGCCTTGCCATGGCGCAGGCCATGGACAGCGCCGGTGGCAGAGTCGTCATCGTCGGACACAGCAGCGAGCAGAAACTGCAGGAAGCCGTGTCGACAATGAAGCATGCCTGCTGCTATCTGTTCGACATTACGAAGACTGCGGAGATTCCCGCCTTCATCAAGAAGGTCGAGGATGAGCAGGGGCCGATCGACGTGCTGGTGAACAACGCGGGAATCCATTGCAAGAAGCCGGTCGAGCTCATCACCCGGGAAGACCTCCAGAAAGTCCTCGACGTGCATGTGTTCGCATCCCTCGCGCTCAGCCAGGCGGTTTTGCCGGGCATGCGTTCCCGCCAAAGCGGCAGCATCATCTTCATAAGCAGCATGAGCGCTTTCGTCGGGCTTACGAACGTCGCCGCCTACGGGACGGCGAAGACTGCCATTCTCGGCCTGGTGCGGTCGATGGCCAGCGAGGTTTCCAAGGACGGGGTGAGGGTCAATGCCATCGCGCCTGGGTTTATCGACACGCCGATGTTCCACCAGGTGGTCGACAAGGATCCCGCCCGCCAGCAGAAGATTCTCGGACATACGCCAATGGGTGCCTACGGGAAACCGGAAGACATCGGGTGGGGTGCCGTCTATCTTGCAAGCAATGCGTCAAGGTTTGTCACGGGCACCTGCCTGATGGTCGATGGCGGGTTCCCGATTGGATTTTGAGACGGCTGGAATGCCGATTGGAGGTTCTATATGAAAAAAGGAATGGTTCTGGTAGGGGCGATGCTCTTGGCCGCGGGTACGCTGTTCGCGCAGGGATCGAAGGAAGGCGGTGCCGCACCGTCTGCCGGTAGCGGAAAGCAGTACGTCATCAAGTTCGCCAACACCCAGGGGGAAAAGGATACCCAGTCCATGGGCCTGGCCGAGGTCGCCAAACGGCTGGAGGCGACAGGCTTGTTCAAGGTCGAGCTGTACTACTCCTCGTCCCTTGGGGAGACCGATGACTTGACCGAACAGGCCATCAACGGCGCTCCGGTGTTGACCGTCAGCGATCCCGGAAGACTGATGTCGTTCGTGCCGGAGTTCGGCGTCATCCAGATGCCGTACATGTTCAGCGACGCGTCGGCGCTCAACAAACTGGTCGAGACCGATACCTACAAGAAGTGGGAGAAGCAGTTTGAGGAGCAGGGCATCAAGCTGGTGACCAGCAACTGGTACAGTGGCGCCCGCAACTTCGTCTGCAACAAACCTGTCGACAAACCGTCGGACCTGAAGGGACTGAAGATCCGGACCATCGGCAGCCCGCTGTATACCGAGAGCGTCAATGCCATGGGCGCTGTCGCCACCCCGATGGCATGGTCCGAGGTCTATCCCGGCATCTCCCAAGGTGTCATCGATGGTGCCGAGGTTCAGACTCCGAGCTCCTACGCGACCCGTCTCTACGAGATTTGCAAATACACCAACAAGACCGAACATTTCCAGCTTATCGGATGTGTCGTCATGGGGACCAAGGTCTTCAATTCCTGGAGCAAGGAAGCCCAGGAAGTGTTCGTGAAGACCTTCAAGGAAGTAGGCGAGGAGAACCAGGCTCTGGTCATGAAGCTGACCAAGGAGTATGAGGACGACATGGTGAAGAAAGGAATGGTTGTCCGCGATGTCGACAAGCAGCCGTTCATCGACGCCGTCCAGCCCGTCTACGAGAAACTCGGCTATGCCGCCGCGCGCAAGGCGATTCTTGCGGAACTGGCAAAATAGGAACGCATTCGGGTGCCGCCGTGGCGTGATGGCGGCACCCTTGTTGGGAGAATACGATGGGAAAACAGTCATTTGCAAAAAAGGCGGGTAGGGCCTATGACGCCATATGCCGGTTGGAAATGGGCATCTGCATGGCGTGCTTCATGCTCATCATCGTCTTGGTGTTCGGAAACGCGATTCTGAGGAAACTAGGCATACCGCTGCAGTGGGCAAGCGATGTGGCGCAGCTCTTGTTCTCCTACCTTGCGTTCCTCGGTGCCGACATCGCCTTGCGCAAAGGCAGCCTGGTCGGAGTGGGATTGCTTACCGAGCGTTTCCCGGCAAAGGCGAGGACCGCGCTTTCCCTTGTCTGTTATCTTTTGATGGCGTCGTTCCTCTTGGTCATCATCTGGCATGGATTTCCCCTTGCCGTACGTAGTTGGAAACGTTCGTTCCAATCGCTTTCCATCAGTTATTCCTGGGTGACGCTCAGCCTGCCGGTCAGCGCGACGTTGATGCTCCTGTCCATCATCCACAACATCATCGCCGATTTCCATGTTCAGGCGACCAAGGAGGCGTGAGATGGCTTTGTTGCTTTTCTTGTTCGTCACATTGATTCTCATCAACATGCCGATTGCCTTTGTCATCGGCATCGCCGGAAGCGGGTATTTCCTCGTGCATTCCGAAATACCCTGGCCGGTGCTCGTGCAGCGGGTGGTCGCGCAGACCCAGTCGTTCACCTTCCTTGCCGTTCCGTTTTTCCTGTTCGCGGGAAACCTGATGAACGAGACAGGCATCACGAAACATTTGCTTTCGCTTGCGCGCTTGCTGACAAGGAAGATGTACGGAGGTGTCGCCCAGGTCGACGTCATCCTCAGCACGCTCATGGGGGGTGTCTCAGGCTCCGCCGTGGCCGATGCGGGCATGGAGATCCGCATCCTCGGTCCTGAGATGGACAAACTCGGGTATCCGAAAGGATATGCGACATCCCTGACTTGTCTGACCAGCCTCATAACGGCGACCATACCGCCATCGCTGGGGTTGATCCTCTTTGGATTTGTCGGAGAAGTGTCGATTGGAAGACTTTTCATTGGAGGAATGATTCCCGGGCTGCTGATGTGTGTCGCCCTGATGATCGCCGTGACGATCACCTGCCACAAGCATCATTACGATCCTCCACGGGAAGAGGTGAAAATGCCAACGTTGCGGGAAATCGGCGAAAACCTGAAAACCTCCATCTGGGCCTTGTTGTTCCCGATAATCCTGATTGTCGGCATCCGCTTCGGCATCTTCACTCCGAGCGAGGCTGGCGCCTTCGCGGTCGTGTATGCCATCGTGGTCGGCGTGTTCGTCTACAAAGAGCTCACCTGGGAGAAGTTCGTCCAAGCATTGAAGAACTCCGTGGTGGATGATGGGGCGATCATCCTCATCATCGCCTTCAGCGGTATCTTCAGTTATGCGCTCACCTTCGGCAACGTGCCGCGGATTATGAGCGGTTTCTTGCTGGGAATCACCACGAACGGCACGCTGATGATGCTCATCATGCTTGCATTCCTCTTTTTCACTGGCATGCTGGTGGATTCCAATGTGAACATTCTCCTGCTCACGCCGATCTTCCTGCCGGTCGTGACCCAGCTAGGCATCGATCCGGTCCATTTCGGCGTCTGCATGATGACCATCGTCACCATGGGTTGCATGACGCCTCCGGTCGGCACGGCCATCTATGTCGTCTGTGGCATCCATGGGTGCACGGTTGCCGAGTATGTGAAGGAATCCGTTCCCTTTTTCACCGCGGTCATCATCGAGGTGGTGCTGCTGACACTGGTGCCGCAACTTGTGACGTTCCTGCCGAATCTGGTTTATGGGACCATGGGATGAGGAGGGTAGTATGCAACCGTTCTTGGGTCAGGATTTCCTGCTTTCGACCGACACTGCCAGACAGCTTTTCCATACCTATGCGAAGGGAATGCCCCTCTTCGACTACCACTGCCATCTTTCCGCAAAGGAGATTTGGGAAGACAAGCCCTTTGACAATCTTGGAAGGATGTGGCTCGAGCACGACCACTACAAGTGGAGGGTGATGAGGGCTTCCGGGGTTCCCGAGCGGCTCGTGACGGGAAGCGCCTCCTGGCATGACAAGTTCCTTGCGTTCGCCAGAATTCTGCCAGGGGCGATTGGAAATCCAGTCTATCATTGGTCCCATCTCGAGCTTTGGCGGTATTTCCATATCCAGGAGCCGATTAGTGCGTCAAATGCGGAAAAGATATGGGAAAAGAGCTCGGAGGTCATTAGGACAGAGGGCTTTTCTCCGCGGCATCTGATCGAGATATCGGATGTGCAGACGTTGTGCACGACGGAGGATCCAGCCGATACCCTTGCCTATCATCAGAAGCTTGCAGGGACAGGTTGGAAGGTGCGAGTGCTTCCTGCCTGGCGCCCAGACAAGGTGATCAAGGTGGAGAAGAGTGGCTTCGCATCGTATCTCCAGGATCTTTCGGAAGCCGCCGGCATCCCCATCCATGATTATCATTCCTTATGGGCGGCGCTGGACCGGAGGATGGATGCCTTTGACGCCGCGGGGTGTGTCGCAAGCGACCATGACGTCACTACGCTTGGGGGGCGGGTCCTTTCCGATGGCGAGATGGAAGCGGTCCTCCGGAAAAAGCTGGGAGGGGCAGGGCTGGATGCGGAAGAGGTGGCCGGATGGAAGACCACGATGATGGTGACTCTTGCCAGGCAATACGCCCGCCGTGGCTGGGTCATGGAACTGCATATCGGTTGTGAGCGTGACCAGAACACGAGAGGAGTGGGCATTG
>CAJMOS010000093.1 GCA_905215015.1 uncultured bacterium | reverse complement strand
CTTACGAGTATTCCTTCCGAAATTTAAGAAAGTTGTAAAATTGATGGTGCCGGAGGAGTGAAGACCTTCTTCTATATTACGTTGCCTATGTTGTCCCCAATTCTCAAAACAATTCTTCTCCTTGCCATTACTGGTGCTTTTCGCGATTATGAGTCAATCCTTGTTTTGACGAATGGTGGTCCGAACAATCGATCCCATGTCATGTTCTCCTACATTTACAACTTGATGTTCGCTCCTGAATCGATGCCACAAATTGGCTATGGTACCTTGTTGAGTATTGTTGCTGCATTGATTATCGGAGTTGTGACAGCCATCTATCTCTACTTTGCCCGTCGTCTCGACGATGTTGTTTGAAGAGGTTGTTATGCAAGTTCAACGAAAAGAAATACTTTCTGTTACGGATAAAATATGGCGAGTCGTTATCTTCCTCCTCATGCTTATCGCGGCAACTTTTGTTCTGTATCCGATTCTTTACATTGTATTCGGTTCATTCAAGGCAAATCAGGAATTGCTCATGGGAGGAATTCATATTTTGCCGAAGAAGTTCATTTTCTCAAATTATGCTGACGCATGGAAACAGGCGAATTTTTCACGATATACTTTCAACAGCCTCTATCTTGCTTTTGGTGTGATGCTTCTCACATTGTTGGTTTCCAGTTCTGCAGGATATGTATTTTCCCGTGCAGACTTCCGGTTTAAAGAAACTCTCTATGGAATTTACATTGCCTTTATGTTTGTCAATGTAGGTTCTGTGACCCTGCGTCCTCTATTCGAGCTTGCGGTGAAAATACATCTGAATACAAATCTCATCAGTGTTATTCTCATTGCGGTAGGAGCGGGACAAGCAAGGTATATCTTTCTTTGTAGAGGTTTCGTAAACAGTCTGCCTAAAGAATTGGATGAGGCGGCTACAATTGACGGATGTAGTTTCTTCCAGATTTATTATCTTGTCATCGTTCCTCTTCTAAGACCGATACTTGCGACAATTGCCTTGTTGTCTTTCCGTGCAGGATGGAATCAATACATCGTGCCGATGGTATTCACGATGAGCAAACCCAATCTTCGTCCTTTAACAGTGGGTGTAATCATGTTGAAATCGTCTGGAGATGCTACAGCAGCATGGAACACCATGTTTGCTGGATGCGCTATCTCGATTGTGCCGATTCTTTGTATCTATATCATTGCGAACAAATATTTTATGACAGGACTTACTTCTGGTTCTGTGAAGGGATGAAATGACGACCGGTATTCCGTTGATTGAGGATGGCTTTATTCCTGTGTATGCCGTCTCTGGTCCAATTGTGCAACCATATGTGCCAACAATCAGTGACAAAAACCAACTGTCTTTCGAAAAAAGGTTACGTCATCTTGTTGTTGACCATGATGTTGCATATGAAGCTAACAGGACAGGCAAGAATCGTGTGAGCAGATTGGGAAAACCTTGGAGTGTTTGGTATTCTCATAACAATGGTTTTATCTCGTACCCAACGACGAGTTCGGGTTTGGATTATGTGCAGATGGATGCCTATACCATCCTTAATGTACCTGAACAATGTTCCCTGAAAATCCGTATCTGGTCTTATATGGCGCTCATTCTTTTTGTAAATGGCAAAAAGAAGGCGGAGGTTGTTGACCCCGTTTATAAGCCTATGTCTTGGGTAGATGCTGAAATTCCTCTTCAAAAGGGGGACAACGAAATCTATTGTATAGGACAGAACCTTGGCGTACGAGATACACGTAATATTTTTGGAATCCAGGTACTCTCTTCTTCAAGACATATTGCGGTTTGTATTCCTGGTTTTGAGCAGGAACTCTCAATAAAGAATTGGTTGGATGGAATTTCCCTTGAAAAGAATCATTTGGTTTTTCCGTTCCCTGCTCCGGAAAAGACTGTTGTTGGAATGGATTCTGAGACAAAAGATTTAGCAGAAGCGAATCATCGCTACAGGTGGGTCGAGGTTTCTGGTAGGATGGACTTCCTGTGTGACGGCATAGAATCGAGAATAATTGTACGCGTAAAAAAGGGAGAAGAATATCTTCAGCGTGTATTTGAAATTTTCTCTCGGATTGTTCCAAGACATGTGCCTAGTCTTACTCCAAAAGAGAACTATCTGCGATACCTTGAAGAGGTTGCAAAGGTCCGAAGCGAAAAAAGAAATGCCGGATATGCGTTTGCCATCGCACACATCTTGGCAAGGAAGTTCCTGCAGAAACCTCTCGAGACAGATGCTGAGGATTTGGAAAGCGATATCGACTTGATTGGACAAAGGATTGATTGTTCTGATTTTTTGTTGGCTGGGTTGCTCCGGTATATGAAGAACTATCCTCTCCCTCCTCATCTCTTTGAAAAAGCCAAAAAGGTTATTTTCGACTACCGGTATTGGATGCAGATGAAAGGAATGGATTCTATGTGTTTTTGGAGTGAAAACCATTCTTTGCTTTTTTATTCTTCTGCATATATTGCTGGTTCTCTTTTCCCTAATGAATTATTTTTGCGTGCGGAAATGAAGGGAAAAGATCTTGCTCGGTTCGGCTATCGGATGTTGAATGAATGGCTGGATGATGTCAATTCAAATGGATCCGAAGAATTCCTTAGTCCAACCTATCTTTGTTTGACGACGGCAGGGCTTCTCAATGTTGTAGATTATGGTGATGCTGTTTTGGCACAAAAAGCTTCGACTTTGCTGGACAGACTTTTTGACCAGTTGTCTCTTCATACGTTCGATGGTTGCTTGATAGGTCCGATGGGTAGGGTATATAGGGACGTTCTTTATCCATGCAGACAATCAGTACAAACTCTTCTGAACATTGCAAACCCGGCAGTACCTGCGACAACACAGCAATGGTTCAGTTTCTATGCAACAAGTACATATCGAATAAAAGAGAGGGTTGCTGAAAGCATGAACACTCCTGTAAATGTGCGATATACAGAAGGAAATGCGCTCGTCGCAATCCATAAAACACAGGCATATTGCCTTACTTCCGTACAAAGTCCGAGAAACGACCAGTTCTGCAGGTGGCGGAATATCACTATGGACTCTTCCAGTCGTTTCCTTGCCTGTCATGCGTATACCAAAAGCTTGAATGAAAGGTATCATGGAACAACAGATTTCTGTCCTGGTGTGTATGGATACCAGCAACACTTGTTCGATGTGGCGTTGTCAGCTACTGCCCATGTTTTTGCCAATCATCCAGGCGTTTTCAATGACAGTACATCAAATCGTCCTGGATATTGGTACGGAGATGGAATCATGCCGATGGTTTGTCAGATTGAAGACAGAATCGGAGTGATTTACGATATCCCTCCTTCGCACCCAATTCATTTTACCCATTTGTACTTCCCTGAGGATGCGTTTGATGAGGTAAATGCGGACACATCCCACTTTCTTTTTGCCCGGAAAGGGCACGGTTATCTGGCGATATGGCACAGTGCGGACCTCAAGGATTACAATGACGAACTGTTCCATGTAGAAAAGCGGTGCTATGCTCCGAGGGTTGCATATGTTTTCATTGTTTCCTCCGATGAAATAGAATCGTTTGACACTTTCAAGAATCGTATGCGGGGTGACAATATCCATTTCGATCATGCGGCTCTTACTCTCTATGGAGGACCGGGATTTGAGATGCGATATACCGCCATGCAAGATTCCACTCAATATGTCTGAAAAGGAGCTCACCAGACAAGGAATATAGTCCTGAGGATTCTGAGGACGGCTTGAAGAAGGAAAATGCTATTGAAATCCAGCATGTGTTTTCTTTCATGGGATGGTTGAATCCAGCTTCCAGTCGGGTATTGCCTTCGTATCCTTCTTGTCCCTTTGATGTTTTGCCGTATATCGGTTGCATATCCATGCAGAGCTTGTATTGACAGGAATGCTTGGGAACCTGTATGCTCAGGGCATGAAACCAATGAATCTCCACCATCATATGTGCGTTTTGCCGGCCTGAAGGGTGGGTTTCTGAAGTCATACACAAGGACCTCCGCCTTTCGCGGAGGTTTTTTCGTATCAGGAGGATTCCATGGAGACATTACGCATCGCAATCCAGAGCAAGGGACGACTGGCCGAGGACAGCCTTAGGCTGATCAAGGATTGCGGCATCCAGTTCGATACCGAAAGCCGGGTCCTGAAAGAGAGGGCCTATAACTTTCCTTTGGAGTTCCTGTTTGTCCGTGACGACGATATTCCTGGCTATGTCCACGACGGTATCGCCGATATCGGCATTGTCGGCCGTAACGAGTACGACGAGCAGAACCTTCCGTTGAAAGTGGTCAAGGATCTCGGCTTCGCCAAATGCAGGCTGTCGGTCGCCGTTCCCGTCGATTTTGAGTATCAGGGGCTTTCCTCGCTGGAGGGAAAGCGGATCGCCACCAGCTACCCGGGCATCCTGGGAAGGGTGCTTGCCGAGCATGGTGTGCATGCCAAGTTCGTCAACGTCTCCGGTTCCGTCGAGGTGACCCCTGCCATCGGCATCGCCGACTGCATCTGCGATCTCGTTTCCACCGGTACCACCCTGAAGGCCAATGGCCTGCGTGAAGCCGAGTGCGTCTACAGGACCAGCGCGGTCCTGATTGCGCGCCAGGATATGGGAAACGAAGAAAAGCAGGCAATCCTCCGGCGGCTGATGCTGCGCATCAACGCCGTGCAGAAAGCCCAAGGCTACAAGTACATCATGTTCAACCTGCCGGAAAAGGAACTGGAAAAGGTCCGTAAGATTGTGCCCGGCATGAAGAGCCCGACCGTGACCCATCTGCTCGAACAGGGATGGGTGTCGGTCCAGACGGTAGTCCAGGAGGACCATTTCTGGGATGTGGTCGAGCAATTGAAGAACCTTGGTGCCGAAGGCATCCTGGTGACGGCCATCGAGAAGATGACGGAGTGAGGCATATATGTATCTGAGTCGTGACGAGGAGCCGGATGATGGACGGCTTCAGGTGCTCCTGAAGAGGGCGGAACTGGATCGCAGCGCGGTCGCAGAAAGTGTCCGGTCGATTCTGGACCAGGTCAAGGAAGAGGGGGACAAAGCCCTGTTCTCCTTGGAAGCGCAGTTCGACCATGCGAGACTTTCCTCCCTGAAAGTGTCCACACAAGAACTGGCTGAAGCGGAGAAGCTGGTTGACAGTGATTTGAAGCAGGCCTTGAAACAGGCCAGTCACAACATTCGTGCCTTCCATGAGATTCAGGTTCCCAAAGGGGAGATCCTTGAGGTGGAACCAGGGGTGAGACTTTTCCGCCGGATTGTTCCGATCCATACGGTAGGCCTCTACATTCCCGGCGGTACCGCACCGCTGTTCAGCACTGTCTTGATGCTCGCCATCCCGGCCCACGTCGCCGGTTGCCCGAAGATCGTGCTCTGCACGCCTCCTGGACCGGATGGCAAGGTCAACCCTGCCATCCTCTATGCAGCCAAGGTGGGCGGAGTGACCGATGTCTTCAAGGTCGGCGGGGCCCAGGCCGTGGCGGCCATGGCCTATGGCACCGAAAGCGTGCCCAAGGTCGACAAGATCTTCGGACCTGGCAACCGTTTCGTCATGGAGGCGAAACTCCAGGTCAGCGAAAGCTGCGCCATCGACATGCCAGCCGGTCCGAGCGAAGTCATGGTCATCGCCGACACGAAGAGCGACCCTGCCTTTGTCGCCAGCGACCTTCTGAGCCAGGCCGAACATGGGCCTGACAGCCAAGCCATGCTGGTGCTGGTCTCCCAAGGGAAAGAGGCGGCGGAATACCTGGACAAGGTGGAGGCTGCCATCGCAAAGGAGCTCTCGACCCTGAAACGGGGCAAATTCCTGCTTTCCAGCCTTTCCCATTCCCACGCGATCGTCATGCATGACAAGGAAGGCGCGGCACGCATCGCCAATGCATACGCCCCCGAGCATTTGATCATCAACTGCCAGGAGTATGGAAAGGTCCTTCCCTTGATCGAGAGTGCCGGTTCGGTCTTCCTCGGGCCTTGGTCCTGCGAAAGCGCTGGAGATTACGCAAGCGGCACCAACCATACGCTGCCAACGTCAGGGTGGGCCCATAGCTACAGTGGAGTGAGCATTGACTCCTTCATCAAGAAGCTGACCGTGCAGGAGTTGTCCAAAGAAGGCCTGAAGGGCCTGTCAAAGACAATCGAGACGATGGCGGATGGCGAGAGCCTTGACGCCCACAAGGCGGCGATGACGATCCGCATGGGAAACTAAGATGAGAGAACTACTGAGAAAGAATATCGCCGAACTAGTACCCTACAGCTGCGCGCGCAATGATTTCAAGGGAACCGCGTCGGTCTTTCTGGATGCGAACGAGAATTGGCAGGATTTCGTGGAGAAGCCTGCCCGCAACCGCTATCCCGACCCGCTTTGCACCCGGCTCAGGACCGAGATTGAGAAGCATATGGGACTGAAGGCAACCCATACGGTCATCGGCAACGGCAGCGACGAGGTGATCGACAACCTGATACGCATGTTCTGCGTGCCGGGGAAAGACCATGTCCTGTTGCTGCCCCCGACCTATGACGCCTACCGGGTTTTCTGCGACATCAACGATGTGAAGGTGGACATGGTTCCGCTCAAAACGGACTTCCAGCTCGACATGGAGGCTATCCTGGCATACCTGAGAAACGAGAAAAAAGGCCGCAAGGATGGCGAAGGCCGGCTGAAGCTGCTGTTCATCTGCTCGCCGAACAACCCGACGGCCAATGCCTTTCCTTTGGACCAGATTGAAGAGATTGCCAGGAACTTTGACGGCATCACGGTCGTCGATGAAGCGTACCATGATTTCTCCTCGGTCGAATCAGCGGTCAGCCTGCAGCCCCGGTATCCCGACCTGGTCGTGCTGCGCACGCTGAGCAAATGCTGGGCCCTGGCCGGAGCCCGTATCGGCATTCTGGTGGCCAGCGAGGAAATCTGTGCGGTCATGGCCTCCATGAAGTATCCGTACAACGTCTCGTCCCCTGCGCAGGATGCCGCGCTCGAGGATCTGGCAAACTGGAAGGAGGTCATGGCTGGCAAGGCGGATATCCTGAAGCAGCGACCGCTATTCGCCGCATCCTTGGCGGGGCTTTCCTGTGTCGAGAAGGTCTATCCTTCCGATGCGAATTTCCTGTTGGTGAAAGTGCGCGACGCAAACAAGATCTATGCATACCTGATGGCCAAGGGCATCATCGTCCGCAACCGCAGCAAGGAGCTGCACTGCGGAAATTGCCTGAGGATTACCGTCGGCAACGCACAAGAGAACCAGGCCGTCATCGATGCCTTGAAGGAGTGGAAGGAATGAACCATACGCCGCTGTTGCTGATCGATCCGCGCACCGTGGTGTTCCAGGATGCCGGAGTGAGCGAGGAAAGCCGTTTCGTCTACAGCGAGCGGGTGATTCCTGCCTTGGCGCGTCTGCGTGCCGAGGGGCCCTTCGCCTTTGTCCTGGCCTGTCCCGAGCGTGGCGTGGGTACCCCCGGACATGAGCGGGAGTCCTTTGAGAAAGGCCGGAGCAATCTGGTCGACACCCTCCGCAGCCAAGGGATTGATTTCGACCGCGAGGTATGGGATTTCACCTTGGAGGAGGACAGATATCCCAGCGCGCTTCCCTCCGGTGTCCTTTTTGATTGGGCGAGGGACGAGCGCTATGACCTGGACCATTCAGTGCTGGTCACTTCCGACAAGGCGATGCTCCCGCTGGCAGAGGCGCTTGGTTGCAAGGTGGTGTTCTTTGGCTCTTGCGAAGGAGTGCTTTTTTCCAGCACCAATTGGAATGACATCGTTTGCTTCCTGCTTGGGGATGGCAAGCACACCTCGCGTATCGCCAGTGTCGAGCGCCAGACCAAGGAAACCCAGATCCACCTGACGGTCAACCTGGACGGAACGGGAAAGGGCCGGCTGGAGACCGGTATCGGTTTTTTCGACCATATGTTGGACCAGATTGTCCGGCATACCAACTTCGACGTCGACCTCCATGCCCATGGAGACCTTGAGGTGGATGAGCACCATACCGTGGAGGATGTGGCGATTGTCCTGGGGACCGCAGTCCTGAAGGCGCTAGGGGACAAACGCGGCATCAGCCGCTATGGGGGCGAGCTGCTTCCTATGGATGACGTGCAGGCGCAGGTCGCCATCGACTTCTCCGGCCGTCCTGACTTCATCTGGCAGTGCCCGTTCAGCCGCCAGTATGTCGGTACCTTCCCTACCGAGATGGTGGAGCACTTCTTCAAGTCGTTCAGTGACGCTGCCCAGTGCAACCTGCACATGCAGGTGAGCGAGGGCAACACCCACCATCAGGCAGAGGCTCTGTTCAAGGGTTTTGCCCATGCCGTGCGGCAGGCGGTACGCCGCTATTACTGGTCTGACGAGCTTCCGTCGACCAAAGGGAGTCTGTGATGAAGGTTGCGATTGTCAAATACAGCGCAGGCAATACCCGTTCGGTGATCTGCGCCCTCCAGCGGTTGGGCGTCGACCCGATCGTGACCGATGATGCCAAGGTGCTGCAGGCTGCCGACAAGGTGATTTTTCCCGGTGAGGGAGAGGCAAGTACCGCCATGGCGGACCTGCGCGAAAAGGGGTTGGTCGAGGTAATCCGGAACCTGAAGAAACCTTTTTTAGGCATCTGCCTTGGCGAGCAGCTCCTCTGTACCCACAGCGAGGAGCACGATACGGACTGCCTTGGCATCATCGATGTCCCGGTAGTGCGCTTTCCGGAGCACGAAGGGGTGAAAATCCCTCATATGGGATGGAATACGGTCAGCTTTCGTCGCGGAGAGAAGCTCTTCGAGGGGCTGGGAGACCATGCTTGGTGCTACTTTGTCCACAGCTACTATGTGCCGGTCTGTCCCTTCTCAATCGGCCTTACCCAGTATGATGGAATCACGTTCACCAGCGTGCTGCGCAAGGATAATTTCTACGCGAGCCAGTTCCACATGGAGAAGAGCGGGGATTTGGGCGAGCTGATGTTGAAGAACTTCCTGGAGCGGGTATGAGCATGCAATGCATTCCTGCCATCGACCTGATTGGCGGAACCTGTGTCCGGCTCGTCCAAGGGGACTACGGGCAGAGCAAGCAATACGGTCTTCCGCTTGAAATAGCCAAGCGCTACGAGGCGGCCGGCTTCAAGCGGCTGCACCTGGTCGATCTGGATGGTGCCAAAGGGGGGAGGATCGAGAACCTGAAGGTGCTCGAGGCAATCTGCAGCCAGACCCGTCTGGTCGTCGATTTCGGCGGAGGAATCAAGGACGAGGCCAACCTGCGCGAGGCGCTGGATGCCGGCGCGCAGATGGTCACCTGTGGCTCTGTTGCCGTGCAGGACCGGAACGCGGTCCTGTCCTGGGCAAAGAAGTATGGGCCCGGCCATTTGATCATCGGTTGCGACAGCAAGGATGGCAGGATCGCCACCAATGGATGGAAGGTTGTGACGGATACGAGCGTCGAAGAGCTCTGTTCCTTTTATCTGGGGCACGGACTGGACTTGTTCCTTTCCACGGATATCGCCCGTGATGGAATGCTTGGCGGTCCCTCGATCGGTTTGTACGAGCGTCTGGTGAAGCGCTTTCCCACGGCCCGCTTCATCGCAAGCGGGGGTGTCTCCAGCCTGGATGACATCCGCGCCCTGCAGCAAGCTGGGCTCTACGGAGTGGTGGTGGGCAAAGCCCTTCTGGAGGGTCGGTTCACTCCTGAGGAGCTGAAGGAGGTCGAACATGCTGGCTAAACGGATTATTCCTTGCCTGGACGTCAAGAACGGACGTACGGTGAAGGGCATCAACTTTGTCGGGCTTCGTGATGCCGGGGATCCGGTCGAGCTTGGCGCTGCCTACTCGGCAGTTGGTGCGGACGAACTGGTCTTCCTGGATATCACCGCGACCATCGAGGGTCGGAAGACCTTTGCGGAATTGGTGCGCAGGATTGCCGAGCGGATCAACATTCCTTTTACCGTGGGTGGGGGGATTTCCTGCGATGACGATGTGGCTCGTCTTCTTGACGCTGGTACGGACAAGATTTCGGTCAACAGCAAAGCGGTCAGGAATCCTGGCTTGCTCGACCGCCTGTCCCGCCGTTTTGGTTCCCAGTGTGTCGTCTGCGCGGTCGATGCGAGGAGCAATCCCTCTTTGGCGGGTGGCTGGGAGGTCTACGTGGATGGCGGCCGCACTCCGACCGGTAAACCAGTCATGGAATGGGTGAAAGAGGTTGAGGACCGGGGCGCCGGCGAGATACTTCTGACCAGCATGGACCACGACGGGACGAAGGATGGCTTCGCCATCGACCTGACCCGTGCGGTAAGTGAAGCGGTCTCCATTCCCGTCATAGCCAGCGGGGGCGCGGGCAACAGGGAACATTTCCGGGATGTCTTCACCAAGGGGAAGGCCGACGCGGCGCTCGCCGCCTCGATTTTCCACTTCCATGAGGTGGACATGCACGATTTGAAGACATATCTCGCTGCAAGCGGGATTCCGATGAGGATGTAAGCTATGGAACTTGATTTTGCCAAGGGCAATGGCCTGGTGCCTGCCATTATCCAGGATCCGCAGACCGGCAAGGTGCTGATGCTGGGGTATATGAACGAGGAGTCCTTGAGGATTACCCAGGAGAAAGGCCTGGTGACCTTCTGGTCCCGTACCCGTCAGAAACTCTGGACCAAAGGGGAGACCAGCGGCCACTTCCTGAAAGTCAGGGAAATCATCCCTGATTGTGACAGGGACACGCTTTTGATCAAGGCGGTTCCTACCGGACCGGTCTGCCATACCGGACAGGACACCTGCTTCGGAGAGGACAACAAGAGTGCGGGAGAGGACCCGATTCTCTTCCTGCAGACGCTTGGAAAGGTGATTGAGGACCGCAAGCAGAACCCGGTACCTGGTTCTTACACCGACCATTTGTTCAAGCGCGGCCTGAACCAGATTGCCAAGAAGGTGGGCGAGGAGGCGGTAGAGACCATCATCGCCAGCAAAGACGACGATGACGAGGATTTCCTCGGCGAATGTTCCGACTTGGTCTACCATTTGATGGTATTGCTTTCGGTAAAGGGCCATACCATCGAGGATGTGGCTGCCCGCCTGAAGGCACGGCACAGCAAGTAAGGAAAAGGCTTCGACACGGAAGAGGTCTGCGTGTACGTATTTCTTTCAGGCAAGGACCTCTTCCTTCCAGTCCTGCACGGTGTGTCCGGTAGAGCTGAAGGCGATGCCAAGCAGGTGGATTGTCTTTCCCTTCTCCAGGCGGAACTTGTCGGCATAGTGTTTGGCTTTGATCTGAGCAAGTGCGGTCTCGGCAGTCTTGTCCACCTTGTACTCCATCACGTACACATGCCTGTCCGTCTTCACCACAAGGTCGATCCGTCCCTCGCCCGTACGCTCCTCGGCCACCGCGCTCACCTGCCTGCGCATCAGCCGCGCAAGAGCCGCCATCACCAACGCGTAGTCCGCTTCCTTCTTCCTGCCGTCCATATAGGGGATGCCGGCAAAAAACGACGCGAGTATCTCCATGTACCACTCCGTATCCCCCGCCTTCAGCGCGTCGCACATGTCCCCCAGGTCGTGCTCGACCGGTTCCTTGCGCAGGCGCTCCAGCAGGCTCCCGTCATAGGCGTCCGCCACCTCCCGGTTCGGCATCCTCAGGTAGTACAGCCCCTTCGCGTCGTCCACCCGGTCGATGGTCAGGTAGCCCGTCTGCAAAAGGAACGCCTGCACCTTGTCCATGTTCCCTTTGGCCTGGCCCAGTTCGGCCACGTCAAAGGCGCCGAGCGTGCTTCTCGCCATGCCCCTCTCCAGGTCCTCCGTCACGTCAAGGTCCACCGACTGCGCCATGTCCATCACCAGCTTCGAATTGCCAGTGTCGATCCAGTAGTCGTTGAACCGTACCCCTCCGCCGTCGTTCACATCGAAGA